>JBBSJC010000440.1:0-7123 GCA_038257655.1 Polyangiales bacterium | reverse complement strand
CAGGAAGGCGTTGCCGGCCTCCACGGTGCAAATGCCGCGCAGCCGCAGCTCCTTCACCAGTCGGTCCTGCAGCGTCTGATTGGCCCGCTCCACGCGGCCTTTGGCGGCGGGCGAGTTGGCGCAAATGATGTCGATGTTGAGCTCGCGCAGCGCGCGCCCGAACTGCGTGTAACCATCGCCGGCCTTCGGGTCCTTCGCGTTCACGCGAAACACCGAGTGCTTGTCGCTGTAGAACGCCACTGGCTTGCCATGCCGCTCAAGGTAGCGACGTGTCGACTCGAAGTAGTCGAACGTCGATTCCGGCGCGAAGCGCAGCTCCTGCAAGCGGCTCGTAGCATCGTCGACGTAGACCAACAGCGTGCAGCGAGGCCCGCGCTCTTCGAACCACTCGTGGTCACTGCTGTCGATTTGCACCAGCTCGCCGACGCACGCGCGGCGCTGCCTTGGCTGCTGTGGCCGGCTCCGGCGCTCCTTGCGCGTGCGCCACAGTCCAGCCGCCGACATCCAAACACGCAGCGTCTCGAGCGACGGGCCCAGGCCGTGCTGTTCGACCAGTTTCTCGTGGGCCAACGTAGGACCGAAGCCCGCGTAGCGCGTGCGCACGATGCCCAGAACCTGCTCGCGGAACTCGCTCGGTAGCGTCCGATTGCTGGGCTTGCCGCGGCGCTCGGACACCAGGCCCGCGCCGCCACGCTCGACGTAGGCGTCCCGCATTCTCTGCACCTGGCGCACGCTGAGCCCCAGGTGGGAAGCCACCTCGCGCTGCGTCGCATGTCGCTCAGCGAGCGCGCCCATCCAGTGCAGTCGTTCCAGCTCCTTCGAGCTCATGGTCACCGTCGCCATCCTCATGCCGTGCTCGGTAGCGCAAACACGACATCTCTAACTGGGAGAAAGGCGACATTACTAACTGGGGCCTACACAACCACTGCGCAGAAAACTGGTTATGTTAACAATGTAAACATAGGGCGTTTTCAGGGATTACCACGTTTGTTCTGCTTAAGCTCAGAATGACTCGACCGCAGCGATCCGCGCAGCGAGCTCGTAGGCTGAGCCCGCTTGCACAGTAGCCACCGAATTCCCTCGATGGGTGGGGCCACCGCTGGCGCGCAAAAGCCAGCCGTCCAAGTCCTCGCTCTCGGCGGGCGGCCAGGCGTCTATCACCGTGTCCTCGAGGTCGTATACGCGTGGATCCATCCGACAGGATGCTACGAGAGTAAGGTCCGCCGCGCACGCAGACGTGGCGAATCGGCCGCTCAACAGCGCCGGATTTCAGACGGACTGCTTCTGGGGTGCCGCGCGCATCCGGAATCGGATAGTCTCCTTGTATGCAATTGGGAGGCGGCGCAGGCGAAGCGAAGCTGTGGCGTTTTGATCGAGCTGCGATCGGCGCCCAACGCAGACGTCCAGGCGATCGACCGGCGCATTTGGGACCTGTTCGGCGAACGCTGGGCGGTGATGTTCACCGATTTGGCGGGCTTCTCGCGGCGCGTCGCCGAGTTCGGCATCACGCACTTTCTGCAGATCATCCACGAGCATCGACGTCTGTCTGCTGTATCCAATCGTGGAAGATCATGACGGCATCGTACTGGGCGCCCACGCCGACAGCCTGCTCGTGATGTTTCGTAATCCGCGCGCGGCGCTCGAGTGCGCCATCGCCATGCAAGACGAGTGTCAGCGCGTCAGTCAAAGCCTACGACCCGAAAACAACATATTGCTGTGCATCGGGCTGGGTTATGGCGATGTGCTGCGCGCGGGGCAGTCCGAGCTGTGGGGCGGCGAAGTAAACGCCGCGAGCAAGCTCGGCGAAGATACGGCGAGGCCCGGCGAGATCCTGGTGACGGGTGCCTTCAAGGCTGCGGTGGATGACGCTCCGAGCACACGGTTCGTAGACCTTGGACACGCCCCGCCAGGCGCAAGCAGTAGTTGCCGTCTTGATCTCGACTAAGGCGTTGCAGGTAGGTCAGGAGCGCGCTGCCAGCGCTTCGACAACCCGCATTAACTCGGCCGCGGGCGGGAAATCGACGCTGCGCATCACAAGCTGCCCCTATCAGGGCACAACCCTGGACGGCACTTCGTCACTTGATCTGGAGCGTATGAGCCGACGAGTCAGGGCTCAGGCACGAGCAAGGCGGCCAGCTTTCGAGGCTCGACGACACCTTGGCCGCGCAGCCAGCTGTCGCCTTTGTGGTCGAGAGCGGCACCCTCGTCGCCGCCTATCAAGCCACCTAGCGCGAGTAAGAGCGCGGCCGCATTCATGTCCATGGCATGCGTGGTGCCCGCCGCCTGAGCCAATCGCCAGTGGCTCACGGCGCTCTCGCGCTGGGAATCGAGCAAGGCAGCACAACCGGCGATCGTGTGACGTGGGACTTCGGTCCAGGGGTGATGGCTGTCGGCAGCGAGCGACTTGAGACAGCGCGTGACGACCTTGCGCAGCTCGGGCTGGCGCGCCTTGTTCCGGGCAGCGGTCGCCAGCGCGGCGCGGGCCAAGAGATCATGGGAGTGGATGCGAATCAGCGGTACCCGTAGCAAGTGCGAGCGCTTGAACTGTGGCCAGGCCTGGTCGATGGCAGCGTAGGCTTGCTCGGGCTGTCCCTGGTAGATCAGCACCTGGACGCGGGCGATCAGTGCGAGGTAGTGCTGCACGTGAAAGCCAACCTGCGTCAGCGTGCCGTCGCACTCATCGAGGAAGGCACTGGCGGCTGCCGGGTTGTTCTTGGCGAGCTCCAAGATGGCTTGTGGCGTGCTGCGCAGGTTGATCAGGGAGTACAGATCGCCGCGCTCGTCTGCTTCGCGCATGTAGCCTGGCACCAACTCCGAAAGCTCACGCAGGGCGCCGTGCTGAGCGAGGACGCGACACAACATGAAGCGCACGGAGTTGAGCTGGTAGCGGGCGCCGATGCACTTGTCGCGAAACAGCGCCTCTGCCCGTTTCAGGAGTGGTATCGCGCGCTCGCACTCGCCCCAGAAATAGGCGAGGCCACCGTCGCCGAGCGCCACGTAGGCTTCGGCCATCGGCGTGTTGGCCTGTTGGCAAACCGAACGCGCGCGCTCGATGAGCACGTTGCTGCGTGCGCGGTCCGCGGCTCCGCCACACATGGACTCGACCGCGAGCGCCCGCACGATGCGCTCGGGCTCGCCCAGCTTGAGTGCTTCAAGCGCATTCACGACCAGGAAGTAGTTGCCTCGGATCACGTCTGTCATGATCAAGCCGCCGCCAGCCGACCAAGATGCGTCGACCACGCGTCGCTGTCGTGCGGGAATGCTCGCCGGATCACAAGGCTTGAAGCTCGTGCCGCGCAGCTTGAGCTGCAGGCGCCGCGTCAAGAGACCCAGCAGCGATCGCCCGGGCGTCTTTGGATCAAAGAGCTCGGCGTCCGTCACCAAGCGCTCCAGCAGCGCGGCCGATTCGTCGAAGTGACCGCTAGTCAGCAGCTCCTCGGCGGCCATGCGGCGCTGGTCTACGGCGCCTTCTGCCGTCAGATGCTCAGCGAGCGCAAGGCGAAGCCGGGCTGACTTGGCACTGTAGCCGGCATTGCCCCACGCATCGGCGATTTCGATCTCGACCTGGGTGCGCTGGGCTTCCGCCATGGGCTCAAGCACTAGCAGTTTCTCGAGTAGGGTTGCGGTGCGCGAGAAGGCGAGGGCCGAGCTGGCCTTGTTCGCGGCCACGCGCACGTAGCGGGCTGCTTGCGACGCATCGCCGGCTGCCTCCCAGTGTCGCGCCAGCGCCTCGGCGTCGTCTCGGCCCAAGGCCTGCAGGGCGAGCGCCAACTCGCGGTGCAGAACCGCACGCTGTGCGCTGTCGAGGTGATTGGCGACCGACTCCCGCACCCGGTCGTGGTAGGCGCACACGGTGCGGTCGTCCCGATCCGAACGCACGAGCCGCTCGTTGCGCAGGCGCACCAGCACGTCGAACAGCGCGCGCGGGCTGGCCGCGATGCTACTGCCAAGCACGTCGAGCGCCAGCGGGTAGCCTGCCGTGGCCACGACCTCGAGCACGGAGCGGTCGAGCGGTGCGAGCGAGGCCACGCGCGCCAGAATCACCTCGTCGAGTCCCCGCGCGATGGGCGAGCCCTCGTGTCGATGGCGCGCCAGCTCCGTGATGAACAGCGGATGACCCTGAGTGTCTTCGGTGATCTGCGCCAAACGCTCAGCGTCGACGTGGCCCTCGCGATCCCCAAGCAGCCGACGCGCGAGCTCCACGGCCTCGGCCTTTGCGAGTGGCGAGAGATCGAGGCGGCGCACGTCGCCGGGCAGGGAGACCAGCTGAGGGTCGGTGCCGTTCCAGCGCTCGAGCAAGCACAGCAGAACGGCCGGCGCATCGGGCACATCGAGCAGTGCGCGCAGCAGCGCCAAGCTGTCGGCATCGGCCCACTGGATGTCGTCGATCACGATCACCAGGGGCCGCTTGCGTGCCAGATTCCCGACCAACTCTCGAAAAGCGCCGAACGTGCGACGACGAAGCTGTTCGGGGACGACCGCGGCGAGCCCACCCTTGTCGGGTGCGAACATGCCGGCGAGCACGGGAAAGGCGCGTGCCAGCAAGGCCGCGTCGCGCGGCGCCAGGCGCTCGCGCTCGCCGTCTGAGAGGGTGTTGAGCGACTCGAACAGGCCGTCGACCACGGCATCGACCCCCTTGTAGGGCAGCTGCTCGCGCTCGAAGCACTTGCCCCACAGCATGAGCGGCGCGCGTTGGCCCTGGCGTAGAGAGTCGACAAAATGCAGTGCGAGATGACTCTTGCCCACGCCTGACTGCCCACGCAGGACGACGGTCACAGCTGCTTTGGCCGAGTCGTCAAAGGCGCGAGCGAGCGCTGCGAGCTGCTCCCCGCGGCCCACGAAGACGTCGTCGCGCATGGCACTCTCGGTACGCTGCGCTTCGGCGTCGCCGCCGAGCCGAGTGACCACATCCTCGGCGCTGGGTCGCTCGTCAGGCTCCGAGCGCAACAAGAGCTCGCACAATGCATCGAGGTCGGCCGGCACATCGTCCGCGTACTGGCTGGCAAGCGGGGCCTCCTGCGTCAGCTTGGCCTCGAGCACGTCGTTGCCGCGCCCCTCGAAGGGCAACCTGCCGGTCAAACACTCAAACAGCATGCAGCCGACCGCGTACAGATCGGCCGCGGGGCTGAGGCTTTCGCCCGACGCTTGCTCTGGGGCCATGTAAGGCACCGTGCCGAGCGGGCCGGAGTCGATGTGCTCGTTCTTCCCCCAGTCTGCCGCTACGCCGAAGTCGAGCAGCACCACGCGCCCATCGGGCTCGACCACGATGTTGGAGGGTTTCACATCGAGGTGCACTTTGCCCGCACGATGAAGCACGCCCAGCGCTTTGATCAACTGCAACGTGCATGCGCGCAAGCGCTCGTAGTCGCAGCGTGCAGGGGTGTTGTCGTTGGTGGCCCGGCTGCGCACGTAGCTGGTGAAGTCCTGTCCATGCACCAGCTCCATCGTGAAGAACAGCAAGCCATTCTGCTCGTACAGCTCGCCCAGTTGCACGAGGTTGCGATGGTTGAGCTCCTGCACGGCGCGAAACTCGCGCTTGAGCAAGAGCACAGTCTCGGGGCTGACCTTGCGCAGCGCCTTGAGCGCGAGTCGCCCGTTGCGCTCCCGATCGGTGACCTCATACACGTGACCCATCGCGCCGCTGCCGAGCACGCGCACCACGTCGAATCGCTCGTGCTTGAAGGTCGGCATCGGCTCGCCGCTCGGGTGGTTCTGTCGCGCTAGGTTGGACACGGGGCCTGCCTTCCCATGCCCGATGTCGCGTCGGACTTCGCCGTAGCTTCGGCTCGCTGCACTGTCGAATCCACGCGTTTGAGCCAACGCCAAGCGTGTCGATTGCTGATCAGGGTGAAATCGGTTTCAGTCGCTGGCGCGACCGCGTCGCACTTCGCATACCACTTCGGCACCGTTTCCATCTGCAATTCACCCCCCCATTGGATGGTAAGGGACGTGGCCGAACTCGTCACGAACTTTCGGCGGGGCTTTCCAATGGTGCATGGGTAGGTGAAGCCCATGGGCGAGGGTTTGGCGGAGCGCCCGAGCTTGTTTGGTAGGCCTTCCCACTCGTCTTCCATCCGTGGGGTAAGTCTCGGCAGATGCTCAGGCCACGTGCCGCGCGTACGCCCGCACTGGATGAGGTCGCCGCACGCGTGCGGCGAGAGCGGACGTTGTAAGCGCTTCACGGAGGCGTGTAGCAGCGAGGTAGCGCGTCGGGCACGCTCATCACATGATGACGACGACCTCAGCAACTTCAGCCCGTAGACGCTTGCTGTTCGTCCGGCGCACTCATGTCGAGCGGCTCCACTGGGATCATAGCGCTGCCCGCCGACCAGAGAGATGGCGATGCTCGTATTCGCCGTAGGGCTAGGGTCGCTCACTGTTAGACTAAGATTAGTATGCAACTGAATCGCAGCTGCGATGCTAGCCGCTGCGCCATCGTGAAGGTAAAGGTGCGGACGCCCAGACATCCCTCAGGGAAGTACGGATTCCGATGACGTAGCTGTTGGCGTTGGAGGTGATGTCGTCATATCCCGCGGCGCCTCCCACCTTCAGGATGCGCCCGAAATCGTACATGACCGCGCTGCCGTCGATGCTAAAGTGACCGTCGGCGTTCAAATCCGCGGGTGGAGCGTGTCGCATTCTGCCTCAGACGACCGCGACTTGAATAGGCATTTTTAGGCATCAATGCCAATCGCCAGACGAGCCTGGTCTCGGCTACACTCATAGGGTGCAACTTCAGTCGTCTGAAAGCGTAGCGACGCTATCCAGCGAGGTAAGGTCGGTGCTCAACGCGCTGATGGATCCCGTTGTCGCATCGGGTGAAAGCGACTCGATCGTCTTCGTGAATCCTGCTGCGGAGCGCCTGCTGGGATGGATGGCAGACGAGCTAGCGGGCAAGCCGCTGGTCAGCATCATGCCGCTGCGCTTTCGAGCGGCTCATGAGGCGGGGTTTCGTCGTTTCGTCAGCACCCCGTCCTGTCCCAATACCCGGCCGGGGGTACGCGGCCTGCCTGTAGTAGTATTTCAGCAATCCCCCTACCCGCTGGCGACATTGGACCTTACCATTGTCGTTCGCCGGCTCCGAGCCCTTCAGAATCAGCTCGTTGTCGAGCCCCTGATGATT
>JBBSJC010000439.1:0-7145 GCA_038257655.1 Polyangiales bacterium | reverse complement strand
GTGCTTCACGCTGGCGGGGGGCAAAGGCATTCCACGAAAGAAATTCTTCCTGACGGCACGGTAGCGCGCCGGGTAATCGAGACCTCGTGCGACTTCAACGCCGAATGCATTCACAAGCAGGGTGAAGATACCCTGGGTGATGGCTTCGTCGAGATCGAGTGCAAGGGTTTGCTTTGCACCTGTACGCTCTCGCCGCTTGTTCCCAAAGCCGCCGACACGATATTTTCCTTCACCACAGAAGAGCCGTGTTCTTTGGACAACGCGGCACAAATGCTCCAAAAACACTGCATGCTAGGCATGGAATTCGCGAGTTCCAAGAAGCGCCCGCTCCCCGAAAAATCAGAATGAGAAGTGAACACCCACGTCACTCATTCGTCGCTCTCACGCGAAACAACGGGCCATTGTACTGGTTCATCCCCCGCGCCGCATCTTGGTTTCCCCCGTGAACAGTTGCTTGCCAACGCCTCACCCCATCAGCGATAACCGATGCATGAGCAACCTCAATGTCGGGCACCCGAACGCATCGCACGCGCGGCCGAACGTGCTTCGCGCGCGCCGGTTGGTTGGGCGCGACAGCGAGATCCGCGGCGTCAGCGAGGCCATCGCATCGGCGCCGGTGACGACGCTGACTGGACCTGGAGGTGTTGGCAAAACGGCGCTGGCGATGGCGGTTGCCGCCGCGTGCACGCGAGACTTTCCCGACGGCGTCACCGTCGTCTGGCTCGGCTCGTTGCGGTCGGCTGAGCTTGTCGCCGCAGAAGTGGCCGCCCAACTGGGGTTGCCGAGGTCGGGTGGACAGTCGTACGAGGATGCGCTCACCCACTGGTTGACCGAACGTGACGTGCTCCTTGTGATCGATAACTGCGAGCACGTGGTGTCCGCCGTGGCCGACCTCGTCGACGGGCTGACGGCGCGGCTTCCGCAGCTGCGGGTTCTCGCGACGAGTAGAGAGCCACTGTGGATCGACGGCGAGGTGACCTACAGGCTTGCGCCGCTGGCGGTGGTCGGGCCGGACGCGAGCCTCGAGGACGTCCTTGCGAGCACGGCGGTTCAATTGTTCCGTGAGCGCGCGGGTGAGCGCGCGCATGGTGCGCAGGGCACAGAGCGCGCCTACCGTCTCTTCGCAGAGATCTGTCGCCGTGTCGACGGGCTGCCACTCGCGATCGAGCTCGCCGCCGCACGTGTGGCCGGCCTCGATCCGGAGGACATCGCTTCGCATCTCGACGATCTCTTCACGCTGCTTCCCAAGCCCGCACGGCGCGCCGATGGAGCGCAACGGTCCCTCCGCGCCACCGTGGAATGGAGCGATGCGCTCCTCACAGAGGAGGAGCGGCGCGTGCTCCACCGCATGGGCGTCTTCGCCGGTAGGTTCGACCTCGGCGCGATCAAGGAAGTCTGCTCTACCGAAGGCCAGACCGCCGCGCGTGTCGCCGACCTTACCGCCAGGCTCGTTGAGAAATCCCTTCTCATGAAACTCGGCGACAGCGGCGGATATCATTTGCTTGAGACCATTCGGCAATACTCCATCGAGCAACTCACCGCCGCCGGCGAAATCGACGCCGTTCGCGAAGGTCATGCGCGCTTCTACCTTGGTGTGGCCCTGGAGGCGTGCGGCGGTCTGATGGCCGAGAACGAGCGGCCGCATCTCGACGTGCTCGCACGCATCGACGACAACCTGCGCGTTGCGCTCACGCGACTTCTCGTGATCGAACCTCAAGCAGCGTTGGTGCTCTCGTCCTCGCTGCTCCCGTCTTGGTGGATACGAGGCAGGAGCCGCGAAGGCATTGGCTGGATCGAGCAAGCGCTGGCCGCCGCGCCCACGGCCCCGGCCATGCTTCGCGCCACGGCGCACTTCGCCCATGGCTTCCTCACGGCGCAAGACACCGAGGACTGGGTGGCCGCCGCCAGATCGATCGACGTAGGTGTCGAAGTCCTCGCGAACGCAAGCGCGCCGCCGCCGATCCTCGGAATGCTCATGTGCCTGCGAGGGGAGTGTGAGGTTTTCAACGGAGAGGCGAAGTCCGCCGTCGCTCGCACCGAAGCCGGTATCGCGATCGTGCGGCGTCACCCCGAAGCGTGCGGTGCGTGGCCCGAGGCTTTCTGTATGTGGAACGTAGCCAACGCGAAGTGCGCCAGCGGTGACGTAGACGCCGCCGTTGCGCTCTTCACCGAGGGAGCCGAGATCGCCCGCCGTCGCGGGCTCCGCGTCGGGGAGATCGTCGCCTGCAATTCGTTGGGCGAGATCTGGGAGGAGCGGGGGAGGCTCGACGAAGCCCGCCAGTTCTGGGAACGCACGCTTCGATGTCGGCGCGAGATCGACGCGGTCAACATGGGCATACACGGTTCCATTCCGCAAAACCTGCTCGCACTCGCGCGCCTGGCTGCAAAACAGGGTGAACTTGCGACGGCGTCAAAGCTCTTGCGCGAGGCACTGCCGATCGCGCAGGAGATCCGCGACGAGGCGACCGCGAGGCAAATCGCGGACCTCCTTGAGCAGACGTCGAAGACTGAGCCCACGCAGAGCGCGACGCTTCGGCATGAAGGCGGCGTCTGGCATATCACCTTCAATGGCAAGAGCGTTCATGTGCCGGACATGAAAGGGCTTGGGCATCTGCGCGAGCTTGTCTCTCGGCCGCGCGAGCCCGTGCTTGCCCTCTCGCTCATCGCAGCACCAACCGAGGATCCCGTTGCCGTCAGCGACGCAGGGCCGATGCTCGATCGCGAAGCTCTAAGCCAATATCGAAACCGACACGCTGAGCTCGACGACGAGCTGGACGACGCCGAAGCCCGGCAGGATGCCGCGCGCTACTCTACGCGCAGCACCGAGCGCGATGCGCTCCTCAAGGAGCTCGCGCGGGCGACGGGCCTTGGCGGAAAGCCGCGACGGGCGGGCTCGCCAACGGAGAAGGCGCGTCTCAATGTGACGCGGACGATCCGCCATGCGATCACCTACCTCGCCACGGCGCTTCCGGAGCTGGCGGCGCACCTGGACGAGTCGCTTGTGACCGGCGTCTCGTGTGCTTACGAGCCGCGCACAAACATCACCTGGACGACCTGACAGCGTGAAAAAAGGCGTGGTTCGTTTCGAACGAACCGCAACCTGTGGGCGAGCGAACGCCTCCTTGGTGGAAGCAACTTTCCAAAACCAAGGAGATGACCATGAGCCATGTAGACTTCGTTAAAGGTGTGTACGCAGCGTTCGCTGCCGGGGATGTCCCGCGCGTGCTCGGCGCAATGCATCAGCAGATCCAGTGGACCGAGACAGCCGGCTTCAAGTACGGCGGCGTGTACCGCAGCCCGCAGGCCGTCCTCGAGAACGTCTTCGCGAAAATCGCGGTGGAGTTCGAGTCGTTTTCGATCGACGTCGAGCGGCTGATCGACGCGGGGAACGTGGTCGTCATGCAAGGACATTACGTTGCCAAGGGCAAAGGCAAGAGCGTGCGGGCTGCCGTCGCCCACGTCTTCGAGATCTCAGATGGCAAAATCGTTCGCTTCGATCAGTACGTAGATAGCGCCACGATCAATCCGCTCATCGGCGCGTAACTCGGGTTAGTGTGAACCGGGGGCTCACCGCTCGGCTGGAGCGTGCCTCGGTTTGCGCTTGTCGAGTGACGCCGGTAAGAAAATATTGCGTGGCACGAAATTCCTTCGGCATCGATCTCGACCAATACCATGATGGGCGGCGTAAACCTAAAGGCATGATCTTGCAATGGGGGTGCGTTGCATTGGCCCTCATGGCCATTGGCACGAGCTGCCAGAAAGCTGAAGCCGCTCTCCCGGAGGCCCATGCAGCCGTTTGCCTTACCCAGATTCGAGTGCTGCCGGGGGTTCACCCGACAAGAAATTGGGCAACTTAATTCATGACGGCTGTGAGACCTAGAGTCATCGCTCTATGCGTCCACCCGCCATCACTTGATGCGTCCGAGGTGCTAGTGCCGAGCGTGTGGAAGCCGGAGCAGCATGCCGTGTGGGCGTGGCTGCACATGTTCGCGCGGGGCGTGCAGAAACCAAAAAGCCGCACCTGGTTGCTGGACCCGCAGGCGTAGCCAAAGGTCGGCTAATTGACGCAAACACGGGCAAGGGAGTCGCCAACGTGGGCTTAGAAGTTTCCATGCGTGAAGGCTTGGTTCATGCGCGTTCAGATGCCGAGGGCCGATTCGAGATTGGGGGCTTGTTCCCAGGCTGCACAAGCGTCATCTCGGTACGCGGAATGGGCGACTATGCGCCTGAGATGCTCGCGGTCAAAATTCCAACCGGCCAAAACAGCCTTGAGCTTGCTCCACTTCCTCTGCCGCCAGCGCCTAAGGGCATCGTTGACAGGGCCGGTCCTCGGGGACATGCCGGTTTACGTCTGCAGGTGGGAGCCGTTGGCGGATCTATTGATGGGATTCTGCCCGGCAGCTCAGCTGCAAATGCGGGTATTGAAGTGGGTTCAAAGCTGATGACCGTTGACGGTGTTGACGTTACGAACTTTGGAGCCTTGACAACCAATTTTCTGCTGATTGGCAACGCCGGAACAAAGGTCAAAGTAAAAGTCCTGTCGGCAAGCGGACAGCTCCAAACACATGAATTGCTGCGCACGCCGCCTCCAGATCCCGTCCCCGACTTTTAAGCACGCACATCAAGTCCGAGTCTGCCTGTACACACATGCGGAATACATGGGCCTCGTCAGGGACCTGGCGATGAAGGCGCCGCTCGCTCAACGCGGCGTCTCTCAAGAAATTCGTCAATTTGCCTGCGCGCAGCTTCGGCGCCCGGCAGCTCGTCGGAGATCTCGCTCGCAAGCGCCTCGATGGTCGCCAGCCTTTCGGCGCGGGTCAGGGAAGGCGTACGCCAGATTCGCTTCCGCAAAGCTGGCAACTCATCGAGAGCGCGCCGCAACTCGGCTTTTCGCGTTCGTTCGGCCAATCGCAAACGCAGGGCGCTTGTGGATAGGGTTTTGGCGAACCGCCAGAAGGCTTGAGCGCTAGGCCACGCAGGCGTAAGTGCCGGTTGTGGCACAGTTTGCCAGCAATGTGGCAAAGCTGTCGGCGGGCACCGGGCGGCTGAAATAGTAGCCTTGCGCTTCATCGCACTGTTGGCCCTGAAGAAATGCCAGCTGCTCGAGCGTTTCCACGCCTTCAGCAATCACGCGCAGCTTTAGGCTCCGTGCCATGCTTATCACGGCTGTCACGATGCTAGCACCATCGCTGGCAGCGGCGATCTCGCCCACGAAGGATTGATCGATCTTGAGAGCGTCAACAGGAAACTTCTGCAGGTAGCTGAGGCTTGAGTATCCCGTTCCAAAGTCGTCGATCGCCACCTGCACGCCCTTGTCGCGCAATACGTGTAAGATCGCTGCGGCTGACTCGGCATGCTTCATGAGAACACTCTCGGTAATCTCCAGCTCGAGGAGCTGAGGATCCATTCCTGTTTCGTCCAAAACAGCGAACAGCTTCGTCAGGAACTGTTCGTCGCGAAACTCCAAAGCCGAGGCGTTCACCGCCATGGTTATCGGTGGAAGACCCATGTACGCCCACTTGCAAGCTTGCTCACAAGCCTTTCGCAGTACCCAATTTCCTATGGGCACGATGAGGCCGCAGCTTTCTGCAACGGGAATGAACTGCGCGGGCGGAATCGGCCCCCTGACGGGATGTGTCCAGCGTATCAGTGCCTCTGCACCAACCACCTTGCCGGTTTTGAAATTGAGCTTGGGCTGGTAATGCAGAGTGAATTCGTTTCGCTCAAGCGCACGCCGCAAACCCTCTTCAATGAACTGCCGTTCCACGGCGCGGGCTTTCATCGCTGGCTTAAAATACTGATAGCTTTGCCGCCCGTTCTCCTTTGACTGATACATGGCCGTGTCGGCATTTCGAATGAGCGTCTCGGCGTCTAACCCGTCATCGGGGTACACGCTTATACCAATGCTTGTCGTCACGTGAAGCTCATGCGAGTCTATGTTGTGGGCTTCGGCCACTGCGCGAAGCATGCGGTGCGCGGCGATGGCAGCGGCCTCAGGTTGCTGCACGTCAGACAACAACACCACGAACTCATCGCCGCCCTGACGGCTGACAGTGTCAGAGGCGCGTCCACAATCGACGAGCCGAGCCGCAACGGATTTCAGGAGTCTGTCGCCCATGGAATGCCCCAAGGAATCGTTGATGTGCTTGAATCCGTCTAGGTCCAAGAACAAAATCGCAAGCTGTTTCGAATTACGCTTAGCCGAGACAATGGCCTGATTTACTCGATCATTAAGCAGCATTCGATTGGGCAAACCCGTCAGCACATCATGTTCAGCCAAATGTGCCATTTGCTGCGCCATGGCCCGCGCGGCACTCACGTCTCGAAAAACGATGACAGCACCTGCAGCGCGACGCTGTCTGCCGTGAATCGTTGCGATGGAGTCCTCGACCGGGATTTCTAGGCCGTCGCGCCGAACGATAACGCAGTTTTTGCAAGACGCGGATTCAATCATCCCAAGCTCGATACCTTTGGAAATGGACTTCGGCTCCCGCGTGCAAGCGTCCAGTCTTTGATATACATCCGCGATGGGCCGACCCTTTGCCTCAAGGGAGGACCAGCCAGTCATCGTTTCGCCTATCGCATTGAGGAAGGTGATGTTGCCAGAGGCGTCCGTACAGATAACCCCCTCACCAATACAGTTAAGCGTGGCCTCGGCCCGTTCCTTCTCAAAGAATCGCGCTTCTTCAGAAGCCTTGCGCTCCATTGCATAGCGGAGGGTCCGCAAAAGCATGTGTGGTTCGATCCGGCCTTTCACAAGGTAGTCTTGTGCACCCTCTTGCAGAGCCTTGAGCGCCAATGACTCATCGTCCATCCCCGTCAGCACCACCAAAGTTACCCTTGGGGCAAAAGTGCGCGCTCGTCGCACGGCTTCCAGGCCGTATGCATCAGGCAACTTCAGGTCAAGCAGGATGACGTTGCATGGTTGTATTGCCAGAATTTTCTCAGCGGCTTCCATGCTATTTGCATGCACCACAGAGACATGGCGCGAATCGCCGTGCTTGAGCGATTCGCGGAGTAACCGGGCATCGCCGGCATTGTCTTCGATCAGCAGGACGCTAAATGCGTTGTTCATCTCGGCACCCCCGTCGGCGGCAATCGCGCTTGCGTCAGCCAAAAGTCACTGATGCTCTTCACCAGCCGTT
>JBBSJC010000438.1:0-7146 GCA_038257655.1 Polyangiales bacterium | reverse complement strand
GAACAAGCACATCGACTATGGCACCTGCTGTGCCGATCCAGGCAGCCTCGAAGCGCGCGACAGCCTCGCTTTCCCTCGCGACATGGTCGTTTCGAAGGATGGTCTCCGGCTGTTCACGACTGCGTTTGGATCGAGCAAGGTGGGGGTATTCTCCACCGTCGACCTCGAGAACGACAGCTTCCAACCTAGCGAAAACGATCACATCGTGGTCAGTGGCGGGGGCCCGAGCGGGCTTGCACTCGACGAAGGCCGCGCGCAGTTGTACGTGACCACTCGTTTCAATAACGGTATCGCCGTCGTCGACCTTACCACGCGCTCGCAGGTGCAGGTCGTACCGATGCATAACCCTGAGCCACCTAGTGTGGTCGCGGGCCGGCCATTCCTGTATGACGCTTTCAACACGTCGGGACATGGCGACTCCGCCTGCGCAAGTTGTCACGTCGACGGCGACATGGATCACCTCGCCTGGGATCTCGGCGACCCGACAGCAGACTTACCTGCCATGCCGGGGACCGAGCCTTTTTTGCCCGATCCGTTGGCATTCGCTATCAGCATTCCAAAGTGCAGCCTCGTGCCAGAGCCCCATCCCGTCAATGGCATCAACTGCGTGGAAGACAGTCAGTTCACCTTCAGCTCACTCAAGGGGCCCATGACCACGCAGACCCTGCGTGGCATGGACAATCACGGACCGATGCATTGGCGCGGTGACCGCACGAGTGGCACTGCCAGCGACCCGGGTCATCAACCGGACACGGGCATGTTCGACGAGCACGCTGCGTTCAATGCGTTCAACGTAGCCTTCCCCGGACTTCTGGGCCGCGGGAGTGAGCTGCCGAGCGCCGCGATGCACGCGTTTACCGATTTCATCCTTCAGATGACGATGCCTCCGAACCCGATCCGCAATCTCGACAACTCGCTTACCTATCTACAGGCGCGCGGCCAGCGCTTATATTTCGGCGATGTCACTGGTGATCGGGCGATCGATAGGGCTACCACGTGCAACGGGTGTCACACGCTCGATCCGCTCGGCAACAGCGAGCACATGGTCAAGAGCCCCGGCTTCTTCGGTACCGATGGCCGCTTTAGTTTCGACGTCGAGCCGCAGATGTTCAAGATCCCCCACCTGCGCAATATGTACCAAAAGGTCGGTATGTTCGGTGCTTCTGCCGATCCGACCTTACCCTTCGGCGCAAACCCTGAGCTGCTGTTCCTGATGGATGTGCGCCAGCGCGGCGATCAGATCCGCGGCTTCGGCTACTCCCATGATGGCGCCATAGGCACGATCGCCGATTTCTTCCTGTTCAATACCTTTACGAACCTCGGCCCCTTGGGTGCGGTGTTCGGCGTGCCACAGAACGAAGGGGGCTTTGCGCCCTATATCCCTGCGGGCAGCATTCCACCCCCTGAGTACTTGCCGCCTGAGCTCGCGTTCCTACAGCTGCTCAACTCCCCTTTCTTTCAACAGCTCGACCCAGAGACAGGTCTGCCGCTCGGGCCGATCGAGCGAGCAGCGGTCGAAGCCTTTATGCTGGCCTACCCTTCGAACATGGCACCGATCGTAGGTCAGCAGGTGACACTGACGAACGCCGGCGGCGCGGAGGTATACGCACGCATCGACCTGCTCGAGGCTCGCGCAGCCGTGAGCTCTCCGCTGCCGGAGTGCGAGCTTATCGCGAAACTGCAAGTGGGAGCGGAAGAGAGGGGGTTCTTATACGATCCCAACCTTGCTATGTATCACCAGTCCCGCCGGGGCCAAGACTTGCTGACGCCGGTCAAACTTCGCGCTCTCGCAAAGCGCGACGCCTCGCTCACCTTTACCTGCGTGCCGCCCGGCTCGGGTCGACGCATGGCTCTCGACCGCGATCGAGACGGCATTCTCGATAACGACGAGGGCTGTGGCGGAGCTCAGCCCGCCCACGCATCGAACCTAGGGCCTTCCCGGCAGCGCTAAGCCAGGTTCGCTACGTTTGCTTGCGGGAAAGCTCGAGGGCGATGCTGCCGGCCGTTGGGTGGAAAGCTGCTAACGCCTATGGGCCTGACCCTCTGTTCCGGTCCGTGCTACCGGATCTCGAGCGTCACAGGCGCGCTGCTGGTACACGCCTTCTGATAATCACTCGCGTTCGCAAGGTGGTTGCCATAGCACTCGATACGGTCCTTGCGAACAGTCAAGTAACTTGTCGAGCGTTTATCGTCGTAGGCTCGGACGCGTGCCCCTAGGATGCGACGCCCATCCTTAGTGATGAGCTTGAGTGAAGCCTTAGGGAGAGTGAAGTATCCGTTGTACTGATAAAAGTAGTTTTGCGGTGGGGCGCTCTGAAAGAGCTCGCTACGCTCCTGCGCCGTACGCGCCCAGGCCACGGTCTCCCAGGGCGTGTATTGCCCGTTGAAGGGCATCTCAACTTGGATTGCGATCCAGCTATCCGGATCGGGTCCGTAGCCGTTGAAATGAATGGATTCGTTCTGATCGACCACCTGGCCATCAAATGGCTCGAATAAACAGCCTACGAACGTGCTGCACAATGCGATTAAGGCGGCCGTAACGGTGAGGCGCGGCACTCGTGAAACAAAATGATGGGTCGTTTGCATGATTTCACCCCTGCTGAGATTGGCATGGCGGTGCGACCGCCTACACAGCCACGATGTGCCTGAGTGGGATCTAAAATGCGATCAACAAATTGGAAGATGACCGCGATTTAAGACCCATGCGCAAGCACGATCTAGAAGCCGCGGGCAAGGCGTAAACGTTACCGTTGTTGGTTCAGCCCTAGACAGAGCAGTATTAGCAGCTAGCGCTTAGCCTGCCGCCGGCTCTTCAAGAAGCAGCTGGATTGCCTCACTAAGCTCTTTTGCGCGGCACGGTTTTGTCAGAAACGCCACGTGTGACTGTTTCTCGAGTGTTTGGGCACCGTCAAGACCGGGCATCGTCGCATCGAGAACTACCGCCAGAAAGCGCTGACTGCCTGCCGAAATGAGCTCGAGGGCACGCGTTCCGCTGTCTGCTTCTTGTACTTCGTACCCAAGATGGCGAAGCATGGCTGCCGCCGTGGACCTCACCGTTGGCGTCGATAACGCGAACCTCCTCGTCGCGCAGCTGTCCGCGCTGCCGGAGCAGAGTCTTGATGCGAACGCCCTCGTTCTCGGGCCACCAAGGCAGCTCGCTCGCACCTCCATTGAGAATCTGCTCGCGTGTGTACCCAGAGCGCTGGACGAAGGCGTCGTTGACATCATAGATGTAGGCATCGGACACCCGCACTATCGCAAGCGGATTGGGCGCTCGTAGGAACACCTCGCGAAAGCGTGCTTCGCTTTCTGCAAGCCGTTGCGCAGTGTCCCGTTGCTGCGCGAGCGCCGCCTCGAGCTCTTCGCGTGGGGGTCGGTCGCCACTCAGCGTCGCAGCGACCTCTTTCATGAACCGGACGGCGGCACTGATCGGTGCGCGCTTTCCCGCTTTTGCCAATGCGTTCCCGAGCAAGGTCTGCACTCGTGTTCCCGTGTGGCGCACCTCGCCATCTTCCTTCATCGCGCTCCTCCCCCCTGCGGCAATACTGGCACGATGGCCGTATTTGAACAGGTGTCGCGTGCGCAGGAGTAGGTCTGGGACCGTTGCGAAAATGGGACGATTCTTGCTGTGCGTAAGTGTGGTGGGACGACTTCTGCGCATGATGCTTGCGCCTACCGCAAGCATCATGCGCGCGGGGCAGTCTTACTTAGTCGTATCGTTGGTTTTAGTCTTCCCAGTCGCCTTGACCGAGTTGTTCATCACGGGATCACATTTGTCACCGATGCCGTCGCCGTCGCTGTCTCGCTGCGACGGATTATAGCCCTCGGGACAGTTGTCCATGCCTGTGGGGATACCGTCAAAGTCGGGGTCGCGCTCGTCTACGCCGAGAAAGAACAGGTCGTCTTTCTTGGATGCTCGGGGCGCTGATTTCGTTGATTTGGAGTACGAGAATGCAACGGTGCGGAACGCCTCCGCACTTGGCACTTCGTCGACATAGGCGCAGTAGATATTGAGCGCAGCGTCTGTCCCCGGTGCCGGTGACAAGGGCGGCGCTGTCGGGGACGGACACGGGGCTGAGCCCTCGGGACAATGGAACATACGCAGACAGGCCTCCGGGTTGCTGCCGCAAGGGCCGCTCGCCATCAGCGCGTCAGGATCGTATTCGATGCATACGATGGCCTCGGCCGGATCGCCCTCACAGGTCGCGCTCGTCTCGAACGCGAAGCATTCGCCAGTGAACGACAATGAGAAGTCAGCAGGCTCGTCCAAGTCGCAGCTCGTGCCAGCGCAGGAGGTTTCGCCGGCGACCGTGACCTCCTCGCATGTCAGGCGCGCACGGCTGCCGCTGGGAGCAATGCAGCTAATCGCGTCGGGATTGGTGCTGACCGGCGTGTTGCAGGCGCCGAGTGCAGGATTGCTGTCGTCGCAATCACTGTCGTTCACCACATAACCTGGCGGAAGTCCGCAGACGAAAGTGGGCTCGGTAGGATCACCAAAGCTATCGCCGTCCGCGTCGCGGAAGCCGCTTATTTCACTGCCGCGATCATCGGCCACGCCATTGCAGTTGTTGTCGAGGCCATCGCCGCACAACTCGCTGCGCGCTGGATTGACGGCGTTGTTCGCGTCATTGCAGTCGCCGCCGCGCGTGACGAAGCCAGTGGGCCGTGCGCAGGCAGTCACGGCCGGCGAGCCACCAAAGGAGTCCCCATCGCGGTCGGGGAAGAAGGTGTTCAACACGCCCTCGTCAACCCCACCATCACAGTCGTTATCCCGTCCGTCGCACAGCTCCGGATTTCCCGGAAAGCGCGACGCGTCGAGATCGTTGCAGTCGTTTAGGTTGTTGGCGCCGTCCCCATCCGCGTCCACCAGCGGGGAGCAGGCATTGTTAGCTACTAAGGTAAGGTTTCCACGCAGCGAAGCGCGCCCTTCGATGTCACCGCCGATGATCACGCCTCCGATGTTGATCTTGGATTCTCCGAACACTTCCACGCGCACGCTGCGTGAGCCTGCGGGAACCGGGCGGTTGCAGGTGAGCACCAGTGTCTCTGCTCTAACCTGTTCGTGAAAATGTCCAGGCACGGGTAAAGGAACCTCTTGGCGCGCGAGCTTGCGGTAGACGTTGCACTGCTCACGACCGTCCACCGAGACCTTCAAGCGCACGCCAACCTCGACGTCACCTACGCTACCTGCACCTTTAAACAGGGTAACGTTTCCGTCCGTGATGTTTAGGCGGGCGGAGATCGCGCTCGACGTGTCCGTGGGCCGCAGCGCAAACGTGCGAACGTTCACGGCACTGGTGCTGCTCGCGGCCGCGAGAAACACCTCCTGATGATTCAGATTGAGGCTGCCTGAAGCCGTATTGGCTGTGTTCTGACACAGGGGAACGGACTGGGCGGATGCTTGACTCGCCCCTGCCGCCATCGTCAACGGCAATGCCACTACCAAAGCCCGCACGTGACGGCCCATGACAGCGCGCGCACGAGCGCGTGCTGACTGCGTGATCGACCGTCCGTACGACGGTGCGTCTATTTTGAGTCTCGACATATTTCTCATCCTTCTGGGTTTTGAACGCAGCTCCGCCGTGCGGCCGGACCATGGTCGTGGCCAGCACGTCGTCGTTGGCGGCGGTGGTCGGCGCCCCCTGTCCCGTATTGGATCGGGCCCCCGCGTTTTCGACGCCGCTACCCAAAGATTGCTAATTTTTTCCGCCGGCCGTGACTGATAGAGCAGCGAGTCGGGAGTCACTGATGCGCAGGCCCAACCAAACGCTTGTTTTTCAGTCGCGCGGACCAGGCCAAAAGCGGCTGCCTTGCGCGCCACTTGGACCGACGAACGCGTGGGCCATCTCGTGGATCTCTGCGCGTAGCCGAGAGAGCTGCGCGGGATCGCGAAACACGGACGGCGGCGTCAACGATGCGGCAAATTTGCCGGCACGAATCCGCACGACATCTAAGGGGGACAGACTCTTACTGTCTCTTGCGGTCTCGGTGAGCGCGTCCTGTATTTGCTGCACACAGCGCTCGACCTTACTTCTTAGCTCGGGCCCAACGCCCGCACCGTAGCGCAGCACCAAGTCGTACAAGGCGCGCTCAAGCTCACGCTGGGAGTGAAGGTTAACACTGTCGGTCGGACGATTTGCCATGATTCCATTGCAACTCTACAGCGCAACCGGAGTCGCGTCTTCCAAAGGCTTTACGCAGCTCGGCGTTGGGTACGACGTCGGACCTTACGATTCAGGTGGCGGTCAGTCGTTCGAGGCCGCCTACTGGACGCAGAACTTAGGAAGCCCGCGCTAGAGCACCGAGGGCGTCACTGCGCCTCGCGACGGATCGACTCACGCCCAGGCGAGGCGATATTCGAGGCGCTGCGGCCCGCACTGGCTGTGCATCGTGCGCACATAGGCGCGCATGGAGAATAGCTCGGCCGCAGCGAGTACCAGACCGCGAAAGGCGTTGCGAAAGTACATGAACTGCGCGAGCGGCACGCCTTCGATCTCGATGCGGGCATCCTTGGGCGCCACTTTGATGACCTGCACCGATCCTCCCTCCATGAGTCTTGCCCACATGCGGTCGATGGACTCCAGTGCAAGCCAGGGCGTGACGCCCGCGATTTTCCCCGCTCGCGCCAGCGTTGAGAGAGCTGAGCGTTGGATGCGTCTACCTACATCGCCACCGATGTCGACCTGCTCGTGCTCGGTCAGCCCCAGGTCCTCGCACGCCTGGTAGTGCGCCATTCCGACCTCGACCGGTAGCCAGGTGGCAGCCAAGGTGCGCAGAACAAGCTCGTGGTGCTGGGGCGGGAGCAGCTCCGTGTAGCGGTCGATGAGGTTACGTTCGCGCAGCGAGCCGAGGGAGGCTTGAATCAGCGTGCTGCGAACACTGCGCACAGCATGCACTGGCGACTGGAACCGGACGAGTACTTCCTCCGCGATCATCGACAGACAGCATGCGTGCCGATAGACGCTTGCGTCAACCATCAGGTTTGTAGGCAGGCGCGCACTTATTTGTAGGCATGCGCGCACTTGGAGCACGCAACGGTCCGGTATTCGCCCAGCGCCCGTAACACATGTCGGTCGCTAGCCTCTTGCACGAGAGGAGCCAGTGGACCAACTTTTCTGCGGAGCAACACGAACGCGGCATCGCGAG
>JBBSJC010000437.1:0-7205 GCA_038257655.1 Polyangiales bacterium | reverse complement strand
GAGCGGGCGTGTCGAGTGGCGCACCAGCTCAACCACGGTGCGGATCGGCACGTGAAAGCGCGCCGCGGCGCGCACGGCAGGCTTGATCAGCGAATAGATGATGCGGAGCTGTGCCTCGCCCAGCGTTCCCATGCAGCTAATAATCGCACATTATCGAACAATTGGAAATGGATTTCACGCATTTATTGCCGCGCTTGTCCGCAACCAAACGATCCGCGGTGTTGACGTCAGGCGGCTGGCGTGGGAAGTATTGGAAATCTTTTTCCCGGGCATCGCCCGTATCGAGGTTATCGCCATGACAACAGTCCGCTTCAAATCTCATGTTCGGGTGATTGGGGTGCTGGTCGCTGCGCTCGGGCTCGGTGCCTGCGACAAGGCCAGCGACAGCGACAAAAAGGACGACGGCGCGATCGAGACCAACTTGGTGCCAGTGCCATGCAAAGAAGACAAAGACTGTGGCGGTGACATTGAGTGTGGGAAAGATGGCTTCTGTGAAGTAGACGAGATGACCGTGGATGGCGGAGCGGGCGTGTCGAGTGGCGCACCAGCCCCATGCACCACCGACGCAGATTGCGGCGACGACGTGAAGTGCGTGGCGCTCAGCGAGGACGGCCCCAAGTTTTGCGACGTGGAGGAAATGGTCGTATCGAGCGGAGCGGCTGCGCCGTGTAACACGGATGCCGACTGCGGAACCGCTCAGTGCGTGGAACGCGAGTTCGGTAAGTTCTGTGATGTCGATGAAATGGTGGTCGGTCCGTAAGCTAGGATGGACGCCAGGCTCGGGCTCTCGGTGATGGCCGCGCAACCTTGACCATTGAGCTAAGGTTCTCCCAAAGGCACGTAGCAAAGGGAGAGTCGTGATGAGAATCGGATGGAGATCGTGGTCAGCTATCATGGGACTTCAGCTGATGGTGGCGCTGCCGGCTCGGGCTCATCCGCCGGCCGCGCATCCCGCCTCTGCCCCGCCAGTCGGGCGGCCGACGGCTGCTCCGAAGGCGCGGGACCCAGTGGGCGCAGCCAGCGCATTCGCCGCTGCGTTGTCACGAGGCGATGAAGCGACGGTCAAGTCCCTGCTGGCCGAAGATGTCGTGATCTATGAGTCCGGTGGACAAGAGAGCTCGCGCGAGGAGTACGCATCGCACCACATGAAGAGCGACATGGCCTTTCTGGCCGGTCTTGCGGTCAAGCTGGTCGAGCGCAAACAGGGTGGCAACGACGATCTCGCTTGGGTGCTCACCCGCTCGCGCATCATCGGCATGTACAAGGGCAAGGCCGTGGACCTGCACAGCACCGAAAGCCTGGTCTTGAAGCGAGTCTCAGGAGTCTGGCGCATCGTCCATATTCATTGGTCCTCGCAGCCGGCTACCACTGCGGCTCCGGCCACGGCCCTACCCTAGCTGGGAGCTTCGGGCATGCTCGAGCGGCGGGCGTAACCAAATCGGTTACAAGTTGTGGCTGCATCGCGCACAACCCTGCTGTGCGCGATGCAATTGCACGGGCTTTTTGCGAAGTGTTCCTTGGCGTGAGGATTGCTCTGCTCACTCCCAGGAGAATCCATGAACAAGATCGCTGCGTTGACATTGTGCTGCTTGGCCTTGGCGACAGCTGCCTGTGGATCGTCCAGCGACGGCGAGAAACCGGGTAATGGCGGCGCCGGATCCACGTCTGCTCTGTATGTGGCAAACGGCAGCACGAGCTCGGTCAGCATCCTCGATCCGGACACCCTGAAGGTGCTGGACACGCTCGAGCTCGATAAAGAGTACCGACCGCATCACTGGGCACTTTCTCCAGATGGTAAGACCGCGCTGCTTGCCGCGCCCAATGCGGACCTTTCAGGCGGCCATGGGGGTAGCGCCGAGGCGCCCGATGCTGGCGGCTCGCCGGGCGGGGGTGCGCATGGTGCCGTGCACGGAGGGGGTGGCGAAGCTAGCGAGGCGATGTCGGCCGTCTACGCAATCAATACCGTCACCCGCAAAGCAACGCGCCTGGCCGAGATAGACGCCACCGTGCACAACGCCGCTTACACACGCGACGGAAAGCAAGTGCTGCTGGGCATGATGGAGCACGGCATGCTGATGGCGTACGAGGCGGGCTCGTTCAAGGAGCTGTGGTCGCTTGAGGTAGGAGAGATGCCGCTCGAGGTTTCACCCACGCCCGACGGCAAGACGGCACTCGTGGCACTCTCTGGCTCAGCACAGCTTGCGGTCGTCGACCTCTCGACCAAAACGTCAAGCAACTTGCCCGTTGGCATGCTCCCGGTTGCCGCTTGGCTGAGTGGCGGCAGCGCCTACGTGACGAACGAAGGCGACAAGACTGTCAGTATCATCTCACTCGAGACTCTGACTCTGGAGTCCACCTTCGCCGCAGGCGGTACGCCGGGTCAGGCATTCGTTTCTCCAGATGGTAACGAGCTTTGGATCGCGCTCGAGGACGAAGGCAAAGTGCGCATCGCGGATCCGAAATCGGGCAAGATGCTGGCGGAAGTTTCCGCTGGCGTGAGGCCGCACGGCATTGCGTTCGAACCCTCAGGCAAGCGCGTGTTCGTCACCGATGAAGGCGACGGCAAGGTGCTGGTCTTCGATCGTGCTAAGCGTAGCTTGCTCGGCACAGTCGAGGTGGGCGGCGAGCCTAATGGCATCCTCTGGGTTGGAAAGATTGACTAATGCCCGATAGACGGTGCGACCAGGAAACTTCATGCGACTTATGAAAGCGTTCGTCCTATGCGTGCTCGCAGCTTGCACGCCGCAAGCGGTGCCGTCTGTGCTGCCGTCGGGCAGTCCAGTGCACGCAGACGCACCCGCCGCCCCGCGGCCATCTGCAAGTGCGCTTGGCCAGGGAACTACCCGCGTCGCGTCACCCGCGCCCATGAAGATGGATCACGAGGCGCACGGCGCGATGAATATGCAGCCCGCGCAGTCAGCACCTGCGACGCAGCCAGCACCTGCGACGCAGCCCGCACCTGCGACGCAGCCCGCACCTGCGACGCAATCAGCACCTGCGACGCAATCAGCACCTGCGACGCAATCAGCACCAAAATCAGAACACTCAGGTCACCCCGGCATGGAGGGGATGTGATTTCCTTCGTCTGGTCGCAGCGCATTCTTCACGCGCTGCTTTGCCTAACACTGCTCGGTTGTGCCGGCCGCAGACGCGAACGTGCCGTGGACGAGACCGCGGCCGCGATCCGCGCACGCACGGGCTTCAGCGTCGATTCAAAGAGCGATGTTTTTGCGGGCAAACCCTCAGACGAAGTGCGCAAAACTCTGCAGCGTCCGATCAATGCAGACGATGCCGTGCGCATCGCGCTTCTCAACAACAAAAGAGTACGTGCCGAGCTCGATGGACTTGGCATTGCGGTATCCGAGGTGCTCGCGGCGGCACGGCCTCCGAACCCCAGCGTTGAAGCGCATGCTGGTTTCGACAACGGGCTATCCGCCTACGGCGCGACCGTCGAGATGAGCATCTCTCGCCTGCTGGCCCTCGGCAAGAGCAACAGCCTCGCCAAGCGTCAGCTCGCGGCGGAGAAGCTACGTATTGGCGATGAGGTGATGCGCCTTGCGCTGCAAGCTCGGTCGACTTTCCACAGCTACCTGGCTGCGCGCAAGCTCGTCAAAGTCGGCATGACGATGCTCGAGGCGGCAGAGGCCAGCAAGGAAGCTGCGCAGGCATTGCTCGAGGCGGGCAACATTCCGCAGCTCGATTTCGAGATGGAGCATGCGTTTCTGGAAGAGAACCGGGTAGTGGTTGCTCAAGCGCAGAAGATGGAGCTCGACCTCAGGGAAGACCTAAACATGCTCTTCGGCGTATGGGGACCTTATACGCGCTGGCTGCCGATCGAGGAGTTCCCCGCTCTACCATCCGAGGATCCGGTGGCGGGCGAAGTCGAACGCGCCGCGATCGAGCGAAGCCTGAAGCTTGCGCAAATGCGCGCCCAGATCGAGGCACAAGCGGCAGGCGTAGGGCTCGCCAGGCTGGCAGGCATCATCCCGGACATCAGCGCAGGAGTCGACGTCGATGACGAGGAAGAGTTTCGGCGGATAGGCCCAGTGGTAAACATGGAAATTCCACTGTTCGATCAAGGACAGTCCGAAACGATGCGTGCCAGGTCCTCCCTCGCCCAGTCGCGAGCCCTGTATGTGGCGACAGCGGTGGATGTTCGCTCGCTGGCGCGGCGCGCGCGCAACGCCCTGACCATTGCCCGACAGGTCGTGCTGCAATACCAAAATGCAGTGATTCCACTTCGAAAGCGCGTCACGAGCGAACAGCTCAAGCAATACAATGCAATGGAGGCAGGTGTGTTCGAGGTGCTTCAATCCAAGCGCCAGGAGCTAGAAGCCATGCAGAATCATGTGCGCGCGCTGCGTGACTACTGGGTGGCACGCGCCGAGCTTGCGCAACTGTTGGCGGGTGGGAGCTTAGCTATGGGGGGCGGCTGGATAGAAGCGTCAGGTGGCTCACGCGCAGCGCAGCCGGGAGGTCACTGATGATTCGACGTCGACAATTCTTACTGCAGGGCACGGCTGCTCTCGCGGGGGCCAGAGCCGTGCTCGAAACGAACGTCACGTCAGCGCAGGCCGCCGAGGCAACGGTTGATGCGGGCACACCACGCGCCGATCTCGACAGGCGCTACAAGCCCGTGGTCACGCCCAACGGGGTCACCCTGCCCTATCGCCTCGTCGCGGGAGTCAAGGTTTACCACTTAGTGGCAGAGGTCGTGCCCAACCATGAGATGACGCCTGGCATCGTGCTCGAGTGCTGGGGCTACAACGGGCGCACGCCCGGCCCAACCATCGAAGCCGTCGAGGGCGACCGCGTACGCATCTATGTCACCAACAAGCTCCCCGAACCTACCACGGTGCATTGGCATGGGATCATACTGCCGAATGGCATGGATGGTGTAGGAGGTCTTACGCAGAGACCGATTGGGGCAGGAGAAACGTTCAAATACGAGTTCACCTTCGATCGTGCCGGCACGTTCATGTACCATCCTCACTTTGACGAGATGACCCAGATGGCCATGGGCATGATGGGTATGATCGTGGTGCATCCCAAGGCGCAACGACGCACGGTGGACCGTGACTTCGCACTGATGCTGAGCGAGTGGACGGTCAAGCCCGGTGAACGCCGGCCCAATCCGCTGGCGATGAACGACTTCAACATGTTGACGTTCAACAGTAAGACCTTCCCCCTTACCGAGCCGCTGGTCATGAAAACCGGCGAACGCGTGCGCATCCGCTTCGGCAACCTGGGCGCAATGGACCACCATCCGGTTCACCTGCACGGTCTGTTCTTCAAGGTGACCGCCACCGATGGCGGGCCCATTCCGGAGGCGGGGCAGTGGCCCGAAACCACCGTGCTCGTGGCGGTGGGGACCACACGTGACATCGAGTTCGCTCCCACCGAACCAGGCGATTGGCCCATGCATTGTCACATGACCCACCACGTGATGACGCAGATGGGACACGAGGCGCCCAACATGCTGGGAGCAAAAACAGCGGCGCTGGATGCGCGGATGCGCAAGCTTGTGCCCGGTTATATGAGCATGGGTCAAACGGGCATGGGAGGAATGGGCGAAATGGGGATGCCCGTGCCTGCAAACTCTGCCCCGATGCGCGGCGGCGAAGGTCCATTCAGCTACATCGACATGGGCGGCATGTTCACCATACTCAAAGTGAGGGATGAGCTCGAATCTTACGCGGATCCAGGCTGGTACAAGCACCCCGCGGGCAAAGTTGCGGAGGCGGCTTCTGAAGCTGACCTCGCGCGCGATGGAATCAAAACGTAAGGTAAGAGTCACGCACCGAGGAGAATCGATATGAAGCACACCATCCTGTTAGCCCTTGCTCTGTCACTGTTGGCGCCGGCGGCGGCACTCGCCTGCGACCAGCACGAGCGGGCCAGCGGAACCATCAAAGGCACGGTCAAAGCCCTCACCGCCACCAGTCTTACGGTTCACACGCCGGACGACAAAGACATCACGGTGATCGTCAACCCCCAGACCAAGATCGAGACCGGCGCTAGGACCCTGGCCGTGGGCCAAGCCGTGATCGTCCAAGCAAAAGCCGAGGGTACCTCCGCACCGCTGGCACTGAACGTGAAGCTCAACACCGCTCCTGCCACAGTGCACAAGCACCCGGCCGGTGCCTCGTCTCCGGCTCACAAGCATGCAGAGCACGCTCACGCCGCGCCTTCTCCATCCAAGTGAGGCTCAACCGTCCTCGGCATCTGCCTGCTCGTCGGGCCGCACGGCGTATTTGCGCAGGAGGCGATAGAAGCTCTCGCGCTCCACGCCTGCGTGATTTGCGGCCGCAGCGATGCGTCCTGAGTGTCGCTTGAGCACCGCGAGTAAGTAGCGGCGCGCCGACTCGTCGCGTGCGAGGTCGCTGGCTTCTTGCCATGTCAACGCAGCCAGGTCGGGATGGCCTGCGGTTTCTGCCCTGTCCATCACCTCGGGTGGCAAATCTTCTACGTCGATGCGGTCGTTCGTGCCGACTACGCAGGCGCGCTCCACCGCCGAGCGAAGCTGACGCACGTTGCCGGGCCAGGCGTAACGCTCCAGCGCCGCATGAGCTTCGGCTGTGAAACCGAAAAGCCTGCGATCGGGAATGGAACCAGCGATCTCCCTCAGAAAATGTGCGGCAAGGAGCTCGATGTCCGCGCGCCGCTCGCGCAACGCCGGCACGCGAATCAGGGCGACGTTGAGGCGGTACCAGAGGTCCTCGCGAAAGCCGCCACTCTTCACCATGGCAGACAGGTCACGATGCGTGGCGGCGATCAATCGCACATCGACGGCGCGCTCGCGCGACTCGCCTAACCTGCGCACGGCGCGCTCTTCGATGGCACGCGTGAGCTTGGCCTGCAGCGATGGGCGCATTTCACCTATTTCGTCGAGAAATAGCACGCCCTTGTGCGCCTCTTCGAACAGACCTGCACGATCGCGCGTGGCGCCGCTAAAGCTGCCTCGCGCATATCCGAACAGCTCGCTCTCCAGCAACTCCGCCGGGATGGCGGCGGCATTGACAGCAACGAACCGCTGGGCCTTGCGTGGGCTAAGACTGTGCAGGGCGCGCGCGATGCGTTCCTTACCACTACCGGTCTCTCCCATGATCAATGCGGTTGATTCGCTCGCCGCGATCTTACGCACCAAGCCGCCCAGCTCGCGCATGATGGGCGAACGCCCGATCAGGCCCGGTAAGGCCTCCACG
>JBBSJC010000436.1:0-7211 GCA_038257655.1 Polyangiales bacterium | reverse complement strand
GAAGTACAGCATCTCTTAGCGCTACAAGTGACATCGTCTTACATCCGTTGGCAGGTCACCGACTTCCGCGTTTCCTATTTGCGTAAACTGGGCTGTCCGACGATGCTCGGGGCTGGAACGCACCTGCAAGCGATTTCAGGACACACAAGAGGAAGGTATGAGGCTGACGATGCATCACAGATCCGGTGGGCTCTTCGCTCCTGTCTTACGCGCCCTGGGCCTTGGCACCGTTGCGCTAGGGCTCGCCGCATGTGCCATCAGCAGCGCCGACTCGCTCCGCTCCGTCGATCCCTTCACGCCAGCTGATGCGGGCGATAGCGGTGATGGTGACAGCCGCGTTGCCGAAGGTGGACCGTCAGATGGGCCACAAGTTGAAGGGGGCTCAGCCGCACCCGATGCGGACCAACGCTGTGGCGACGGTACATGCAACGCGGGTGAGACCTGTATGACCTGCCGCCAAGATTGTGGAGCGTGTGCACCGCCCTGCGGCGATGGCATGTGCAACGGCACTGACACATGCACGACTTGCCCTGGCGACTGTGGCGCGTGCCCCCCGCGCTGCGGTGATGGCATGTGCAATGGAGCTGACACGTGCACGAGCTGCGCTTCAGACTGCGGAGTGTGTCTAACCAGCTGTGGCGATGGCCTATGCAACGGCGACGACACCTGCGCGACCTGCTCTGGTGACTGCGGAGCGTGTCCACCGCCGTGCGGTGAGCTGCGCTCTGACCGGCAGCTCGCGCACGGGCAGTCCGTTGTCTCCTGCGATGGGCGCTTTACCCTCGTGATGCAGACCGACGGCAATCTCGTGCTGTATCAAGGCGCAAGCGCGCTATGGAACACGGACACGGATGGCAGCGCCGGCCAGTATGCGACTATGCAAACTGACGGCAACTTCGTTCTATATGATCCCACGCGTGCACTATGGGCGAGTGGGACCTCGGGTAATCCTGGCGCTTGGCTGGCCCTGCAAACCGACGGCAATCTCATCGTCTACACGAGCGCGGGAGTCGCCCTGTGGACCTCGCGGACCGGAGGGCGGTAGCTTTTGTGTAGCTCGAGTGGCCGATTCGCAGATGCCTCGCATTAGTATTACTACCTCTGCCAGATCTAACTGTTTACTGCTCCGTACTGCACCGGCCTCAGGGCAGGTGGCCCTCGACGCCCAAGACCGTGCGAAACTGAATGACATGGATGCCCGGGTCGCCAAGCGCCGGGTTGATTGAGCTGACCACGATCGGATCGAACACCAAGTGGATGTAGGGGCCCGTTCCAAATCTTACCCCCACGGGTCGAACGTCGAGGAAGAAGCCGGTCGTGCCCGATTCGTCGAGCGCCGCGTCGAAGCGCAGGATGCTGGCGCCGATCACGAGCGAGCTGCGCAGGCGATCGTCGGCAAACAGGATCTCGGCGCCTGCACCCACGTTGAGCACGCCGGGCAACACGCCGAAGTCGACCTCGCTCGACACCCAGTAGTTGCGCTCGGCGTGAATCAGGATCGAAACCGGCTCGAACCGATAGCCGCCACGTGCGGCGAAGCCGAAGCTCGGATCGATGAAGGAGCCTTCGAGGTCTCCCGAGAACGTCGAGCCGTGCAGCTCGACTGCGGCAAAAGCGTCCCTGAGGGTGAGGTCGAGTGCATGCGCCGGCGCCGATGATGCTGTGAGCGCGATAGCAACCGCCACGACGGCCGTGGCCGCGCGCCGACGCATGAGCAGCGCGCTGAGCACCGCCAGCATCCACCACCCGAGGCCGCCGTTTGGCTCCCCGTCTCCGCTAGGCGGGCTCAGCGAGCAGCCGAACGTGGCTTCGAGATAGGGCTCCGACGGCTCTTGGCGCGCCACCTCGAGCCAGCGGGAGCCACAAAAGTCATTGTCGCGCGTGCAACAACGCTCGGCGGCCTGTGCGTCCGTGAGCCCTTCGCGCAGGGCGTTTTCGCAAGACGCGACGTACTCGATCCAGCCGCAATCATTGCGCTCGGTCTCGCCTTCTGGGCAGCGCGAGAGCCCGCGATCGAGCAATGATTCGTCGCCACGAAACGCCTCTCGCGCGGCGATGGCCAACGCCGTGGTCCGGCTTTCGGCCCGCTCGACCAACGGCTCCACCGGCCCGAAACAGTCGTCCATCTTGTCGGAATGGGCGAGCCCGTCGACGCCCGGATCGAGGTTGCCGGAGATCGCCTCCACGAAGTTGAGCACGTGCAGAATCTCGGCTCCATCGTCGCTACGGATCGTGTGCGAGTGACTGTCTTGGAGGGCGTGAATGGCCTGGCCGAGCAAGTACATCGGCTCGAAAACCGAGACCTCGATCTGGCCGTAGAGCTCGAGAAAGAAGTCGACCTCGACGGTGCGCTCGCCGTACGGCCTGGCTTGGGCTTGTATCGCCTGCTCGATCAGGGAGCGGAGCAGCGCTCGGGTGCCGCGAACCGCACGCAGCTCACCGCGTAGACCGTCGTCGCGTGCGGCGCGCAACGCGTGGGCGTATTGCTTTTCGCTATCGGGATCGAGGTGGATCCGCCGTAGGGCAGACAAGTTTCCCGTGGAGTAGCCGCCCGTGTCTGGCGCCCGGACACCCGCGACGAGGCTGAACAGCACGAAGCGCACCGCTCTTTCTCGACCGAAGCGCGACGTCACGGTTTCGTCGCCGATCAGGTCTCTGAAGGTGGCGCGCGCCACCTCGTCCCAGATTCCCGCGGGTGGGTCATCGACGGTCAGGTCGACGTCGTCGAGCAATTCGCCGAAGGCGGCGGCGGTCATTCGTTCGTGACACGAATCCGTCAATCCGCTGCGCAGGGTGTACGCGCTCGCCCGTCCCACGAGGGCCACGCATGCGGACACACAGATTGCGCAGAAAAAGAGCGCGCGCATCATGATCCGAACTCCGCGTAGAGGCTGCTCGTGTACTGCACGACCAGCAACGGGATGCGGTTGAGCACCGGCGCCATCATCTTGACGCCCAGTGGGTCGACGCCGAGCGAGAACGGGCCGAGCTCGAAGCGAAGGCCGATCGGGCGAACGTCCACGAACATGCCCACGGTGCCCACCTCGTCGCCCACCGAGGTCTCTTCGATAAGAACGGAGGGGCCCGCGAACACGGCAGACCGAGCGCGACCGCCGGCGAATGCGATGCTGGCACCCAAGCCGAGATTCGCCACGGTGATGATGTCTACACTTTCGCCGCGCAGCGCCGGGTCGCGCCAGCCGTTCACTTCGAGATGCAGCAGCCCGACATAGCGCCCGCGGCTCAGGCCCACGCGCGCCGCCGCGGCAAACGCACGTCCGAGCGCGTCGCGACTGACCGGGGCGTTGATGCCGAGCTCGCCTTGTACGAGCCAGCCCGCGTCGGCACGCGTGTTGTCGTCGGCGCGCGTGTTGTCGTCGGCGCGCGTGTTGTCGTCGGCCTGCGCCTTCGCAGACACCGTATGCATGGCGAGTAGCACGAGCACAGCGACGCCGTGCACGATCAGTCGATGTCGAGAAATGACGCTCTCCTCGGCGCGCTCTAAACCGGATCGCTGCGCGCCCAGCGTCGTGCGGTGTGCAGGATGCGCGCCAGCTCGTGCTCGCCGCGGCTAGAAGGCGCCGAGCACGCGTGCGCCCGCGCCTTCGCGCTCGAACCAAGGCGACGCCGAGAACGCGAAGTGACCGGCCGTCGTCGTGCCGCGCGCGCGCTCGCTCGGTCGCGTCTGTCCGCGCAGCGCATACGTGTCGAAGCCGTAGTGCAATGCGCGCGGCAACAGCCAGCCTGCGACCAGTCCGAGACCCGTGCCGAGCGCGATGTCGGTGGGCCAATGGTGATCGCCCAGCGATCGCGCCGCGCTGGCCACCGCTGCCGCGCCCAGATGCGCTCCACAAGCAGCGAGGCTGCCTCTGCGCTCGTAAATCGGCAGATGCGCGTGGTGGAGGCACGTCAGCGATGCGCCGGCCACCATGACGCCGACGTGGCCGCTGATCATGCTGCGCGCCGAGGCGTCCGAGTTCGGATCGCAGCCAGGCTTGACGCCTTGGTACTCCGGGTCAGTCGCGCAGTAGTACGAGGAAGGCCGCTGGCGGCCGACGAACAGATGGGTGGTCCACACGACGCTTCCGACGAGGCCGAACGCCATGGCGTCCATGGCTGCCAGGCGCCACGCGACATCCCACGACCGCCGGCGCAGGCCGACCATCACGATGTCGTCGAAGGTGCGGTACAAGACCGATCCGTAAAACCCGGCGTCGCTGATGACCTCGGCGGCGTTGTTGTAGGTCTCAGAGCGAATGGACAGCCTCTCCTGCAGGTTGCGGTCGAAGCTGTTGCCATACGACAAGTCGACGGTGGGGGGCGGCGGCCCGAAATAGAGCGACAACGCGCTGGTGACGAGCAGCGGCCCCAGGATGCCTTCCACCACGTGCGACTTGCGGTAGCGCTCCGGCCACTTGAGCGGATCGTCGAGCCGGCCGCGCACCGGGCCGGCCTGCGCGTGCGCCTCACTGAGGCATCCCTGCGTGACGCAAAGCACCATCGCAATCAGCCACGCCATGCGAACCAACGTGCACCCACTCTTACGGCCTGAGGTCATCGCGCTTGTATACGATTGCGTGGCGCAACGCGCACGACAGAAGGGCAAGAGGCGGGTTCCTCATGGGCGACCAGACGTACTAGTATCTCCGCTCGCCGCTCCAGGGAGGACGAGATCGATACTGAAGTCGTAGGATGGGAAAGGCCGCAGCGAAGTGGTTGGAAGAGCAACGATTGTGGGCAGGGCGCTGGCCAGCGACGCATGAGTGGCCGCCGCTTCTGGATCGTCAGCGCGGCCATCGCGTCACTGCTCGTCGGGTCGGTCGCGCGTGCCGACGAGGCGGCCGGCAACGGCAAAGAGCACCGGGTACGCAAGCTCCATTACGCGATCCGCATCGAACCGTTTCTCACGCTCGCGGCCGCGGGATCCTTCGCTACCGCCGAGGTGCTGCGCAACCAACTGGCGCCCGGTCAGTGTCGCTGGTGCAGACAAAACCGGTTCGACCAGGGCATTCAAGACAACCTGGTTTGGTCGAACACGACTGCGGCGCGCCGCCTGAGCGACTGGACCGGCTTCATCTTCGTGCCGGGCTTCGCGCTGGGCGGCTTGGCGGCCCTCTCCACCATGGACGAGGCGCCCGCCGGCATGCTCGTCGATGCGGCGGTGGTGCTCGAATCGACGCTCCTGGCGCTCAACCTCACGTCCTGGACCAAGCTCTTGGTCGGCCGTCAGCGTCCCTTCTTGTATCGGGCGACCGACGAAGATGGGGTCGAGCGGCTGCGCAGCGCGGACGACAACTTGTCGTTTTTTTCGGGGCACACCAGCTTGGCGTTCTCGATGGGGGTGTCGGCGGCCATGGTCGCCAGCTTGCGCGATTACCGGTGGGCTCCGGTGCTCTGGGCGACGGGCGTTCCGCTTGCGGCGTTGACGGGATACCTGCGGATTGCGGGGGACCGCCACTTTCTGTCCGACGTCGTCGTCGGCGCGGTGGCCGGGACGTTGTCGGGCTTGCTCATCCCCTGGTTGCACCGCGAGGACGCCGACAAAGCCGTGGTGGGGCTCACCGCGTCCTCGACCGAGGTCTCCATCCAACTGCGACTCTGACCGACGAAAGGACACGGCCCATTGAGCCCAGCCACAGCGGACGTGGCCAGGTCAGGTCCTACAGCAAAATCGGATCGATGTCGTCAGCTGGCGGCTCGTCACCGTCGTCCACCGGCGGGTCTTCAGCACCATCAGTAGGCTCGCAGCTATCCTCGGGCGCATCGAAGCGCTCACCATAGCCGGGGCCGTCCCCACTGTGATTGGCGCCGGACTTGACCCACACGCCTACGACGACCTTACCGTTGTTCTGACCCGAGCCGGCAAAGGTGTTTTCATACCCTTTCAAACCTTCGTAGCGTTGCCGAGAGCCATCCTCGAGCTCGAGCACGACGTTCGACAGGTCTTTGCAGGTGGAGACGTCTATCTTCTCGCAGTCGAACGCCACGCCGATGGAACACTCCTCGCCCTCGGGGTTGCCTCCAGCCTCGTCGTCGCCATCGTCGCCGTCGCCGTCGTCCTCCTCACCCTCATCTTGATCGCGGGAGTCGCGGCCGCCTTCTTCGTCCTGTTCGTCCGACACTGCGAGCGCGTTGCTCGCGCTTCCGCTTGTGGAATCGCTTGTCCCGCATCCGACCGCAAGGCTCAAGCTAACCCACAATAGACTACGTTTTGTCAGGCGCATCACTCCTCCTCAGCTACCAGTTCCGAGCTGGTACTGTGTTGGCGCTGCCTGACGCGGTTGAAAATTATATCACTCCCTGGGATCGGCCAAGCGAGAGCACACCTTGTGCTACCCCGCGCGCGCTGTAGCAGGCTGGCGAGTGCACGCGCGAAAGCTGCGCGCGATCGCGGGGGCTACGTGCTTATATGTTCAACCATCACAAGGGCTTCGGGCACCATCAGCCATGTTCATCATCACACCAGGTATCATCACACCAGGCTCGGGTATGCTCGGCACGTCGGCTCTATCGCTGGTATTGATGGGCTGCTGTTGCGACGGTATCCGGCAGCGACGGTTGCCAGAAGCGGTGCCCGGCCCGCCGTGCCGGTCAAAGGGAAAGAACTATGCGCTCTAAGACATGTGTGCTCGCGTTCGCTGTTGTGTTGTGCGCGGGATGCGACGATGACGACGGTCCCGGTAGCTCCGGCGTAGCACCCAACACCAACGCCCAGGACCTTAGTTATGAGGAGCTCCGCAGGCTGTGCGAATGGAGCAACGCGCAAAGCGAGGAGAGCCTGCTGAGCCGCGAGCAGCTCTGCACCTACAAGGCGTACGATGAAGCCGGCGACGACTTTGCCAAGTGCGAGCAAGAGCGCGACGAATGCCTCGACAAGGCCTACGAAGACGACGAGCTTGACCAGCCCGGTTTCGAGACACGCAACTGCGCCAAGGTAGAAACGGACGATATCCCCGACGATTGCAACGCGACCGTGGGTGAGATCGAGGCATGCGCCTACGACTGGAATGAGTGGAGCCGCGATCGTGCGCGAGTGGTGTCCTGCGAGGACGGATGGGAAGACTTCGGCGAACGCGACCTTCCACGTTCGTGCGACGGCGTGCTCCAACGCTGCAAGAAGCTGTGGAACTAAGCGACCGCCGCAAAAAAAACAGATCGCCACCAAGCCGACGGAACCCCCCCAGCGGCCAATAGAAAAAAATATAAAAAGG
>JBBSJC010000435.1:0-7214 GCA_038257655.1 Polyangiales bacterium | reverse complement strand
CGTCACAGTCTGCACGCTCGTGGACACGGTGCCCTGTTCACCCAGCACCTGCGCAAAAATACCTCGGGTGCCAGTGAGACTGACCCACGCCAAGAGCCCACGCTTTGCGTCGAGGCCTTCGGCTACGAGGTAGCTTGGCTCGTAGGCTTTGCTGACTTCGACAATCTCCTGCGGGGTAGGCGATGAATCGTGACGCACGCTCCAGATCGACTGGGATGTCAGTCCTGCGCCGATAGCCCAGGAGACGATGGGAGCCGCCCCCACCCACATGGCCGCCACATGACTCTCGCGCTCCTCGGCGTATGAAAGCACGGTGGGTATGGCGCCTTCGGCTACGCGCGTTTCAAACAGCTCGGGCAGACGCCCCGAACGGTCTACATAGTACACCCTCACGTCATCGCCCTTGGCGACGAGGGCGGGATACTGCGGTTGATTACAGCTCACCGCCGTGTCGACGAGAACGCGCGGTTCGGGCAGCGTTTCGGAGGTGTTGAACGTCACGTACTTAATGCCGGTGCCGTAGACGTCGACTCCACCATCCTGGGTCGTGCGCTTACACGTGGGCACGAGGTAAGCCAAATGCAACTGGTTACCTACGACATCAACCCCGAACGACATGCCGCCAGGCAAATGGGCAGTGTCGACAAAATGGTCAGACTCCGGGAGCTCACAACCAAAACCCGCAGACACTGCTGCATCGCTGCCGGGCGCAATCGCTCCGTCACCGAGCGGTGCCGTCGAGCCATCCATCCCATTGCTTTGGCCCGCGTCCGCGCCTCCGCCATCGACGTCATCTGAGGGGCGCCGGATGGTGACCTTAGCAACGCCCTCGTCGTCACAGCCGAGCCACGCGCTCAACGCGCAAATCAGCGCCATGCCACGGATAGCCCGCGCTGCGCTCGCCGATCTTCCCCGTGTGCGATGCATGCCCTACGAGCAGCGTCTCACGGTTCTTGTAAACGTCGCAAGGCGGACAGATCAGGGCAGCAAGAAAGCTTTACACTCTGACACTTTCGGTCGCCTAGCTCCAAGGCTTGCTCTTACATGTCACATCTGAGCGGCCCGGCTATGCCCGTGGCGTTGACGTTGCTTCGGCGTCAGCCCGCTAGTCTGCCGCAGATCGACAACTACGGAGAAGCGCTTAGTAGATTGGGTTGCTCGCTTCAGTTCACGCAGGCTTTAACGACCAGCGCGGCTTCCCCGTCGTCCGCGCAGTTGTCGTCGGGAGCGCTCATGTACGCATCCTGCACGATCACCTTGTACTCATAGCTGCCGGGTGCGTCGCGGAACGAGATGCGGAACGTACCGTCGTCGCCCAAGGTCATCGGGATCCCCGGTTTCGCCCAGCTTGCAAGCTGCCCCACGTAGTGGGCGCTTTCGACGTCGCCACAAGCCGAGGCGGCGGGCTGCCAGGCAACCACGATCTCCTCGCAACAGGCAGGAACCTCGCAGGTTGAACGCAGGCTGGCGCCGCGCCCGCCAAAGCCATCGTCGGCGGAGGGGCAGTAGCCGCGATCGCGCGCGTAGTCCTTACCATTCAGCAGCACGTTGTATTTGAACTGCAGCTTGTCGACCCGCGCGCTGGCACGAAAGATCCCGTCCGCATCTTCGTGCAATTCGATGACCGCTTCTTCGTAACTAAGCGGAGCATCGCCGCGCAGCTCGACACTGACAATCGGCGCAAGCTCAGGGTAGTCCGCAGGATCGACTTCGAAGCTTTCGACGCAATCATCACCGAGCTCCACGTCAACATCGACGTCATCTTCATCGCCCGCGTCCTGCTCGCCCACGTCAGCATCGCCCACGGCAGCATCGCCCACGGCAGCATCCATGCCTACGGACGCATCGCTTACGATCACACCACTATCGTGGCTGTCTCCCGCGTCGCCTGCCGCAGCGTCGCCTGCGCCGGCATCTGCGCCGACGCTCGCGTCTGGACCTGCGTCTGGCTCCGTGGGCTCTTCGCACTCGGGCGCCGTTTGGCACGCGTAATGAATGCTATTTCGTCCGCCATAGGTGTCGTTGGTGCTGTGACAGTTAGCTGCGTCCGACACCCAGGTCGGCGTCGCAGAGTCCCCGTTCACTACGAACTTGTATTCGAACACTTCCTCCTTGAGAAAGACGCGGGCGTGATAACGGCCATCGTCACCGAGCGCCATCGGGATGGCACCACTCGAAGCGGTCGGCACCCATGAGGTCCAGCGCGAGTAGTTGCCAGTGAGCACCACGTTACTCACGTTATCGAGGCCGCTGGGGTCAAAGACGAACTCTTCTTCGCAGTCGTAGGTCGGTGTGCTGTCGCCTGCATCGCGACGCTTACCGGCATCCTGACGCACGCCCCCATCGTTCGCCTTGCCCGCGTCGCGGTCCTTACCCGCGTCCGCAGCGCCAGGCATCTCTCCTCCGTTGCCGACGTCGATCGGGTCCTCGGTATCGTCGAAGCCGTCGTTGCCGGTTGTGCCTGGCTGGGAGCCCGCGTCCGCGCCGGTCCCATCACCACCGTCACAGGCGACGAGCGACGCGCAGGCAAGACCTGCGACCAACGAAAGAATCTTCAAGCGGAGAGTCATGATCCACCTCTGGGGGAGAGCGAGATGCAGCGAGCTGCTGCACTACCAACGTGGAGGGAGCCGAAAAGCGGGTGTGCTCTCTTCTCCAACGGACTGTCACATAGTGACGCAACAGAGTACTACTACGCTAGTAAAACCTGAAAAAAGCACACGCGGCGTTCGGCTGAGTCTTCGCTCCATCGTAGTCGAGGCGACCACAGTCGAAATAGTCAATATTATTGACTATTCGCCGCTGCGGCCACAGGACAAACGCTGCGCACACGCGCTGTGGCTTCAAAGCAACACCGCCGTGCCCGATATGAGTAGTTGGCGTACGAGTGTGGAGGCGCTAGCTTGAGCACGCGGCGTTTCCCCCACTTCGCTCACCGCAACTCGCTACCCCGGCTCGCTACCCCGGCTCGCTTCCCCCGCTCGCTACCGCGGCACAATCCTTGCTCCGTCAAGGCATCAAGGTCAGGTCCAGCATGCGCCTCGTGTCTCAAACCCCGGTTCGACGTCGCCTAGAGCCCGGTGATCGCGTGGACGATCATCTGATTATTCGCTCTGTGCTCGGCAAGGGTGGGACGGCTGTAGTTTTCGAGGCACTCCACACTCGCCTGAGCTCGCTCGTGGCGCTCAAGGTTGTGGACGTGGACGAAGCCTATGCAAGCGACGCGGCGGCGCGGCTCGAACGGGAAGCGGTGGTGTGCGCGGCGATCGACGATCCGCATATTCCCAAGATTTACGACGTAGGGCAGCTCGAGGATGGGACGCCTTACATCGTGATGGAGAAGCTGGCGGGCCCCACGCTCGAGAACATGTTGGAAGAGGGGCCGATTCGGCCGCGCGTCGCCCTGGCCATCGTGCGCGACTTACTGTCTGCCCTGAGTGCCGTGCATCGCGTCAGTGTGGTGCATCGCGATATCAAACCTTCCAACCTGATCGTGCAGACAGCGGAGGACGGCGCCTATCGGGTGCGGCTGATGGATTTCGGCGTCAGTAAGGCCATGTCCAATCATCGATCCGATCCTGCGATCACCCATGAAGGTGCCCTGGTGGGAACTCCCCACTACATGGCGCCCGAACAAATGTCCGACGAAGGTGTCGACGCGCGCACGGATGTCTATGCGGCAGGCGTGTTGCTTTACGAGCTGCTGGCAAACCGCCTTCCCTTCGATGGTGGCAGCACGGCCGAGGTGATGGGCGCGGTGCTGCGTCATACCCATGTCCCGTTGAGCACGTGGTGTCCTCACCTTCCCACGTCACTGTGCGCATTGGTCGCACGCGCGATGGCAGAGCGGCCAGAGGATCGCTTTGCATCTGCGCGCGAGATGCGCGACGCGCTCGATACGGCAACTGCAGCACTGGGCGCGCAAGCCCGAGCTCACAGGTCCTCCGGCAGCGTGCTTGCGTCGCGCAACATGATCGCCTGGTCCCTGCTCTCGGTGACGGTCGCTTTCTTACTCGCGCTCGGCTCGCGCTACGCCATAGGCCCGTCTGCTGCGGGTAACGTGGCCGCGGTCCAGACCTCATCGCTGATCCCTTCGCCCACGGCGGAGTCCACAGCTGCGCCGAGTTCGCCAGAGCCGGTGGACCTCGTGCAGCCCAAGCGACGCGCTGCGCCTACTGATGCTCATCCCAGCGTGAAAGTAAAAGCGCGCCCCATCGCACGCGCCGCGATTGCTGCGCGAACTTCTAAGGCAGCTCTGCGAGCTCCAGCATCCCCAGCCCTGCCAGCGTCAGCAGCTCCACTGGAAGCTGCCCCAACGAATGAAGAAGCTCAGAGCCTCACCCCCGCTGAAGTCGCCGTCAGCCAAGGCGTGATCGTCTCGGATTACGTGCGCCAGCTCGATGAGCTCGGCCGGGTCGTATCGGACGTGGCGGCAAGCCTTGACGACACTGTTGCAGCCCAAGCCGACATGCCTGAAGCCAACCCTCCCGCTTCGGAAGCCTTGGAGCCGTTGGACGATCCGGGACCGTTACCGGTGAACCCATACCAGTGAGCCTGATCGCATGGTCACGTTGAGCCTTGCGCATGCAAGCGCGCGATCTCCCGATGCACACGGCTCGCGCTCTCCGAATACCGGAGCATGGGCTCCGATTTCGCGAGACGCAGCGAGCTTACGCCTGAGTGGTATCGGCGATTCCACGGCAGGCATGCAAAACGCCGAAGGCCCGAGCTTGCGCCCGAGCCTCCGACAACGATTTTCCACTTTAGTGGAGCTGTGGGGGATCGAACCCCAGACCTCCGCACTGCCAGTGCGGCGCTCTCCCAGCTGAGCTACAGCCCCTTAGTTCTTCTTGGTTGCTGCTTTCGCGGTTGGGCGCTTGGCAGCAGGCTTTGATGTCGAAGCCTTTGATCGGGCGGGAGTTTTGCTGGTCGCAGGCCTTGCCGCAACCTGCTCGGAGTCTTTTTCTGCAGTCGCCTGTGACTTTTTATTGGCTGCAGTCGCCGACTGGGACTTGGCGCTCGACTTACGCGACTTGGCGGCCGTCTTATCGTGCGCCTTATCGTGGGTTGCGGCAGTCGCTTTGGCCTGCGCCTTGACTCGCGTTGGAGCGGGGGCCTGCGCGCTCGCGTGCTTTGGCGCAGGACGACTCGAAGCAGCCTTGCCTGTCGTTTTAGCAGTGCGCTTCAGCGCGCCGCTATCCGCATTGTGCGGCACGCGCTTGGCAGCAGCGAGTTCTTCTGTCGCCACGGCTGCCCGTACGGGCGTCTTTTTACGCGCCGCCTTGGGTTTCTTTGCGGGCTGGACAGCTTCCTTCTCAAGCTCGTCCGGCGTGTGCACCACTTCGAGCGCAGGTGCTTCGAAGCTCGCGGCGTCGAACTGACCGGGATCCAACAAGCCAGCCAGGCCCGCGTTCATCCCGGATACCGGACACACGCCACCCACAGAAGCGAGCTCGTCGTGTGAGGCACTCCCGTGCGTGTTGCTCTCGCCGGTTGGGTGAGCACCGATCGGATCAAGGCCGACCGCTTGCGTCAGCGACACTACCGGCGCTCCCTCTTTCACGTGCAAGAGGTCCGCGAGGCGCGTAGCAGCGGGACGTAACGAAGCTGGGATAGCAGTGCTGCGAAGTTGCTCACCGAGACCCGCGACGACCGAGTCGAGTCCGGCTTTGCGCACGCTCTCTTTCACACGCGAGATGGCTTGGCCGATGCCCATAAAGAGCTCCACGTCAGGGGTTCAGCTCCGACTAGCACCCACGGATCTGGGTGTCAACGCGTGGGTTTCTTGACGTTTTCGCGCTGAGCACCCTATTCGTGACAAGAGGTCATAGCCGCGTGGAAGCACCTGCAAAGCAGCGCACAGAGCGCAATGAGCGCTACAAGCGCCACGAGCGCTCAGCCTGCGGCAACGCGCACGACCTCACGCTGAGGCTCAGCTTGCTGCTGCTCGCCATCTGCGCAGCGTGCGATAAGCCGAGCACACGCTTGATCGAGATGCGCGAGGTTGTGCGCGACGACGAGACGCAAGCACTGTCGATCGCCGGACGAGGGTTTCCCGGTGCACGTGTCGGCAAGGCTGAGCTCACCGGCATTCTGTACCGGCCGGGCGCTGAGGCGCGCAGCATACAGAGCAGCCTCCCGTGCCATGCCCTGAGTGACGAGCTCGTGCGCGTCGACTTGAAGACATCCGACGGCAAGCGCCTGGGCAATGGTCTTTTCGAAGGACGCATCGAGGTGCACTTCCCTTCCAACGCCGGTTCGAGCGAAGTGGTGGGCTCGATCTCCGGCGTACGTATTCGCTTTGCGCACATCGACAGTACTGCCTTGTCTGCAGACCTGCTGCTGGCCCGTCGAGCACGCAGCTTTCACCGCTACTTGGGTGCGAGCGAGCTCGAATCCGCCACGCCCATCTCGCCCGGCTTGGTAGTCACGCGCATTTCCGAAGGGAGTCTGCTCGATCAAGCCGGCATTCAGGTCGGCGATCGCATCGAACGCATCAACGGAGCCCCGATCGAGCGCGTATCGGATTTCTTACCTCAGGACGAACGCGGCGATCTGACGCTCGATGTGGCACGCAGACGGGGCGGCATGCGTGAACGGATCCTGATCTCAGGGCGCGACCCAGGCTCTATGCATGCAGGTTATCTCGCGGCCTTTGGTTTCATCATCGCGCTCGGCGCTGGAGCGCTGATGCCCGCAGCGGGGCGGGTGTCTGCCATCCGTGGGCTGCGTGGGCTGCGCGACCTTTCCTCTGCCATGGTCGCGGGCGCCGCTCTGACGGTTCTCTCGTTTCTAGCGTTCGGTGTGCCGCAGCGCGCCCTCGACATTCGACTCTTCTTTGGCTTGCCCCTTTTGTGTTGTTTGTCGCTGCTGGGACTGGCTTTCGCACGCAAACAGCTGTCTGGCGTCGCTTCTCTGCGGCAAGTGCTCAGGCTCAGCGCAATCAGCCTGGCATTATCGGGCTTGGCGATTCTGTCAGGAAAATTGACAAATACGTGGCTGGGCATTTCAGACACGGCCTTACCAACTGAGTGGACCTTACTTTCTGCTCCACCGGCCTGGCTTGCACTCCTGGTACTGCAGGCAGCAAAGCCCGCGCCCGAGCGCCTCCCCTACTGGCCGCAGCTCGTGGAATGGTTGCGCTTCACGTGCGCAGTTTGCGTCGTGTCGCTGTCCGCAGGCGCAGGTACGCTGCCCCACGCTGCGCTCCGGCT
>JBBSJC010000434.1:0-7221 GCA_038257655.1 Polyangiales bacterium | reverse complement strand
CGTGGACACTGACGCCAGCGAAGCGCTTGCGATCCTGTACTGGGCGGCGAGAAACATCCCAAGGCAGATCGAGGCGAACAGGACGATGGCAGCAGAGGCGCGTAAGCGCTCGAAGGGGGCAGCATGATCACCCTGCACCGCAACGCCTATCAAGGCCCACGGCTAGCTGACTGGCAGTACTTGCGCGAGCCCGGCGAGGTCGGATCGTGGCAGTGGTCCACGGTTCCCTGGCAAAGCGACCCGTATGCCCGCCGTGTGGTGCAGGCGTTTCCTGACGGTCTTACGCTTGAGCAAATCGGCTGGCTGTTCGGGCTGACGCGAGAGAGAGTAAGGCAGATTGAAGGCGTCGCGCTGCGTAAGTTATTGCGCTGGGCAAAGCAGACGGGGCGACAGAGTCAGGACGTGCGGAGTTTGCTTCAGGAGGCAGCATGAAAGACCATATCGAGAGAGCGCCGCACATTGGCCGCTACGTTCCGCGGCACCTTGCCAGCGTGCCCGATGCACCGGCAGAGCAGGTGATCGCAGAGACAGCGAAACGCGAACGGGAGAGCAAGGATCCAAGGTACCTATCCATGATAGACGCGGCGATCGAGAGAGCGAGGGGAATATGATCGCCGCACTCAGAGCACCGCTCACGCTGGAACAACTCCTGACTGCTTTTCACACCCTGGAGGATGAGAACGCGGAACTGAGGGAGAAGCTTGAGAGGCTGCGCCCGCAACCATCCGGAGATTCCGGAGAGTTCGCTGGCGCCACAGGCGTCGATGCGAATGGCGCGCCGACGGAGGAGCCATGATTCCACTGTGGGCCGCGCTCGTGATGTCTGCGGTAAGCGCGACGGCCGCGATGATTGCGACGGCGCTTGCGTGCTCGAGAAAGCGTGAAGACCGATGACCTTCGCCGCCCTTATCCAGGCCAAGTACTTCGCCCAAGGCTTCTGCAAAGAGCAGGTTCTTAGTCTGGTCTACGTCGCGACCGGCGTGTCTCGCAGCAGCATCCGCGCAGCGCTCAACGGAACGCAGGTGAGCGGACAGACGGCCAAGGACCTGTGCGGCTGGGCGTTGCTCGCGCATCAGGTCGAGCTTGATTTTCAGGCGCTGGTTTGCGCGCCGACGAAGGCGGAGAAGTTCCGGCAAAGCTAGGCGGCGCGTTTGAGCGCTGCTGTTTCATCGCAACGAAGGCAAGGAGCGTAAGGTGAAAAAATACGAAGCAACGATCCGCAGCATCAGTCCTTACTCGCAGTCGAGGTACCACGAGGTGCCCCCTTTAGAAAAGGAGGGCAAGGATGCCTACGAGCGCCGCACGTGGCGCCACCGCATGCACACCACAGAAAGCGGCGAGGTGTTCATTCAGCCGATGGCGTTCAAAAACTGCCTAAGCGAGGCCGCTAAGTTCCTGAGCATCCAGATCCCCGGAAAAGGGAAGGCGACGTACACCAAACACTTCGAGGCCGGAGTAATGGTGATCCAGCCGATGATGCTTGGTATTCAGGCTGAGGACGTGCCGGGTGAAGCGCATTTTGTACCGGCAGATGGCGTGCGCGGCAGCGGTAAGCGGGTGACGCGAGTCTTTGGTCGCATCGATCGCTGGAGCGGAACGCTTGAGATCTTTGTTTCAGACGAAACGGTTACGCTTCCTGTGCTCGAACAGGTCTTGAAGGAGGCGGGTTCGCTGATAGGAATCGGAAGGTTCCGCCCGCGCAACAACGGATTTTTCGGACGTTTCTCGGTTGATTCGATCAAAGAGGTCGAGGTTTCGCTATGAACGCCGAAGCAAGCCTGGTGTCGAAGGCATCGGTCCAATCAATTCAGGTTGAGACGCAGCGCGTGATCAAGCGGCTGCGCGAAACCCAAGAGGGCGATCTGGTCCCGTGGGATGAGCTTGAGTCGCTCACCGGGTGCCACGATCGGACGCGCTTGCGGTCTATGTGGCAGACCGCGCAGAAAACCCTACTGAAGGAACTGCTTCATTTTCGGGTGGAAGCGGGGGTCGGCATCGAGCGAGCAAGCCATCGCGATGTCGTGCGCGAAGCCCTTCCGTCGCAGCGAAAAAGAGTGGGCTCTGCCTCTCGCAAGCTAGTGAAGACGACTAAAGCCCTCGACCTCAGCGTTCTGCCCGAAGAGGACAAAGTCTCAGCGATACTGCATCAGACGATTGGCGAACTAACCTCTTACGCTTGCTCCAAGCCAAGTTTGAAGATTCTCGCGACCGGCATGGAGTCGAGCGAACCGCCTACGCTCAAGGAGGTGTTTCGGCGCTACCTGGAAGGGTAGTGATATGGCTCGGCATGGCCCGGCACGGCAAGGCACGGCGAGGCAAGACGCGGCAGATCAAGACAAGGGTTGTACAGCACCGAAGGGCTCAAGCGCGGTTCGACTCCGCGACGGTGCGCGAAACGCGGGGCAAGGCTCGACTGGGCAGGGCAGGGCATGGCTGGACTGGGCTGGGCGCGGCAAGGCGCGGCATGACTCGGCAAGACAAGGCAAGGTTACTTAGGTGCAAATGGTAAGGCCGTGGTTCGATTCCGCGGGGCACCACCAAACGCGGCGCGGCTAGGCTGGGCTTGACGCGGCAGGGCACGGCGCGGCGCGGCAAGGCAAGGGTTGTTTACGGCATTTCAGGAGGCGCCCGAATGAACTGGTACCGCGTGGGGTTTTGGGACGGCAAAGGGCAAGAGCGCGTTTGCAAGGTGCAGGCACATAACGCCGGCGACGCGGCATCAAGCGCCTTCGTCAAGCTGAAGATGTTCAATGCTCACGACGCTGAGCCGAGCGTTCTCGATTGCATCGAAACACCCGGCTGGGCACGCGCTGCCGTAGAAGCGGCCGAAAGGGCGACCCGTGATCTCAACACGTGACCAAGCGGACCTCGGTTGGCATTTCGGTCCAGGCTCGGCGACCTACGAGCGCTCGACCTGTGGCCCGATGCTCGACCGCGCTTCGACGTTCTACGTTCGCCACGTCCCCGACCCGGAGATCGCAGCTGCCCGACGAGCGCGTAAGCCGCATGAGCCAGACCCCGGAGACATCACGGCGCGTCCGACGGCAGAGGTAAGAGATGCGGGCAGAGCGGGGCAGGGCAACGAGGACCGCTGCGTGCAGCACGGCAAGATGTCGCGCCGGCTGTCACGGCTCCCGCCTGAGGGGCGGGCCGTGTTCGCGATCTACTTTGGCGACGCCGGATCGAAGTGGGCCCAAGGCCCCGGTCTAGCCGGTCGCATCGGCCGCCTGGGATCCATCCTACACCTCACGGAGGCCGGACAGCGGCTCGCCAGGCGCGACGAGAAGAAGACCAGGGGCGCGGCCGTGCCCGTGAGCGCAGAGGCCCGTCTGGAGACCGCGGTGGTGCTTCAGGACCTGCAGCCCCAGCCGGCCCGGGAAAGCCTGCTATCCCTCGCGCTCAGGCAGGCCCAGGAGCTGTTCGATCGCGCGTGTGTGCAATGGAACGACACTGCGAACGTTCCGGACAAACGGTAAGGTGGCGCTCGGTGGAGGTACAGATGCCAGGGCTTCCCAGACTAATCGGTTCGGACCATGTCGCGCGTGCTCTCGGCTGGGATACGCGTCGGGCTCGGCGGTGGCTGCTCAAGACGGGCGCCGGGGAGAAGCGGGCCGGGCGGGTGGTGACCACACTGCCGAAGCTGGTCGCGCATTTTCCGGAGGCGCTGCAGCTGGTGATGGAAGGGGATGGGTGACCGAAGGCCTTGACGTTGCACCCCTTTGAGGGGTACGCATGGGCCCATGGCAACGAAGAAAAAGGCACCGGCGCGCGCATCGGAGGGCGCAGTGGACGCGCTCCCGTTTCTCGAGAAGCTGTACGGACCGCTCACTCTGGGCAGGGCGCTGCAGTCGATTCGACTCTGCGAAGAGCAGTCGCTCGAGACGTTCGCCAGGGCGCTGGGCGTGTCCCGCGGACACCTCTGCGACATCGAGAAGGGCCGCCGAGGCGTCAGCGTGGAACGAGCCGCGCGCTGGGCTAGGGAGCTTGGCCAGCACGAGGGGCAGTTTGTAGAGCTTGCGCTGCAGGCGGAGGTTTTGGCAGCCGGGCTCAGCTTCAAGGTGCAGGTGCATGCGGGTGCGTACGTAAGCACTCGCACCTGCAACCGCCGCGAGAATATTTTTGCCAGGGACTTTCCCAGGCAATCACGGCTACGTAGCCCTGGAGGCTACCAAGTGACGTGTATGTTGCCGCGACCAGAAAAGACCAGAAAAGGCCTCGCGGCGCCCCCGTCTTTTTTGTGAGCCCCTCGCGGGCAGGCCCGCAGTGCTAGCGTGACCCCGTGAGCCGTCTGAGATTCGAGCTGAGCGTCGAGAACGTGTGCGCCAAGTGCGGGCGCGCAAGAGACCTGCCCAGCGGCGACACGGCGCGAACGGTCCTGAGCGGCGAGGGCGTCGTCATCGTCCGAGACGGGGAGAAGTGCCCGCAGTGCGGCGACACGAGAGTCGCAATACGGCCGCGGGTGAAGATGGGGTAGGAGTGCATGGGTGACGGGGACGCGACAGACGAGCGCGACACGAAGCCGCAGGCTAAACGCGCGAAGTCAAAGCGAAAGCCGGCGAAAAACCCGCTCAAGCACGCCAGTATAGACCTCGGCCAGACCCCGGAGTCAGCCGAGCGCCGGCTCCTTGTCGAGTCGCTCATGGCGCGCCGAATGCGGGTGCGCGAGATCGTCCGCAAGGTCCAAGAGACGCACAAGGCCCACGAGCGGACGATCTACACCGACATGGACGCCATCCGGGCCGTGTGGATCGAAGAGAGCGGCAAGGTCGGCCGCGAGGCTCGCCGGGTAGAGCTCCGGTACGCGATGGAGGACACCCTGCAGCGGGCGCTGGATGGCCAGACCGCCGTGATGGATCAGTACGGCAAACCGATGCTCAGGCCCGACGGCGAGCCCATCGTGTTGCCAGACCCAAACCTTGGAGCCGCCGCAAGGCTGCTCGACACGCTGGCGAGGCTCGACGGCCTCTATCAGTTCCCGCTCGAGTTGAAGGTGCAGGAGAACGTCGAGAAGCTGCTCGACACGGTAAAGGGTCGCATGACTCGCGAGGCATATGAGCAGCTTGTCCGCGCCATTGCCGCCGCTTCAGGCGTTGCAGGCCTGGGCGGCCCGGGAGCTTCAGGCGATTGATTGCTCAAGGAGCGTCGAGCCGCTTCTTGATTTCGTTCCGCACACAACTCCTCGGTGGTCGCGCCCGACGTGGCTGGCCCCGTATGCCGACCTGCTTGAGCGCGCGCCAGGCGGAGGCCTTCGCGTCGTCGTGGCGGCTCCTCCGCAACACGGAAAAACGGAGATTTCGATCCATGCGTTCGCGTGGTGGCTGAAGAAGAACCCCGAGCTCCGCAACGCCTACGCAACCTACGCGCAGAGCCGCAGCGATCGTGTCGCTCGAAAAGCGCGCAACATCGCCGACCGCGCAGGCGTTCCCGTGTCGGGCCCGATTCGATCGTGGACTACACCGGGCGGCGGCGCCGTAGTCTGGACCAGCGTGGGCGGCCCGCTGACTGGCGAGCCTGTCGATGGCGTGCTGCTCGTCGACGACCCCTACAAGGACCGCAAGCACGCCGAGTCACCCGCCTATGCGGAGCAGGTTCTCGACTGGCTAGACGACGTCGCAGAGACGCGCGTTCACCCTGGCGCGAGCATCATCGTGATGGCGACCCGTTGGGCGCCCAAAGACCTCTCAGGCGTGCTGATCAAGCGCGGCTGGCAATACCTGAACATCAAGGCCATCGCGGACGGTCGCGACCAACCTCTCGGCGACACCCGGTTGCCCGGCGTCGCGCTCTGTCCCGAGCGTAAGCCGATTACTGAACTGCTGAGGCTGCAGAAGGTCAACCCGTTTTCGTTCGCGTCGCTCTTCCAAGGCGAGCCCAGGCCTCGAGGCGGCACGCTCTTCAACGCGCCGCATAAGTACACGGTATTGCCCACGCGCGGCCTGCAGTTTGGCTACGGCACTGATCTCTCCTACTCCGGCAAGACGTCGAGCGACTGGTCTGTCTGCGTGCGCATGGCGCGCGAAGCGACCGACGAGCTCACGGAAAAGGGCAAGCGGAAGTACCGCTACTACATCCTCAAGGTGATACGCAGACAGTGCAAGGCGCCCGACTGGGGCAAGATTCTGAAAGCGACACAGGACGAGCCCGGATACAAGGGAACGGCCTGGTGGCGCGCGGCGGGTACTGAGCAAGGCACTGCCGACCTGATGCGATCGAACGGCGTGCGTCTGACGTTGTTGCCGATCAAGGGCGACAAGTTCACCCACGCGCAGCCGTTTGCCGAAGCCTGGAACGAAGGCCTCGTGATGGTGCCCGCGGACGATCCCGAGTGGCTCGAACCTTACGTGGATGAGATCGAGGCGTTCATCGGCAAGGACGGTCAGCAGGACGATCAGGTAGACGCCTCTGTCGCGGCCTTCGACGGCCTGCAGCAAGGTCAAGCGACCTTCGATTCCCGATACGACGACTACCTACCCGGAATGCGAATCTGATGGCCCCCACCGGACTGATACAGCGCGCCACCGAGCTTTTCGGTGCAGCGATGGCGCGCATGCCGGCAGCGGTGCGCTTGCCCGGGCGAGGTGGCAGCGCGGTGGTGCAGCCATCGACCTCGATGGTCACATCGTGGACGGTAGACCGGGTTCGCGTCGCGCTTGACGGACACGAGCGCGGCGACTTTGGGCTGAGCTCACTGCTCGTCGAAGCCATGGGGCGCGACGATAGAATCAGCGGCTGCTTGAACGTTCGACTGAACGCGCTGTGCAGCGTCAACGGCCTAGACTTTTCGATCGCTCCGGCTGAGGGCGGAGAGAGCTTACCGCCCCTTATCGAGGCGTGGTGGTTTGACGTGGTGCCTGACGCGACGTTGCGCCAGATACTGCATGACGCGGTGATGATCGGCGTCGCCATCGCGCGCAAGCATTGGGTGCTTACCGGGCGCAGCTGGAGCATCGAGCGCATCGAGCGCTGGCATCCGGCAAACTTCCGCTGGGACGAGTTTCGCAAAACCTACGTCGCGCAGACCGAAGATGGCGAAGTCGTCATCGACCGCGACGATCCCAACTGGCTTGTGATTACGCCTGGCGGTGATCGATCGTGGATGGCTGGCGCCGTGCGCGCGCTCGGCATGCCCTACCTGTTTCGCACCTTCAACTGGCGCGACTGGATGCGCTTCAACGAGCGGCACGGCATGCCGATCATCGTCGTGAAGGAGCCGCCTGAGTT
>JBBSJC010000433.1:0-7234 GCA_038257655.1 Polyangiales bacterium | reverse complement strand
TCGTCCGCGCCGCTCTCGAAGCGAGCTTGAAGGACCCGCCCGATTCGCAGGTGAGTGGCAGCGCGTTCCTCCACCGCAAGCGAATAAGCAGCTTGCTGAATGCGGTCGTGCTGGAACCGAAAAGCACGCTTCGCGCCTATCAAACCGTCGACCGCCACGATAAACCCATCGGCCAGGGCGGGTTGAATGGCGGTCTCCACTGCCTCGGCGGGCAGGTCGATCACAGTTGCCAGCGTCCCGACGTCGAAGCGGTTGCCAAAACACGACGCGATGGTCAGCGCGCGACGGGTTCGACTCGGTAAGGTGCGGATGCGCTCGATCAGCAGGTCGACGACGTTGTCTGCGACGTCGAGGGCCCCGATCGCAGCCTCGTCCCACACCCAGCCACGGATCGCGACGTCGAACGTGAGTAACCCGCGTGCATGAAGCACCTGCAAGAGCTCGCCGATGAAGAACGGATTGCCAGAAGCCTTGGTCCCGATCATGGCGGCGAGCGGCGCGGCGTCTTTGGGCCGACGCGACACAGTGTCGGCGACCAACTGCAGGACGTGCTGCGGCGCGAGATCCAGGACAGTCACCGTGTCAAGACTCGCGCCCCCGGCACGCACGGCGTCGACGGCAAGCTGAAACGGGTGGCTTGCGTCGACCTCGTTGTCGCGAAAAGCGAGGACTAGCTGCAGGTCGGGAAACTGCCCAGGACGCGCGAGCATCTTCAGCAAGCCCAGGGTTGCCCCATCGGCCCACTGCATGTCGTCCAGGAAAACCACGAGCGGGTGCTCGGGCCGCGCGAACACGCGCACGAACCCGCCGAATGCGAGCTCGAAGCGATTCTGTCCTTCGAGCGCATCGAGGTCGAAGACGGCAGGCTGAGGACCTACGATGAGCTCGAGCTCGGGGATGACGTCGCTTATCAACCGACCGTTCACGCCGAGTGCTTCGCGAATGCGCTCCCGCCATCCCGCCAGGGGTTCCTCTCCCAGGGACAGCAGGCCTCGCAACAGATCACGAAACGCTTGCACGATCGTGGCGTAGGGAATGTCGCGCTTGTACTGGTCGAACTTGCCCGACACGAACCTGCCGCGCTCGCGCACAATCGGCTGATAAAGCTCCCCGACCAACGATGACTTGCCCACCCCCGAATAGCCGCCGATCAGCGTGACGACGCACGAACCGGAGGACCTCGCTCGCTCAAACCCGGCGAGGAGTTGCGCGACCTCGGTCTCGCGGCCGTAGAGGCGGTGCGCCACCCGAAAGTCGTCGGGAGCGTCCTCGGCTCCAAGCTCGAACGCGTCGACCTCGCCACGGGCCAGTGCGGCAGCGCTGCGTTCAAGGTCGCGCTGCAGCCCAGCGGCTCCGTGATAGCGATCCTGGGCGTGCTTCGAAAGCAACTTGAGGACGATCGCGTCGACCGAAGCCGGAATCCTTGCGTCGAACTTCGACGGTGGGACTGGGGTCTTGGCGATGTGGGCGTGGATCCATTCGAGCATATCGCTGCCCTCAAACGGCAACCGGCCCGTGAGCAACTCGTAGAGCATCACCCCGAACGAGTAGAGATCGGCTCGTTTGTCGACGGGCCGGTTCATTCGTCCGGTCTGTTCAGGGGCCATGTACGCGGGGCTGCCTGGCATGCTCGTGACGGCGCCGTCGACACGTAGCAGTGATGCACTGCGAAAATCGGTGAGCTGCACGCGCCCGTCGTCGAGCACGAGCACGTGATGCGGTTTAAGGTCGCGGTGGATGACTCCACGGCGGTGCACCTCGGCAAGCGCGCCCGCGATCTTTGCACCGAGCGCGAGCGCGTTCGCCGGCGCTCGAAACCGTGACGCAATCCGATTCAGCGACTCTCCGCCCAGATCCTCTAGGACCAACCAGGTCCGGCCGCCCCTGTCTTCCATGACCAGCGCCAGCGCGACCGCGACCGGCGTTCCCGCGAGGCCCGCGAGCCTCGTGAGGACAGCAAACTCGTGCGCCAGTTGCTCGAGGTCGCGCTCGGTCGGACGCGCGTGGCGATACGTCTTGAGCAACACACGCACGTCGTCGCGCTCGCGCACGGCTTTGTAAATGATGACGCGTTCGCCCTCACGGCCGACTGCCAGAAGGCGGTACCCGTCCGGAGCAGTCATCGCCCCATCCGAGAGGGACGCCATGTCCTTGGGCTGCTCCCACTGCCCCTTGCGCGGGTTATCGGTCAGCATGTTGAGTCCGGCAAGTATGGAGTATCCATTATAAGTTTCCCAGCGGACCATGCCCCACGATGGGACATTACTGCGTGCCCCGACCTTGTCTCCAACGTACTGGATTCTACGAGCGCTTGGATGGTCTGAAAGCCATGGCGGCCCGACGCGAGACGAGCGAAGAGCTTCGCAGCAGCTACGATGAGCGTTTTTGCCGAAGCGTCCCTCTTCCTTCTACACTCACGCGCAGGAACCCTGAGTGAACGCTGGAAGCCTCCCGGCCAGGGCACCGGGCTCGGCCTGTCCACGGTCCATGGCATCGTGCAACGAGCCAACGGCCACATCGAAGTCCTTTCAGAGCTGGGTGAGGGGACGATATTTCGCATTCATCTTCCGCAAGCGTCGAGCACGGAGCTCGCCATCCCTGCTATCGCGCTATCGAAAACGCTGCCTCCTGGGCACCGACGCACCGTTCTAGTGTGCGAAGACGAAGCCGTCATTCGCGGGGTCATCAGCGAGGTGTTGGTACGACACGGCTTTACGGTTCACGCGACCGGCAGCCCACGCGAGGCGCTCGCGCTGGGTCTCAAGCTTGGCGGGCAGTGTCCCTGCCACTGGCGCGGCGTGAAATCGCAGTTTCCCATCCCGTACGAGCTGGGCATGGAGTCGTCCCGAATCGAGCGCACGAACCGTAAGGGTAGGAGGGCACCCTCTGCGGCTATTACGGTCCGACGCTGGCAGCTATTGTGTGAATAGAGAGGAACATCGGCAAAGGCTGGCCGACTAGCTCTCCTTCGCGGACGCCATCGATCGGCTCGAAGCCCAGTTGCTTGTAGAAACTGACCGAGTCGGATTTGGCGTCTGTCACGACACCAATGCAGCCCAGGCGGCTGCGTTGCTCGATGGCGAGCGTAAGCACCTGGCGAAGCAGTGCTTTGCCGATGCCCATACCTTGCGCCCTGGCGTCGACGCCCATGCGGGCAAGGCGAAGCACCGGCAATGGATAGTCAGGACGGCGCTTGCGCTGCTTCACGCTGGGTACGGTTGCACGTTCGATCGAGGCAACCGACACGCTCGCGAAGCCGAGTATTCGGCTCTCGATCACGGCAACGTACGTGACAGCGAGATGCAGCTTGAACTGATTTTGGCCGGCGTAATGCTCGAAGAAGCGGTCGAGGTCGGCCTGCCCACATGAGAAGCCTTGCCGGTCGTCTTCGCGAGCAAGCGATCGGATCTCAACGACTGCCGCCACGCATCAGCTTTCGTAGGGCTTCGGTAGGCGCGGAAGGATTCTCGAACAGCGACGCGATGCGATCGAAAGCCTCGTCGTCGAGCACCAGGCGAGTGGGCACAAGCGCTTCGTTCGGGAGTTGCGTGCGCGAATCCATGAAAAAAAGCAGCGCTTGTTCAACCACAAAGTTCTTCTTGAGGCCGTGACTCTGGGTGAAGCGGTCGAGTCGATCCTTCGTGGCAGCCGAAACCGTAGCCGAAATTTGCGATAGGTCAGTCATCGCTGTCTCCATGCACAATAAAACCATGGCGGAGCATGGAAAAACTAGTAACGATTCCCCATACGAGGGGCGCGGGCCCGTCGACTACAAATTCATCAATAAAGCTGCAGCATGACAACACGCGACTTTTTGGATGAGTTGTTAGATGCGCCACAGAGAGCCGAGGCGATGGCTAGCGGTTGCGAGCGAAGTGTTCTGCCGAGCGGCGAAAGAGGGATGGCGCCCTTGATGCGGTCGCTAGTGCTTCGCCACCACCCCGGCGCCGTTCGCTGCCTTCCATACCATCGCGGCGTGAATACGGTGGGCGATGGATGGATGACTGTGGAAGAGCAGCTCGGTCACAGGGTGTGGGGTAGGGTCGCGATACTTGGCGCTCTTCAACAACGCCGTAGCCAAACCGTCAGGTTCGCGCGCGGTCTGCAAAGAGTAAGCATCGGCGGCCACTTCCCCTCGTCGTTCCAGCGCGTTGGTAAGTGGCCCGCATAGGGTGAACCAAGCGCTGATCAGCAGCACCAGCAGCGGTACGCCAGCAGGATCCGCGAGACTCACGCCGGGGCTTGCCCCGCACCAAACCACTGCGCGGTCAAAGATGCGGTCGATTGCGTAAAAGCCGAGCAGCGCGAGCAGAGCGAATGCTGCAGCCAGCACGGGTAGGTCGCCACTGACGTAGTGACCTAGCTCGTGGGCGACCACGGCTCGCACTTCGGGAAGCGTCGCTTCCTTGAGAGCGACGTCCGAGATGCCAATGCGCATCGTGCCCGCCAGGCCTGTGACGTTCGCGGTCAAGATCGCGCGCTGCCGCGATCCGTCGTAGACGACGATGCTGTCCGGCGACACATGCGCTTGCGCCGCGAGCGACGTGATCGCTTGCTTGACCGGCCCTTCCGCGATCGGGGTGTAGTCGTTGAACAGCGGCTCGATCACCACGGGTGCGACCATGACCAGGAAGGTGAACAGGAGGCCCACGAAGGCACCAGCCCAGGCCCACCACCAGCGACCCGTGCGCCGGATCAAGAAGTAGATGCCGAGTGCAAGCAAGCCTCCCAATATCATACTCACCAAGTTGCTGATGCCACTCTGCACCAACCAATCGCTGAACGGCTGCGTGGATAGACGGTAAGATCGCTCGCGGTACCACAGCGTGTACAGCTCCCACGGGAGTCCGAGCGTCCAACTGAGACCTATGAAGGTCGCGCCTACCACGAATGCCGCCAAGTGCGGACGCGGCTTTCGTTGCTGCACGACATCGCGCACGCGTGCCAGCACGCCCCAGCGCATCAAGATCAACGTCACGAGGGCGCTCACCACCAAGCCCCACAGCAAGAGCCAATGGCCGCCGGTGGTGTAGGCCTTGGATGCCGCGAGCTCTTGGGCAGAGAGCGTTGCAAGATAAGCCTGAGTCGCGTCGTCGATGTTCAATGGCATGGCGCGGCGCAGGGTAGCATCGGGTCGCTAGCACCTGCGGTTGCGAACGGGGGGTCTTGAGGCGGTCCTTGGCAAGCGGCGGCCGAGCGCAGTAGCGCACGAGCTTCTCGAGGCGGCTGCACTGGCACGGCGTGAAATCTCAACTCCCCATCCCGTACGAGCTGGGCATGGAGTCGTCCCGAATCGAGCACGAACCGTAAGGGCAGGCGACTTGTGCCCATACAAATGCGCGAACCGCCTTTGCGCCTGCACTCCCGATGAGGAGCCAGCAACCGGGTATAGATGGAGCCTTGCCATGACAGCAAGTTGCGCCTAGGGGTAGCCGCGTGTCGGATGAACATGCGCTTCGGGCCCGGGTCGCCGAGCTAGAGCATCGCCTCGAGCGATTAAACCAGGCCGAAGAGCAGGTCCTCACGGCCCGCGCGCAGGCCCAGGCCGTCATCGACAACATCCCGCACATGGCCTGGATGAAGAATACGGAAGGCGTGTTCCTATCGGTGAATCAGCCGTTCGCCCGAGCCTGCGGTCGCCCGCTTCACGATATCCTTGGAAAGACGGACTACGACGTGTGGCCGGCCGAGCTGGCGGAGCTTTACGTAGCCGATGACCGGAAGGTCGTCGCCACGGGCCAAACCGTATTCGTGGAAGAACCCATCGCCGAAATCGGCGGCAAGAAGTGGTTTGAAACGTTCAAGACTCCAATTTTCGATGCCAGGGGAAACTGCCTCGGAACGGTTGGACTGGCTCGCGAGATCACCGAACGCAAATACGCCGAAGAGCAACAGCGACAAAGCGACGCACGCACGCAGCGCACCCAATACCTGGAGAGCCTGGGCGTGCTCGCCGGGGGCATTGCACACGATTTCAACAACCTGTTGGTCGGAGTACTAGGCAACGCAGAGCTGGCTGCGCACGACCTTCTGAGTCTGCCCGCCTCGGAGCTCTCGAGACGTTGCGTGGAAGACATCCGTAAGGCTGCCCGGCGCGCCGCCGAGCTTACCAATCAAATGCTGGCTTACTCGGGGCGTGCCCGCTTTACGGTAAGGCCTCTGTGCCTGAACGAAGCCGTACGCGGAACGATACCGCTCGTGCAAGGTGCGTTTGCGACGCAACGCGCGCGCGTCGTATGTCACTTGCAAGAGGAGTTGAGTTCGGTCGAGGCAGACGTTGCGCAGATCCATCAGATCGTGCTCAACCTACTCATGAATTCTGCTGAGGCGCTGAATGCTCAGGGCGGTGTCATCACGGTGCGCACTGGACACGAGAGCGTGCACGAATCGCAGCCCGCCGACCTTTACGGGATAGAGCGGCTCGCCTGTGGAAACTACGCCTTTCTCGAAGTGAGCGACGATGGCTGCGGCATGAGCGAAGAAACTCGCAGACGTGTGTTTGAGCCCTTTTTTACCACCAAATTTACGGGCAGAGGGCTCGGCCTGTCCGCTGTGCACGGCGTCGTCCGCAGCCATGGTGGGGGCATCGTCGTCTCCTCCGCCGTCGGGGTCGGAACGAGCATGCGCGTGCTTCTGCCGCGAACGGACAAGAGCCCGGCCGCTTCACCCCCGGCCGCTTCACCCCCGCCTTCGGACGAGCGGTGGCAGGGCACAGGCTGCGTTCTACTCATCGATGACGATGATGAAGTGCGAAGGGTCTGTCAGTTGCTGCTTCAGCACCTCGGCTTTGAAGTGATTGCCGTGGCCAGCGGAGCCGAAGCCTTGGAGGCGTACCGTACGTCGCGCCAAGCGCTCACGGCAGTGATGCTCGACATGACCATGCCCGATATGGCCGGGGAAGAGGTCTTTGCAAAGCTAGCCGCCCTCGGCAACGATGTCCCCGTGGTGGTGTGCAGTGGCTACGACGAGGAGGAAACGCTCGTGCACTTTGCCGAGGGCGCGATCGCCGGCTTCATTCACAAGCCTTTCACGCTTGATGTGTTGCAGCGAACCCTGCGCGACTTGCACCGCACGCGAGCCCGAGCGCGCGATTAGTACAGGTCCCCAGAAGTAGGTGATCACTAGGGCTGCCAGGACGTTTTCTCCACGTGGGCGTGAGCGTTGTCCTGGTCGTGAGCCTTGACGGCGACGGCGACGGCGACGGGAGCAACTTCGGTCGGCCTTGGCCGATACC
>JBBSJC010000432.1:0-7238 GCA_038257655.1 Polyangiales bacterium | reverse complement strand
AGGACGTGCGGGCAAGGGGCCTGCACCCGAGCCTGAGCGCATGGGCGCAGGCGGCATCACCGACACGGAGCTTCCGCCGGGCCTGCGCGCCGGTGCGGCGGAGGCGGTCGGCATCGCGTGACCGTCGATCAAGATGTCGTGGTTACAACGCCTGCACTTCATGCGCAGCGTGCGTCCCGTAACTTTTTCGTCGGGGATCTGATACTTAGCTTTGCAGTTGCCGCACAGAAACTTCATGGGTCCTCTATCGCCGCATCACCGCGAAGCTCACAAGAGACTCATCAGGTGACTCTTGATGTTGGCGCGCGTGTCGTCATCGGGCGCGCTGCCGAGTGCACGTTCCCACATCTCAGTCGCTTTCAGCCGAAAGCCCGCTCGTTGATAGAGCACGGCCAAGTTCTTGAGGGTGGAGAAGTCTCGAAGTCGTAGGTCGGCGGCCGTCTCCAGGGCTTGGATGGCTTCGAACACGTTGTCTTGTTTTCCGTAGAGCAGGCCGAGATGATAGTGCAGCTTGAAGGCGAGCGGGTCGACTCCGATGCCCTTCTTCAAGTGGTCGATGGCCGCTTCGATTTCGCCTTGCGCGTAAGCATCGATGCCCGCCTTGAGATGCTCGCCTGCGCCGCCCGCGAGCGCATCGTCTTCCTCCTGGCTGTTTTGGGTCTTGCCACTCAGCACGCGCTCGACCGCGGCGACCACTTCACCGATGCGAAATGGCTTCTCGAGAAACTCGTCGACTCCGTAGGAGCGCCGCAGGTCCTCCGCAAAGCGCCAGCCGCGATAGATCGCGCTCACCATGATCACGGGGATGTGACCGTAGCGCCTGCTGCCCTTGATCCGGCGACAGATATCGAAGCCGTGCACTTCGGGCAACATGGCGTCGAGCACCATCACGTCAGGCACGTGGTCGCGCACCTTCTGCAGTGCGTCGAGCCCCCGGGCGCTTTCGAACACCTCGAAGTCGCGCTCGCGAAAAACACGCGTCAAAAGCTGACGAATGTCGTCGCTATCGTCGACCACCAGGATCTTGCGTCGGGGTGGGGTGTCGTCGATCGGCGGCAAAACAGGCGCAAAAAAGCCGTCGTCCAGGCCCGCGTTCGCCTCGTCTTGCAGCAGCGGGCGACTCAGCTCGTCTTCGAAGCCGTCGTGCTCGGGCCCCGCTGTGACTACAAGCGCCGAATCATCGTGCCCCGGGATCATGCTCGGGTGCGACGAGTTCATCTTGTTCTTTGCGCCGTCATGGGCCTGCGCATGCGCGAGCGGACCTGTGTAGTGCGTTTCGCCCGCCTGCTCGGCGGCGTAGGCCGCTTCGATCACGTCGCGCAGGACGCCGTGCAGCGCCACGTAGGGAAAGATGCGCTTGCCCGTCACGAACTCGAGCTCGTCGATCACACGCTTGCTGTCTGGATCGGCCATTGCGAGAAACAGGCCGTCGTCTTTGACGACCAGCGGCAAGATCAGATGTTGGCGCGCGATGTCGACGGGTACGAGCGCAAGGTTGGCGAGCGAGATGACCACGCGCCGCAGATCGACCGCGGGCAAGCCCTTTTGTTCGCTCAACGCGCTCAACAGGTCGGCGGAATCCACCTTGCCTGAATCCGCCACGGCAGACGCAAGACGCACCCCTTGATGACGCTGCTGCTCGAGCAAGTCCTCGAGCTCGTCAGCGGTCACCAGCTTGCGCTGGAGCAGGATGCGCCCCAGCTGCTTCTTCCCGTCCGAGCTATCGCTCATGTTCCCCGGCGGCTGCAGACTAAACGTGGCTTGTGCGTCCCACCGAGTGAGACAGGCCTCAGGCCGAAAAGTCTAACGGACTTCGCACCTTGCTGACTAGGCGTTACTAAGCACGGCCGACGAAAGCGCAAAAGCGCGCTGGGCTGGGGAGGCGCGTTGGCAAGCGCGCTGCGATGCACTGAGATGCACTGCGCCTGCACGCGCGTCCTACATCCCTGAGACGATCGCGTACTCGCCTTCCCTGATGCGGGTGAGAACCATGCGGTTGTCCGCGAGCCGGCGCTCCCAGCGCGTGCCATCCGTGGTTTTGATGCGAAAGCGGCCGATGTAGGTGTAGTCCACCAACACTTTCGTGGGCAGGAAGACGACATCGCGATAACGGATGTCGTAGTGGACTGAAATCAGATCCGCGGCGAAGGTTTCTTTCAGGCGCTCGGTCAGGCCTTCCTTGTCCACGTCGTCTTCGCCGTTGGGCGTGCCCATATCGTCGTAGTAGTCCTTCGAGGCCATATCGAGCAGTTGCGGCACGCTGCGTTCGATGACGGCGGCGCGATACTTCTCCACGAAAGAGATCACATCCCGCGCTTCCGGGCTGTCTTCCACGTCCGTATTGGGAACCTTGTCCTTGGCGCATGCGCTCAGGCCAAGCAGCACGCACAAACTCAACATCACTCGCATCGATCGTCCTCTTCTTTGCCGAGGCCTAGCAAAGGTCATTCCGCCGCCTGCAGGCGGCCAGTTTCCCCGATTAGGAAGCCTTTGCAAACCTGCGCGGGGTGTGAACGTGACAACTTGACGCGCGGGGCGGTCGCCCGCCGAATCCTGCGCCTTTTTGGCACGGCGAACCCGGCTTTGGCTTCAGCCAGCGGTGATGGGACGCGGGGCGACGCTAGGCCTGCGCCATTCATCGGGCTCGAAACCAAGAAACGCGTCGACTACCACTGGATCAAACTGCGTTCCGCGGTGGCTCATGATCTCGTCGCGCGCTTCGGCATCGGAACGGAGCGCGGCGTGGGGACGTGGTTGGGTCAGCGCTTCGTAGGCATCGACCACCGCAAACAAACGCGCCCCGAGGGGGATCTGTTCGCCCGCTAGCCGGCCCGGATAGCCGCGGCCATCAAAGCGCTCGTGATGGTGAAGCACGACCGGGAGCGCACCGATCAGCGGGTCACATTCGCGCAGCATGTCTGCGCCGAGCTTGGGGTGCAGCCGGATTTGCGCCCACTCGTGCTCCTTGAGGGGCCCAGCATGACGCAGCACGGAGTCGGGAACGCAGATCATGCCCACGTCGTGCAAAAGGGCGCCGACTTCTAGATCGAGTAGCGCGCGTTGTTCGATGCCGAGCGCGGCGCCGAGCCTGCGCGCCCAGCGCGCCACGCGCAAACAATGGTCGAGGGTCTCCACGCTGGACGAGGCCAACGCACGCGACATGCCGAGCGCTAAGCTGCGCGCCTGAACCGGTCCGATGCCGGTTTGATGGGCGGTGCGCAGGCCGTCGAGAGCCGCGGGCAGAAACTCGACACCATCGGTTTTTGCTACGATCGCATCGGCGACCATGGGCGTGAGCGCGCGGGCAAGCTCGCTGACCTGGGCTTCGCCAGTGTAGAGAATCCTGCGCGTGGTGGGCGACACGTTGCGCACGATACGCAGGAGCTCGGCGCCGCTGATGTCGGGCATGTGTAGGTCTGCCACCAGCGCAAACGGCTGACTTTGCACCACTTCGCGCAGGGCGGTGCGCGGATGATCGCAGGGAAACACATCGTAACCGGCCCGCTGCAGCAGGCGGCGCGTCACGGCCAGCACGAGCGGATCATCGTCGACGACGACGACGCGAGGCGCAGCCTCTGGAATGGGCGCAGCCTCTGCGTGAGAGGCAGCCTCTGCGTGAGAGGCAGCCTCTGCGTGAGAGGCAGCCTCTGGCATAGGCACAGCCTCGACTACCGGCTCCGTATGATCCGATGCCAAACGCCCCCCTTACGTTTCTGAGCATAACAGAACGTCAAAAAAGGCGGGCGGACGAATGCGGGAGATGCTGGCGGGACGGTCAAAGCGTGCCAGACACGCCAAAATCAGCGGCCGCCTTACCCAACGAGGCCCCGACCCGCGCGGGTCAGGCGATGCCGTACTCTTTGATTTTGTAGAGCAAAGCCCGGTGACTTATCTCGAGAAAGCGGGCTGCAGCCGTGCGATTGCCCGCCGTTTTGTCGAGCGCGCGGCGAATCAGGGTCTCCTCGATCACGCGCGTGGTGCGCTTGATCGACAGCTCACCGCTAAGGAGGGCGACGGCGACAGGGTCCTGGGCTTCGCGCAGACGTTCGGGCAGATCGCTTGCGCCGAGCATGTCGCCATCGGCGAGCACCACCGCGCGCTCGATCAGATTTTCAAGCTCACGCACGTTGCCTGGCCAGGCGTAACGCATCATCAGTTTGAAAGCCTCAGGGTCGACGCCGCGCACCTGCGTGCCCAGCCGCGTGTTGTATTTCTCGAGAAAGTGGTCGATCAGGATCGGTAGGTCGCCGGCGCGACTGCGCAAGGGCGGTAGCGCTATCTGCAGCACGTTGAGGCGATAGTAGAGGTCCTCACGGAAGCGATTCTCTTTCACTTCGGTGTTCAGGTCGCGCACGGTGGCAGCGATCACGCGCACGTCGACTTTGACGTCTTTCGTATCGCCGAGCCTGCGCACGACACCCTCTTGCAACACACGCAGCAGCTTGACTTGTAACAGTAAGGGTAGCTCGCCGACCTCATCGAGAAACAGCGTGCCTTGGTGTGCCTCTTCGAACAGCCCGCGCTTGTCGCTGCTAGCGTCGGTGAAAGCGCCGCGTTTGTGGCCGAATAGCTCGCTTTCCATCAAGGCTTCTGGAATCGCGCCACAGTTGACGGCCACGAACGCCTTGCCTGCGCGCGGGCTCAGTTGATGCACACCGCGCGCGACAAGCTCCTTGCCGGTGCCGCTTGAGCCCTGCAGCAGCACGGTCGTGGTGTAGGCGGCGACCTTTTCCATGGTGCGAAACACCTTCTGCATCGCATCGCTCTTACCGAGCAAGTCGCCGACCTGATGCTGTTTGCGCATCGCTTCGCGCAGCGCGCGATTTTCGCGTCGAAGGGCCTCGCGCTCTTCGGCCTTTTTCAGCACGAGCAGCACTTCGTCTTGCTTGAAGGGCTTGCTCAGATAGTCGTAGGCACCGGCTTTCATCGCCTCGAGGGCCAGGTCGATCGAACCGTAAGCGCTCATCACGATCGCGGTCGCCAGTGAGCCGCGCGCGCCCAGCTCCTTACACAGCTCGATGCCACTCATGCCCGGCATGCGCACATCGGCGAGCACGAAGTCAGGGTCGAACTGCTCTAGGCCCTGCAGCGCTTCTTCTGCGCTTGAAGCGGTACGAACCTCGTAACCGCTGCGACTGAGCAGCGTGCGCAGCACCAGGCGCAGATTCTCCTCGTCGTCGACCACCAAGACGCGCCGCACCCAGCCCCCTACGCAAATTGTTCAGAGTTGCGGGATGCTGTCTATGAAAAACTTGCGTTGAAGGTCGGTCGCTTAGCGCGCGGCGCTGCTGAGGTGCTGGTCCAGATGATTGAGTACCAGGCCGATCACGTGATCTTGGCTGTCTGCGCGCGAGAAGGTGTGGTCGCTGCCTTCAATGAATTCCAGGTTGAAACGCGGGTGCTGGTTCATCCTGTGGCCGCGCTTGCCGAGGTGGAACTCGAGGTAGTCCAGGCCGTCGTCTTCGGCGCCGACGATAAAGTAGGCGTCGGTACCGCGATCGCACAACAACCGTAGGTTTGCCAGCACCTCTTCCTCGCTCGGGGCTTGTCCGAGCAGGCGACGGGCGGCGCGCTGCAGGCGAGCCTCGGCCAGAGCGCGCATGCGACCGCCGATGCCGCGCACATTGATTTTGCCGCGCACAAGGCGCCGATAGGTCTCCGGCTTGAACAGCATGCGACGATAGGCCTCGGTCGACCGGTAGCTCTGGGTCATGACGCTATCGAGCGTGTCGCCTGCCTTCCAGTTGAGCCGGCGGGGGTTCATCAGGATCTGGCCGGCCACGCGCCGGTCCGCGAGCGCGGTCTGAAATGCTACGTAGGCACCCGAGCACAGGCCCATCACGATGAATTCGTCGCAGCCATGCTCGGCCAGGGCGTCCATCGCGGTTTGCACATCGGCGGTCGAGCCCTTGGAGTACAAGCGGGTGCTCGAGTAGCCTGCGGCCGAACGACTGTCGCCGATGCCTGCCAGGTCGAAGCGCAGGGAGCGATAACCGCGGGCGGCCCAGGCGCGCGCCATTTTCACGTACAAGCGGTTCGGGCCGACGCGATGGTTGGTGCCCACGTTGAGCATCAAAATCGCGCGCCGCGAACGCGGATCGTCGGTCTTGAGCTCGGCCGGCTCCGCCAGGATCCCGAACAAGTTGCGCTCGGGGCCGAAGATTAGCGGCACCTCGCGCACCTTACCGAAGATGGCTTCGCGCTGTTCAGGCTGCGTCGGGCTGCGAGCGCTGAGCTGCTCGGGCGTGGCGATCGGGTGGGCTGCGCTGAGAAAGCACGTGATCTGCTTGAGGGTGTCGTGGGCGACGTCGCCTTCGTGGGGCTCGACCATCATGCGGCGATAGCCAGGCAGGTTGCTGAAGGTGGTCTCGACGCCCAGCTTGCGTAGGCTCGCGGGCAAGGGGCCTTCGTTCGGCATGTCATCGCGGGCGATGATCAAGGCGCGCTTGGCGGGCGCAACTTCGAGCTTGAGTAGATCGAGCTTGGCCAAGTCTTTCAGGGTTTGTTCGGTATACAGGTAGCCGAGCGCTTCGATGTCCGCTTCGACCTTACCATCTTCTCGCACGGTGGCGCCCGCTGCGCCCGCTCCGCTCGAGGCGCGCAGCTCGCGTGCAAAAGTGCGGCCTAATACGCACGGGGCCCAAAGCACCAAGCTCTCGACGCCACCGCGCTCGGCTGCGACCTGGGCGGCCAGCGTCGCCCCGAGGCGCACGCCAAACAGACTGACCTTACTGACACCTGCAAGCTTTTGAATCTCGTCGATAGCCGACGAGACGCTCGATAGCCATGCTGCCACCCGATCGGGATCTGCATCGCTGCCGCCCGAATCGCCGGTGCCGTGGGCATCGAAACGGATGACGTCAAAACCCTCGCGTGCCAGGTACTCCGCAAGTTGTGTGAACGTCTCGTAGGCGCAATTGCCCTCGTAGCCGACCGGCCGGCTGAGCACGACGCCGACGGCGCGTTCGGGTGCATGGGCCGCATGAAACCAACCAAAAGATCGGGTCTCGGGCGGGCCGAAGGTGATCGGGACTGCGCCACTCAAAGCACCCTTCGTGCCTGTGGAACCGAGCGGCGACATCGGACGGCTCATGGGCCCGAAGAATAACTGGGGCTGACGGCCGCGCTAGCACGGACTGAACAAAGCGCAGAAGAAGCATCAGTCAGCGGTCTCGGTGCGCGCTTAGTACAGCTCCCCAGAAGTAGGTGATCAGTCGATGTCGGGCGGGAGGGGCGGT
>JBBSJC010000431.1:0-7243 GCA_038257655.1 Polyangiales bacterium | reverse complement strand
GGGTGGACGAGCATAAGATCGCCGGCATTTTGATCGAAGGAACCTCAACCGGGCACCAGCTTGAGAGCGTGGTAATCGGCATCGGTTTGAACGTGAATCGTACGGCATTCCCCGACGGTTTGGACACGCCTGCGACCTCGTTGGTCTTATCTGGCGGAACTGGCAACCGGCCGAGTGGGCATTACGGACAGCCGCACCTGAGCGAGCCCGACCTAGGCTTTCAGCGCAGCGAGGTGCTGGCGACCTTGCTCGGCACCGTCGAGCGTTGGGTCGATCGCTTCGTGGCGCACGGGGTCGATCCGATCGTCAACGCGCTTGACCAGCGGCTCGCGCTGCGGGGCGAGCGCGTGCGCTGTGACGAACGAATCGGCACGCTGACTGGCGTATCGCGATCAGGCGCGTTGCGCCTGCGCACCGAACACGGCTTCGAGGACGTGTTTAGCGGCCGTATCGAACGTCTGCACGAATGACGACTTGCGTCGTGCGCAGGGCCGACACAGCCTGGGGGCATGGCTTCCCTCGATGAGCAGGCACGCTGGGTTTCGGAATCGGTCGCGGTCTTCGTGCCGGCCGAAGTGGTCGTTCGCGTCACTGGCGACGATGCCAAGAGCTGGCTGAACGGTCAGGTCACAAACGACGTGCGGGAGTTGCACGCCGACGCGGCAGTCTACGTGCTCGCTCTGACCGTCAAGGGGCGCGTCATTTCGGATCTGTGGGCGCGCGGCGGCGAAGCCGGACCGGTTCTCACGATCCCCGCAGCGATGCGTGAGGTCCTGCTCGCTCACTTCGATAAACACATCATCATGGAAGACGTCGAGCTTAGCCAGGAGCCCGACCAGCTCACGGTCTCGGTGCAAGGGCCGCGGGCCAAAGATTTGATTGCCGACCTCCGGCTGAGCCCTGAGGCCTACGCCACCTATGCTTGCTCGCGGTTGCATGGGGAAGGCGTCGATGTCGTAACCACCGCCGCGAACCTGGGGACGGTGATCGATGAAATCACTCGGCGCGCCGAAGCGCTCGGCGGCGGAAGATTGAGTGACTCGGCTCTGGCCCATGCGCATGTGGTGCATGCAATCCCTCGCATCGGAATCGATTTCGGCGAAAACACCTATCCGCAGGAGGCCGGGCTCAAGACACGCGCTGTGTCGTTCAATAAGGGCTGCTACACGGGCCAAGAGGTCGTGTACATGCTCGAAAACCGCGGTCAGCTGAGCCGGCGTTTGGTGCAGCTGACTGGGCCCGCAGAGCCGCTATTGGCCAAGGGGACAAGCTTGTTCGATGCGCAAGGCGCGCGCGCGGGAGAAGTGACCTCCGTGAGTGTCACGGACTCGGGCGATCCTGCGACTGTAACGCTGGCCTACCTCAAGCGCGCCTTCGCCGAAGAGGGTTCCGTTGTGAGCGCCGGCGCCCCGGGGCACCTGAATTACACGGTTAGGATTGTGGTCGGCGTCACCAACGCGCCCTGTCCCATCATTGCACCATGAACAGCGAGGACGCATAGTGCCCGCTGATAGGAGAGACCGCGACATGATCACCCTCACCGATAAAGCCGCTGCGAAAGTTCGAGAAATCCGAGAGGCAGAAAGCCTTGGCGAGCAGGGCCTAAGGCTTCGAGTCATCGGGGGCGGTTGTTCAGGCTTTCAGTACGACCTCTACTTCGAAGATGAAATCAACGACATGGATGAGTCGTACGAGTCCGAAGGAATCAAGCTGTACGTGGATATGATCAGCCACCAATACCTCGAAGGCGTGCAGGTCGACTATGTCGAGGGGCTGCATGGCGCTGGTTTCAAGTTCCTCAATCCCCAGGCGAAGAGCACCTGCGGTTGCGGAAGCAGCTTCAGCGCCTAGTCGCCTTTCGCGTTCTTTGCGCGGTCATTTGCCTTACCAGGCCTACCAGTGAGCTGAACCCGGTGCATGTGCGCCGGGTTTTTTGTTTCTGTCGCCACCCGGTTCATAGGTGAAAACCCACGTTTATTCGAAGGGCAACCGTCGTTACACTCGTGACACATGCCGCAAGAAGGACGTCCACCCGCTGAGAGCCCCTCCGTGCCTGATGATGATCGCGGCAAGGCCGGCGTGCGTGCACCCGAGCCTCGAGAGCATTCGCTGCACACGAACACCGAGCTTGAGCTCGACGAAATCGAAGACACGCGTGTGAAAAAGCCGGCGCCGCCACCCCCACCCCGCGTGAACAAACGCGCGCCACCGCGTCCTTCGGGCTTTGGGATTCCGCCTGCACCGCGCATGTCGCCGCCTGCGCCTGAGGCACGAGCCTCGGCGCTGCCAAACGAAGCACGAATCTCGACGGCGCCAAACGAAGCACGAATCTCGACCCCGTCGGGCGAATCGCGTCCACCGAGCGTCTCGCGTGCATCGGCCAGACCTTCGAGCCAACCGCGCGTGTCCATCGCGTCGACGGAGCCGCGCGCGTCGTCGGTGCCCCCGAGTCTCCCCCGTGCGCTTTTGGGCTCAAGCCCCTCGCGCGTGACGTTGCCACCGCCCGAGTCACGTATCTCAGTGCCAGCAAACGATCGATTGCCGGCGATGCGCGACCTCTCGGAGGGTCGCACGGAGCGCATCACGTTGCCCGACGGCGTGCTTTCTAGCGCTTCGCTGTCGACGCTCGAAGCTGCGCCTTCGATCGTGGTCACGTCGCCACCCTTGTCCGAGGCGGCGTCGGCATTGATCGCACGTTGCGAAGCAGAGCTGACCGAGAATCCGTCGCCACAGCGCGCGGGACGCCTGCACTTCGAGATTGCACGACTGTGTGAGTATCCCGTGCGCGATGTACGACGGGCCTCGGTCCACTACCAGCAAGCTTACGATCGCATGCCGGATCATCTGCCGACGATCCGCGGCCTGCGCCGCACCTTGATCGCACGCAAGGCGCTCAAACACGCGCTTCCCCTATTCGACGCCGAGGCCCGCCTGACCTCGGATCCGCGCCCCAAGGCGAAGCTACTGCTCGCGAAGGGACGTGTACTCGAAGATGGTCTCGCCCTGCGCACCGAGGCCCACAAAACCTATCGCGCAGCGCTCGATCTGGATCCTTCCGATGCCGCGCTGCTCGAAGCGATGGAGCAGGCCGAGAGCGCGACGGATGAATGGGCCGAGCTTGCACAAACGTATGCCAAGCAGGCGAACTCGCTCGAAGGGGATCCCAAACAACGGGCAGCGCTGCTGATCCGTCGCGCACAGCTGATGGAAGCGCGGCTGCAGGACGCTGAAGGGGCGCTTGCGCAGTACGAGACGGCGCTGGACCTCGATCCAGGCGCGCTCGACGCGCTGGAAGCGCTCAAGCGTCTTTACCACTCGCGCGGTCGCTTTCGTGATCTGGTGCGAGCGCTCGAAATCGAAGCGGCGCGCAGCGATGACCTTACGGTGCGTACGACAGCGCTGTATCAGATCGCGCGCATTCAGTCGGACAAGCTCGGCAACCGACCGGATGCAGTTTCTGCGCTCGAACGCGCGATCGAGGCCGCGCCGAACGATCGCATGTTGCTCGACGAGCTGGCGCTGCTGAAAGAAGCCAGTCGCGATTATCGCGGACTTGCGGCCGTGCTCGCACAACGCATCGAGGTGCTGGGCGAAGGCTCGGATCAGGTGGGAGCGCTGCATCGCATCGGGCAGCTCTACGATGAGCACCTGGCTGAACCTGACACCGCACGTCTGTGGTTCGAGCGCGCTCTCGAAGTCGATCCTTGCTACGTGCCGGCGTTGCAAGCGCTCGGCAACTTGTACGCGAGCATGGGTGCCTTTCTCGAGCTTGTGGACATGCACCTGGCCGAAGCTGAGGCGACCGGGGATTCATCGCGCCGCGCGGCAGCCCATGCGCGCGTGGCCGAAATCTACGAGCTGAAGCTACGCCGAATCGATGAGGCTCTCGAGCATCACGCGCGTGCGCTCGCCGCTGTGCCCATCTATGCGCCGTCGTTCAAAGCGCTGACGCGTCTGTACGCGCAACTGAAGCGTTATCGGCCCCTTGTCGAACTCTACGAGCGCGCGGTGGAGAATGCGGAACCCGATCGTGCCATTACCTATCTGCTCAAGATAGGTGGCCTCTACGAAGATCAGCTCGGCGATCCGGTGCAAGCCATCCACAGCTATCGGCGCATTCTCGATCGGGATGCGCGCTATCTAGGCGCGATTCACGCGCTCCAACGCGTTACGGAAGCGGCCGGCCGTTATGGCGAGCTTGTGGAGTCGCTGATTCTCGAAGGTGAGCTGACCATCGATCGCGCGCACAAAGTCGCGCTGTTTTGCCGCGCAGGCGAAGTACTGGACGAGCAGCTCAACGATCGCGAGGCGGCGGTCGCCATACTCAGACGCGTGGTCTCGATCGATCCGCGCTACGTGCCGGCGTTGACTTCACTCGGTCGCATGTATTACCGGGCAGGACGCTGGGAAGACTTACTGTCGATGTACCAGGCAGAGCTGGCCGTGCTCGGTGATGAGCCGCGTGCCCTACCCTTACTGCTCAAGATGGCCGAGCTCACCGAGCATCGCCTAGGACGGCATACCGAAGCGACCGAGCTCTACCGTCGCGCTGTGATGCTCGATCCCGCCTCCTCGAGCGCAAAACAGGCGTTCATCCGCAAGCTGCGCGAACAATCCAAGTGGGATGACTTGCTCGACGTGCTCGCCAGGGACGTCAAGACTGCGAGTGATGCGGGGCGACGCGCCTCCAATCAATTTCAGATCGCCGAAGTGCTCGAATATCGGCTCGCCCGTCAAGATGCTGCCCTCGATGCTTACGAAAAGGTGTTGGCCGAACGTCCCGATCACCGACCCGCGCGCGAAGCGCAATTGCGTCTGAGGGCGTTGCGCGGCGATCACGCCAAGTTAGTCGAGGAGCTGCTGCGTGAAGCGGCCAAACCGCGCGATGCTGCCCATCGCGTCAGTGCGATGTTGCGGGCGGGCGAGGCGCTGCGTGATCAGTTGCGCGATCTACGGCGTGCGATCGGTTGCTTTGAAGAAGTGCTCGCGATCGAGCCCTCGCACCACGGAGCATTGATCGCGCTCGACGCCCTCTACCGCAAGACGGGTCAATGGACGGAGCTTGGGTCTGTACTGGCGGCGCAATCCCGTTACTTCACTGACGTCGATACTCGTGCCACCGCGCTGCGAGAGCTGGTACGCGTCGAAATGCGCGGAGACGTCGACCACGACACCTTGCGCGGCTCCTACGAGTCGATTCTCATGCTGGTGCCAGACGATGTGGAGGCCTTGTCAGGTCTTGAAGTCCTGGCGTTGAGCGATGCTGACCCTGCGCTGCTCGTGAGCGTCGATGAACGCATCGCTGCCACTGCGCCCAATCGCTCGGTGCGTGCGGTGCATCTGACCCGTTTGGCAGAACTGGTCGAGGCAGACGATCCGCAGCGCGCGCTCGCCGTGTACCGGACGGCGCTCGAGACGGAGCCGGAAAATCTTGCAGCCACGCGCGGGCTTTCGCGTCTGGCCGAGCGCACCGAAGATCCCGAGGTCTTGGCGAGCGCGGCGCGACGTGAAGCAGAAGTGCTACGCGATCGTGCGGCTGCGTCGCAGCTTTGGGTTCGCACGGGGCTCTCACGGCGCAAGGCGGGCAGCGACGAGCGTGCAGTGGCGGCAGATCTCGAGCGCGCGCTCGAGCTCGAACCTGACAGTGAGCGCGCAGCTTACCATTTGAGCGAAGCGCTGCTTTCGGTAGGGGATGTGCAGCGGCTAACCGATCAATTGGCGCGAGCCGCAAGTACTGCGATCACCAAAGAACGTGCGGCCGCCCTGTTTCGCGAGGTAGCCCGCCTGTACGCCGATCAGCTCGGCAACGTCGCCGGTGCGATAAGCGCACTCAACCGTGGGCTGCGCCATTCGCCCGACGATGTGCGTCTGATAAGCGAGCTTGCCAATCTGTTTCGACGCGATGGCCAGTGGAACGAAGCGTCCAACTTGCTTGGGCGCGTGGTCAGCATTGCCAAGGATCCGACCTTGTTGCGCGATGCTCATTCGGATCTGGCGACGATTCACGACGAGCGGCTGGGCGACGCAGAGCAAGCTTTGCTTCACCTTCGTCAGGCCTTGAAGCTCGAGCCTGAGCATCGGCTGCTGCTTGAGCGGTTGTCCGACCTGCTGTCGCGCGAGGGCGAGCACGCGGAGGCTACCACCGTGGCCCAGCGGCTCGTGGATACCGGCCGCATGCCGCAAGATCGGGTCGCGGCACTGCTTCATCTCGCGCGCATCGAAGGCCGACGCAACGACATGCCTTCCGTGGCGCGTGCTCTGATGGAAGCTGTCGCGCTCGATGGCCCCGCAGGTGCCGCCGGCGCAGCACTACGCGACTCGATTGGCACTGCGACGACCTACGACAACTACGCAAGCGCCATGCGCAAACACATTCATTCACTGCGCAACAACATCGGCGCACCCGCGGACGTGTACCTGGAGCTGGCGCGACTGCAGGCAAACGAGCTCAGAAGCCCAAAGGACGCGCTCGGCACGCTGCGCGAAGTGCTGGCCAAGCAGCCCGGCAATCTGATTTTGCGCGTCGAGCATGCCAAGCAGTTGCTGGCGTCGGGCGCTCTCGAAGATGCCGCCAACGAGCTACGGCTCTTACTCGTGCTCGATGTAGAGCGCGCTCAAACCTGGCAGGACCTGGGCCTTTGTTTTGAATCGATGGGGCGCATGGATGCCAAGCAGCGCGTCACCGACGCCTTGGCCGTGCTCGGTGGCCGCATTTCCTCGGATCATCGTGCTTCGTCCGACGGCCGTACCCCACAGCGTAAGGTCGACCTTGCTCGCGTAAGAGCCGCAGCTTTCGCGGGCCCGGTGCTCGATGATCTTTCCGTCGATCTCTTGCCGTTTGGAGTCGCCGGCGACCTGCTCGTCAATCTCGCAGAAGGCCTGACGAAGCTGTATCCGGCGGATCTCGACAGCTATGGCGTGACCTCACGGGATCGCTTGGCGCCGCGTTCGGGCCATCCGTTTCGTAACCTAGCCGAGCGCGTGGCCGAAATCGTGGGCGCGGGGGAGTTCGATCTGTACGTGCATCGCGCTCGCAATCGCGGCATCGGCGTTGAGCTGGCCGAGACGCCCGCCCTCGTCTTCCCAGCATGGCTGCTCGAATATGCGGAGTGTCATCAAACCTTCGCGCTCGCACGGGTGTTGTCGCTCGTCGCGCGCAACTGTCATGCAGTGCTGAAGCTTACGCCACGGGAGCTCGAGGTCGTGCTCGCGGCCTATACGCGCACGATGGTGGCAGGGTTCG
>JBBSJC010000430.1:0-7245 GCA_038257655.1 Polyangiales bacterium | reverse complement strand
GAGTACGCCGCCATGACGGAATATCCCGAAGCGCGCTCCTCCAAGCCAACACGAGGCAGGGCGAGCGGCGCATCCAACGCGCCCCCTTCGGCATTTGCGCACACGATGCCCAACACGGCTGCACGGGCGACCGAAGGAGCTTCCGCACGCCCAAAGCGACGCTTGTTCGCCGCCATGGCGCTGCTGATCGTGGGAGGCGTCGCAGCCTATTCTTACTTGCGCGATGCTGCGCCGATCGACAGCTCGGCCGCCGCCCTGCTGCCACCCACCAACACGCCGGCCGCGTCACCCGAAGCGACGGTAAGGTCCGCGGCGGACGTGCCGGAGGTGGTGGTGCCCGCGCCACTGCCGCCGGAGGTTGTGCCTCCGATCGCAGCTAGTCTGCAGGCGCTACAGCAGGCGGAGCTCCCCCCGGATAAGACGCACACGACCAAGCGGGCGCGGGTCAGGACGTCCGCACGCAAGTCCCGAGCAAGCGGCGCAAGCGAAACGAGCAACGCCGCGCCCACGTCTGCGCCGGTACAGGCATCAGCATCGACCTCACCCTCGCCCGCGGTCGAGTCGCCGAAGCCCCCAATCGAACCGGCTACGGCCGCGCCAACACAACGCGATGAGCCCGACATGCCCATTGACAGAGGCTTTCGCGCGGGGCAGCCACGTCTTGACGAGTTTTGAGCTGACGCGGGCTTTTGCTCTAGAGCCTTGGCTATCAGTCGGACATGACTGGCTATCAGCTCTCAGCCGGGAATGGCTGGCGCTCAGCCGGCTTCAGTCATCATCGCGGCCGCCGAGCAGGCCCGAGCGCAGCAAGAAGTAGAGCAAAGTCATGATCGCGCTGAGCGCACCGGCCACGTAGGTCATCGCAGCAGCATTGAGCACCGCGCGTGTGCCGCCGACCTCGCTTGCCGTGATCATGCCCGTCTGCTCGAGCACAGCGACCGCCCGATTAGAAGCATTGAACTCGACCGGCAAGGTCACGAGCGTGAACACCACGAAGGCGCTGAACAGAACCACGCCCACCAACACCATCTTGGTCGAGGCGAGCGCGAGACCGATCGCGCAAAGAATGCCGCCCAAGTTCGAGCCGATCTGTGCGGGCTTGACCACGAGCGAGCGAAACCAGAGCGGGCCGTAGCCGGTAGCGTGTTGAATCGCGTGTCCGGCTTCGTGCGCCGCCACACCTAGCGATGCCAACGAACGGCCGTGATACACGTCCGGCGACAGGCGCAATACTTTGGCGGTCGGATCGTAGTGATCCGATAGATACCCCTGCACCTCTTCGACCGTCACGTCGTGAATGCCCTTACGCTGCAAGAGCTCAGCGGCCGCCTGAGCGCCGGAAAGACCGCTTTGAGCGCGAACTTCGCTGTACTTACGAAACGTGGATTTGACTCTGAACGATGCCCACATGCTGAGGGCGAGCCCAGGCAACATGAAGAGCAGATACATCGGGTCGAAATACATGAAGTTGAAGTTAAGCTGCTTGTTAACGAACGCAAGGGCTTGGCCGTCTGCGTGGTGGGTCAGGCAGCGCTTGTGCTGTAGAGTGAATCCTGAGTAAAACTGATGCTCGCTTGTGCGTTAGACGCATTTCGCTGGAGACGGGAACAGAGATGGAAGAGCTGGTGATCACCGCAGTGGGGCCCGATCGCCCGGGCCTGGTAGGCCGCTTGACGGCACCCTTGTTCGAAGCCTCAGCCAACGTCGCTGACTCGCGCATGATCAATCTGCGCGGCCAGTTCGCCGTGATCTTGCTGGCTGAGGTCCCTGCCAAGAGCCTCGAGACCGTCCAAGAGCGGATGTTGATGCTGGCCGAAGAGCTGGGCCTGACGATCACGTTTCGAGGTCATGAGGCACAGGAGGACAAGTGGCCGACCACCGTGGGCGTGCCGTTCCGGTTACGCACCTATGCCATGGATCAGCCGGGGCTCGTGCATCGCATCACGGACTTGCTTCAGCGTCATAAGATCAATGTCGAGGAGCTCGAGACGCGCTCGCTGCCGCGACCCGAAACGGGCGCGCCGCTGTTCAGCATGGAAGTGCTGATGACCGTGCCTTCAACGCTGGCGATCAAGAGCGTGCGCAAGGAGCTCGAAGCGTTGTGCGATGAGCTCAACTGCGACGTCGAGCTGCAGCCGGCGAATCTGACGAAGTGAGTTGCTCGCCGAGCGCTAGCTAAAGCGCCCTGCGCGGGACGAGCACGCCACGCGTCACGAAGTGAAAGGTGTTCGTCAACGCCACGACGAGCAGCTCGTCTTGGCTTACGCTGCGCTGCGCGGGCGGCACCGTGAAGCCCTGCACTTCACGTGCAGGCTTGCTCGGCATCAGCTCGACCAAACCTCCCTTTTGAACACGCATGACCTCGACCAGCAAAGGCACATGCGTCTGCTGTTTTTCAGTGCGCCAAAACAGCTTGAGCCCGCTTTCGCCCGTATCGTCGCACGCGATCTGATCGAGGCGAGGGGCATGGTCAGGCCTCTTGACTTCCTGCAAGACGCGACCGTCGAGCACGACGCGATGGGCCGTCACATCTTTGGTCATGCGCGCACTCGCAAGCCAGCTCAGCACCCAGAGCGGATCGCGAGGCGTAGCGTCGCTTGTTCTTCGCTCTTTCGCGCGGTGCGGTTCGCGATAGGATCCCTCGAAGTCCGTGTGCGTGATGCGCCCGTTGCTGTGCACGAGCTCAAGGCGCGGGATGCCCGCAACATCGGGCTCTTCAGCGCGCGCAGGGACGTCGGCGGTAGTCACCGCATAGTGCGCCTGGTTGAGCGTGATCGCGCCCTGCGGGTCGCGCATCAGCGAGAGCTCCACCCATAAGATGAGCTCGTCACGTTGCTGGCTTGTCGGCTCAGAGACGCAGGCAGGCTGGGTTTCGTACGGATCGGGCTTGTACTTCAGATTCGAGAGTAAGGAAGCGATCCCAGGATCGTGCTGGCCGCGCGGCGCCTTGGCTTCGGACAACGGTTCGAGAGGCGCATCCGAGCCGGGCTGAACCGTAGTCGGCTTCTCATACAGCGCGCGTTCGCGCTCATCCGAGCGACACGCTGTGAGCGCAAAGGCAGCGATCAAGAGCAGCAGGCCGCGGGTGCAGGTCATGGCGAAAACTGTAGGATAAAACACGCTGAACCGCTTCCAGGCACGAGTGGTACAAACGTAACGTGATCCGCGCTGTACCGAACCCAAAACCTCAACCGGCAGGGCCGACCGACGCCGCACTGGTGGTGGCGGCACGCGCGGGCGAGTCGTGGGCCCAAGAAGCGCTATATCGCCGCTACGCCCGAATGGTCAATGGACTTGCCTATCGCCTGCTCGGCCGCGACGCGGACGTCGATGATCTGGTGCAGGACACCTTTGTCGAAGCATTGAAGAACTTGCATCGGCTGGAAGCACCAGCCGCGTTCGGTTCCTGGCTCGGGTCGATCGTAGTGCGCACCGCGAGCAAGCGCCTGCGGACACGCTCACTTCTCACGCGACTCGGATTGCGTAGGCTGGCTCCGATAGATGCGGACAGTGTCATGTCATCGCGGGCGCCGCCCGACATCACCTCCGAGCTACGCGCGATCTACAGCGTGCTCGATCCTCTACATCACGAGGCTCGCAACGCGCTGGTGCTGCATCGCGTGGAGGGTATGAGCATGCCAGAGGTCGCCGCAACCATGGGCGTGTCGCTCTCGACTGCCAAGCGCCGACTGGCCGTGGCCGAGCGCGCCCTTTTGAGCCTGAGCGAAGTAAAGGAGCCAGTGCCATGAATGAACCGCGCAAGCTATCGAGCTACGTGGAACCGGAGCTGACCGGTGCGCGCCTCGACGCCCAGTGGTCGCGGATAGGAGAGCGTCTACCGGTATCAAACCGTAAGCCGCGTTGGCAGTTTGCGGCTGCGGCGGGTTTTGCATTCGCAGCTACGGCGGCGGTCCTGTGGCTGCAATACGGGCCCGCCCGCCACTCGGCATGGGAAAGTTCGGTCGTGCGTAGCGATGAGGCACCGGTCGAGCTGACACTCGCGGAGGGCTCGCGCGTGGAGCTTTCGCCCCGCTCCCAAGTCGAGTTCTTACACAGCGCCGAGGGCTCTGTTCAGCTGCGGCTCAGTGAAGGCAGCGCTCGATTTTCTGTGTCGGAGCGTGCCGCGCGGCGTTTCAGCGTGAGGTCGGGCCCGATCGAAGTGGTAGCGACGGACACTCAGTTTCGTATCGTGCGCTCGCTTGCAGCGGAAGGTGAGCACGTACGAGTCGAGGTCCAAGCCGGATCGGCAGATGTGCGAAGACGCGACGGCGAAGCTACCGCTATTACGTTGGTGCAAGGCGAGCATTGGTCGACCTTTGTCGCATACGAGAAAGCCGCGCCTGCGCTCGATGAAGTCACGCGTATGAAGCGCGCCACGAGCGCGCGCGCGGCAACGACCGATCAAGCGGACGTGCCGGTTGAAGACGATACTGCGCGAGCGACGAGCGAATCTGACGCGCGCGAGGTCACGCCCGAGGTCACGCCCGAGGTCATCAACGGGCAGCCAGCCGCTCGCCGCCCGCAGCGCGGCCGAGTGGTGCAGGCGAGCCCGGCACACCAACTGTTCGACCGCGCCAATATTGCTCGCCGTGCAGGACAGGTGCCCGAAGCAGCGGCGCTGTACGCCGAGCTCGTTCAGCGCTTTCCACGCGATCAGACTGCTGCACTGGCCGCCTTCGAGCTCGGTCGCATTCGCATGGATACGCTCTCCGATTTACGCGGGGCGGTGCAGGCCTTCGACCAGGCGCTCACCCTGGACAGTGGCCGAGCGTTCGCAGAGGATGCCCTGGCGCGCCTGGCCTTGGCCCATGACAAACTCGGGGATGCGGCTAGCTGCAAGCGAGCCAAGGAGCGCTACCTAAAACGCTATCCGGAAGGTGTGCACGCCAACGTCTTAGCGAGACGCTGCCCTTGAGCGTAACGCCTTCCCTTGACCGCAAGCACGTTCAGGTTTGAGATCCTGCCCCGTGCTGAACTTCTGCGTGCTTCGGAGCTTGGTGTCCGTGTGTGTGTTGGCGATCGCCAGCGTTTGGAGCGTCGTGGTGCGAGCGCAAAGTGCAGTTGAGGGCGAAGCTTGCGCGAGCGGGCGCCACGTTGCCCTCGCCTTTGATGGCGGGTTAGATCCGGAGCTCCAACGCGAGGTGCTCGCCGACTTACGTAGCGAGCTCGCATCACGACGTCTAACGGTGTGCCTGACGGGGGACCGCTCCGCACACGCTGCGCTGGCCGAAGTGCGCGTGGAGGATCGGGGCAATCAGCGCATCGCCATCGACGTGTTTGATCGCGCCACAGACAAACGGGTCGGACGCGACCTCGAGTTATCGAATGTGCCCCCTAACGGCCGAGCGCTCGCCGTGGCGATAGCGATAGACGAGCTATTGCGCGCAAGTTGGGCGGAGCTTGCCTTGCGCAGCGAGCGCGTGGAAAGGCCAGGCGCTGCCACGCACGCTCCACCGCCTGCGCCCGCGCCGCAACCAGAGGTGCGCGTCAGCGAGCCCGCGGTGCGATCTACGCTCCCCCTGGGATTCGGAGCGGCAGGCACGTACACGCGCAGCTTCGACAACTACGATGCGTTAGGTGCGGTTGCTGTGGCCGACTTGCTTCTCAAACGGCGGCTCTGGGTCGAAGGCCGAGCGGGCTTCTCCTCTGCGCTAAAGCGTAAGGTGGCAGAAGGGTCTGTCTCCGTGTCGGGTCCGGTCGGGGCGCTTACGCTTGGCGCATGCCTGCCGCGAAAAACGCGCAGGTTGCGTTTGTGCCTCGGGCTGCGTACCGCGCTTGAGCTGCTTACGTTCGAAGGAACCAGCGACACGAACGCTCAAGGCCAAAGTAGCCTCCAAACGATCGTAACTTCGGCGCTCGTGGCTCACACTCGCATCCGCGTTTATCGTGCCTTGTCGCTCGCGTTCGGTGCTGGAGCGGGGAGCGCCTTATTCGGCGCACGGGTATCGAACGGCGTGCGAACGCTCTCCCGCATCGACGGACTGATCATCCAGACCAGCATTGGTCTCGGAGTCGAGCGATGATGCGTTGGCTCGCAATCCTTACTATCACGATGCTGACCGCCGCTTGCTCGCGGGAGGTCAAGGTGTTCGAACCCGCATCCGCGCGCGATGCTGGAACAGGTGGCGGGAGCGACAGCAAAGGCGACGCGGACGCGAACGAGGTTGGCTCCGACGCCGCGGCCCTCCCGAGCAACGCCCGCACTCTCAATGCGGGTCTCGATCATACGTGTGCGATCGACGCCGGTGCGCTGTATTGCTGGGGAAACAACGACTACGGTCAGCTTGGCTTGGGCGATCTCATGGCGCGCGGAAAACCAGCGCGTGTCGGTGACCGGGCCGACTGGCTCGACGTATGCGGAGGAGAGGTACACACCTGCGCAATCCGCTCGGACGGCCTCACTTACTGTTGGGGCAAGAACCTGCATGGTGAGCTCGGCGTGGGTGATTTCAATCCTCGAACGCTCCCCACACGCGTCGAAGGCATGCCGTTCGTGCAGCTCAGCTGCGGCGGCTACAACAGCTGCGGCATTGGCAGCGACGGCAGTCTGTACTGCTGGGGCGACAACTTCGAAGGCAAGCTCGGTTTGAACGATCCTTACGATTCGCCCGACGTGCCGTCACCCACACGCGTGTCCGGCGGCTTTTCATTTCGCGAGGTGACGCTCGGACAGGGCACCGCCTGTGGCATCACGCGCGAGGGCGCGTTGTATTGTTGGGGGCGCAATACCGATGGACAGGGCGGTACGATGCCCGAGCTTATGCAACTACGCGCTCCGGCGCGCGTCGGCAGCGACAGCGACTACAAGCGAGTCTCCACTGCGATGCGCCACACCTGCGCGGTCAAAGCAGACGGCCGACTTTACTGTTGGGGTACCGACGCGGAAGGCTCGCTCGGCCTCAGTGTTGCGCCCGACACACGCAAGAATGCGCCCGTGCAAGTGGGCAGCGACACCGATTGGGCGGACGTGCGCGTTCAGTGGTTTCATTCCTGCGCGCTTCGTACGGGCGGCGCCCTTTACTGTTGGGGACGCGGCCAAGAAGGTCAGCTCGGGCTTGGCGACATCGAATCGCGCAGCACTCCTGCGCGCGTTGGCGATGCATCGGACTGGACCCAGGTTGCGACCGCCAAGTTTCACAGCTGCGGCCTGCGCGCATCCGAAGCTTACTGTTGGGGCGTCAATGACGACGGTGTTCAGCTGGGGCTTGGCGACATGGAGCGTCGCTACGAGCCCACTCTGATTTC
>JBBSJC010000429.1:0-7267 GCA_038257655.1 Polyangiales bacterium | reverse complement strand
TGCCGAGCACGAGCCGCGCGGCGTAGTGCGCATCACCGCATCCTCAGGTCCAACCGGCAACCGCCTCCTGCTGAGCTTACCCATTGCCCATTTCGTTCGGCAGCATCCGAAGATTCACGTCGAGGTCGTGTTCAGCGGCGCGCGTGTCGACCTGGTCGAACTGGTGCCGCACTCCATCTGGTGCCCCCCGCATCCAGGGGCCATTGCAGCACACCGAGCCCGGAACGCCGTGCTGCGTCAGGTGTCGTCCGCGAAGTTCGCACAGCTGCCATCGTCGCTGACGCGCAGTTGCGCGAGCACCGCTCGTCCTGAGCCTTCCTTACGGGCGATGACTCGCACGCCCTGGTGCTCGTCGGGAGCGTTGACCCAGAGCTCGAGCGTCTTCCAATCGGAGGCGGGGAGCGTCTTCTCCCATTCGATCTGACCATCGTCGTCGAAGTCGAGGGCCAGGGTCATGCGTGCCGCGGATGTTGCGTCGGCGATCACTTCAAAATGCAGGCAGCGCAGGGAGGCATCGTCGGTGAACTGGGAGATCTGAGTGTTCTTGTCGCGGAAGGACACGCCGTGGTCCTTTGCGTGCCAGGTGGGTACGCGATCGATGCGACCGCTGTCGAGGTCCCACGAGCACAGAGATTCACCGCACCACAGGTCGAAAGCAGGATTCTCTACGACGCTCTCCAGACAGGCGCCGAGCAGCAGCGACGAGAAAAGCAGAATGAGCGGCAGACGCTTCGTTGAGGTTTTCATCACCACGATCCTCCCAGGGTGCGCACGCGAATGCCGGTCGCGATCGCGACTCCGCCATCGTCGTGGGTTTCTCCGAGTAAGTTCTCGATCACGGGCGCGTACGTGTACCCCGCTTCGAGAAAGAAACCGAAGGAGCGCGCCGCATGGGCTTGTACGCCCGCACGACCACCGAGTGTCAGGCCGAAGTATCGCTCGCTGTGATCGACACCGTCGCCGGTCATGCTCGTGGCTCCGATCCCGAGACCCACGTCGGCTTCGCCGTAGAGCGAGAGCCATTCGCCCGCGAGCGGCACACGGGCCCGCAGGCCCAGGGACACCGCACGAGTCGCCCACGCGAAGGTCTCTTCGCGGCTCTTGCCTGAGGGTCCAGACAGGTCCCGATAGTAGCTGCGCCGCTCGAGCCCCTCATAGCGCAGCAGGCCGCCCAGGTGCTCGCTCAACATCCACCCCATCGCAGCCGTGGCCACCAACGGAGAAGCGTCCGAGACCAAGCCGTCACTGCTGTGGTGACTCTCGAAGCCGAACTGCTCCAGGCGCCCGATGTACGCTGTCTTTCTCGCGCCATTAAGCCCGAGGCCCAGCTCGAAAAACAGGCGCTCGTGGTCCGTGTTCTCAGCAACCGATCCGGTATCGTCGGCCTGCACGGTACCAGGAGCGAGCAGGGCGGTGGTCGCGAGTGTCAGGGCCAGAAGACACTGCGTGATGGCTGTTTTGCGCGCTCTGCCTGGCGCAGCAGCAAGGGGTGGGTTGTCCGTCATGGTAGCGGGCAGAACCCGGCGCTGGTTCGTGTGACATGACTTGGCGAATTTCGCGGACCACCAAGAGCAACGCGCGCGATTTCAGCTAGCGGGAGTACCTGGATTTATCTCGCTGGAGTCGTTAGCGCGCCGACATATTGGGCAGCGATGTCGGCCATCTCGCCTTGGTCCGGCATGCTCGACTGAGCGATATGTGCAAGAGATCGCGTCCGGCCGTATCTTGATGGAGTAGGTGCGTCATGAGTAGCTCACGTTCTCCGTGGAAGAGGCTCCGCGAACAAGTCTGGCCCTTCTTTCTGGTGCGGGTGCCACCGATCGAGCGCGAAGACGTGCGGAGCATGATCGAGGACCTGCGGATTGCGCCGGACGACGAGTTTGCGCTACTCGCGGCAGTAGGGGCGCGCACGATCACATCGCCGTACGAGCTTGAGCTGCGTGAGCCTTCGCGGGGCACGAGTGAGCCGCCGGGCGGCGCGAGGCTTGCGCATTCCTGACTTGGAGCGGCGCGGGATCGTGACAGTAAGGTTTGGCGGGTCGGGTGGATTGTTCGGGGGGGGGAACCTTCCCCGTGGGAACTCGCGCAGCGAGATGATCCCGCTCAAAGGATGATGGGTGGTAGCTGTTCGCACGCACCGCGTTCACATCCATACCCCGGTGAGCAGCCACCGCAGTCGAGCAGACCGCCGCAGCCGTCACTGGCCGCCCCGCACTGCACGTTCTGTCCCTGACACGTCAGCTTGTTGCAGCCTCCGGTTCCGATGCCGCACTGGTTAGCCTGGCCTGCCCCACCGCAGGTAAACCCAGGCTGCGTGCATGGGCCGCAATCGAGCACGGCGCCGCAGCCATCTCCGACGAGGCCGCACTGTGCACCCGCTTGGCTGCAGTCGCGCGGCATGCAAGGTGTGCCTGTACCGCACTTGTTCGCGCCGTTGACGCCACAGCTCTGGCCTAGCGGGCAGCTGCCGCAGTTGAGCACGCTGCCGCATTGATCCGAGATCGCACCACATTGGGCCTGCGCGGCACTGCACGTGGTCGGAGCACACGAGTTGCCACAAAGGTTGGGCCCCGCGCCGCCGCACACGCCTCCATCTGGGCAGGTGCCACACTGGATCGCGCCGCCGCAGCCGTTGCTCACCCAACCGCACTGCAGACCGCTACAAGCCATGTCCTTGGTAAGGGGTGTGCACACCGGATGACCGCACACGTTGGCCTGGCCGCCACCGCCGCAGCTGTCAGGCGCAATGCAGGAGCCGCACTCGTAGCTGCCGCCACAGCCATCGCCAACTAGACCACAGTTCTTACTCGCACACGCCGCAGCCTTGCTGATCGGCGCACAGCTCCCAGGGCCGCAGAGGTTGCTGCCTCCTCCGCCGCATACCTGTCCGTTCGTGCATGATCCACAGTCATAGGTACCGCCGCAGCCGTTGCTGACGAGGCCGCACGAGTTCGCAGGACAGGCGGTGCCCACAGGGATGGGCGTGCAGCTCGGCGTTCCACACAAGCCAGGACCACCCAGGCCGCAGATCTGACCGTCGCTACAGGTGCCGCAGCTCTCCGCTCCCTGGGAGTTGCGAGCGACACCGCCGCAGCCATCTGCGTGCAGTCCACAGGTGAATCCAAGTGAAGTGCAAGTCGCAGGAGTGCATTCTTGGGGACGGCAGGTGTTTCCGTCGCAAAAGAAGCCTGCGCTGCAGCCCGCGCAGTTGACGACACCGCCACAGCCATCGGCCACGTAACCGCAGGCGTCGTTTTCGCCAGGGCACAGTTGCGCGCTGGTCTTGGGTGTACACGCGGGTGGCTGTGGCGGGTCGCCCGCAGACACGCAGGTCGAAAGATCGAACAGCATGAAAGCTAGGATCTTCTCCTGCGCGCTCAGCTCGCCGCCCGTGCACACATCCGGGAAGTACAGGCCGCTGTTGTCTGAGGCGCTCGCGACATGGAACCCGCTATAGGCGACGCGTCCGCAGATCGCTTGCTCGCTAGCAGCATAAGGTGTGTTGAACGAGAGCTGCTGCACCTTCGCGCCGCTGCTCGTGCGATACACCCACTCATCCGTGGCCGCACCCACGCTCGCTCCCGCGCGATCACGCGGGTCTGTAATCGCGAACTGAGGGGTGGTGGGATTGTTAAGTACGTTGGCCGTGGTACCCGTCAGAGCTCCCTGCCAGTCGAGCCAATCCCTGAACAAGACACTCTTGACCGCATTGGCACCCGTACGTGCCGTGGGGCCGGAAGGCAATGAGATGAAGCCCGTTCCCGAGCTTGCGGAACCGCTTGTGCCCCAAGTTGCCGACTGATTAAGTGTGCCGTTGCTTTCGATCCAGACGTAGCTGAAGTGGCTTGCGAACATGCGTCCGCCCGCATTGACGTAGGATTCGATACGCGCGCCTTCGGTCGCGCCGTGGCGCTGCTCGCTGCCTTCGCAGTCGAACACCACCAGATCGTAGCCGTTGATCGTACTCTGACTGGCAAATAGCGTGGTATCGGCCACGGACACGTTGTCGATTCCCCACGAGCAGCCGGCGTAGCTGTTCTTGCAGCCTATGTTGCTGCTGCTCGAACAGTTACGATTGCGCGACCCGTCCCAGTATTGTCCGCTGCACACGGTCGTACTCGGTGCCCCCATGCGCGCACCATTGGATCGGTACATATGGATGCTGCCGCTCTGCGATGGAACCGTAAACTCTGTGTCCTTTACCCCGATGTTGCGGAAGACGCATTCCATCTCATCTACCTGACCAGTCGAGATCGCGATCTTAGGGAGGTGCGTGCCATTCAACCCGTCGTTCGCGCTCGCGGGTAGCCGCGTGTAGTCCAGGGCAAGCGCCTTGCTCGCGCAGGCTTGGGCAATGCCCGCGGGAACCTGAACCACGCGACGCCACTTGCCGATCTTGATCACCAGCCTGAAAGCGGTATCGACCGGAATCCGACCTTCTAAAGTGAACTGACCCTTGAAGTCGCTTACCGCTGCCGCCAGCACAGACTCGCCGTCTGCAACGAGCTTTTCGTCCGTGCAGCGTCCGCAAGACAGGGAGTTGTTGGCATCGACGCCCTCGAAGATGCCGGGCAAGTCGCTGTTGGCTTGGGCTGGGATATACACGAGCGCGTTGGGGATCGGCAGCTGGTTGATATACGAGCCACCACTCAACACACCAGGTGTACGCACGGTGCCAGTCAGCCGCGTCGGCGATGCCGCGGCGCAACTAGTAGGAACAGTGTTGCACAGGGAACCTGTACAAGAGGGTGCTCCCTGCACGCATGACTGCGCCGAAGTGCCTGCCGCAGAAAGACAGGCCGAGCCACTTGCGCAGCTGCCTGCGCAGTTGGCATTGCTCGGCGAACAGCCTGGCCAGCAGTTGATCACATGGCCGCAACCATCCGAGGCCAAGCCGCAGCTATGGCCGAGCTGACTGCAGGTCTTGGGTGTGCATGTTACTTGGGGGGCACCACAGGTGTTCGCCTGGCTTGCACCGCAATACTCGCCTGTTCCGCAGGACACGCCGCCATTGCTGCTGCTGCAGCTGTAGGTGCCGCCGCAACCATCCGGTACCGTGCCGCACTTGCCTGCGCAGGCAACGCCGACCGCGCTCGGTTGACAGGACGGGATGTCAGCGCAGATGTTTGCGGTCTGCAGCCCGCAGCTTTGGCCCTGCGCGCAACCGTCGCAATCAATAAGGTCTCCGCAGCCATTGGATACCTTTCCGCAGCTCTTGTAGCTACCGCTTCCGGGGCAGGCCTGGAGCTTGGTCTTAGGCACGCACGCGGCCTTACCACACTGGTTGACGACGCCACCTCCGCCACAGCTCTCGCCGGCGTTTGCATCGCAAGTCTGGCCGCCATTGCCGGTGCTGCACAGATAGCCTGCGCCGCACCCATCAGGCATGAATCCACACTTGCCCGCGCACACGTCGGCTTCGGGAATGGGCGTGCAGACCGTGCCACTACCACACTCACCAGGAGTTCCTCCGCCGCCGCAGCTCTCCCCGTTTGCGCAACCGAAACCAGATAGGTCACAATCGATCTGGTCACTACAGCCATCGCTCACGATGCCGCAGTTGCTGGCACATGCGACGGCAGGCTCCTCGGGAACGCAGGTATCGGGCGGTAAGTCGCCGCAGGTGTTGCTAGTCAGCCCGTTGCCACTCTCATCACACTTCTTGCCTGCGCCGCAGCTCAGGCCACCGTTCTGGTCCGTACAGAAGATGACGTCGCTACAGCCGTCGCTTATGACACCGCACTTGCCCGAGCAGACTTCCGCAGCACTCTTGGGAGCACAAGTCGCCGTGTCCACGCAAGTTGCGCCCTGACAGTACTGAGCGGCACCGCAGGTAACACCACCATTGTTAGCGCCACAGAGCACGACGTCGCTACAGCCGTCCTCGACCGGACCGCATTTACCCGTGCATACGTCGCCTGCCGTCTTGGGTAGGCAGGCTGCCGGAGGAGGGTAGTCACACTTGTCAGGACGCAGCACACCGCAGACCTGACCAACACTACACGCGCTCTGGCATACGAGGTGGCCCCCGCATCCATCGCTTACGAACTCACCGCAGTCGTCCACCGCACAGCTGTCCTTGCACGCCCCGTCGCCCCCGCTGTCGCCGCCATCCATCTCGGAACCGCCATCGCGATCCGCACCGCTGTTGGTACCCGTGCCGCCGTGGGAACCCTGCGAATTATTGTTCTCGCCACCGCCCGTGTTCTCACCAGGAGCGTTGCCGGCTCCGCCGTTCGCTCCACCTCCGCAAGCCGCAAGAGTCAGGCACAGGAGGCCCACTGCCGAGCAATTATGGAGCGATCCGCGGTACGATGGTATGCGCATAAACCCTTCGAATGTCATGGTGTGGTTACTTTCGTTGCCAAGGAGAGCAGGCAACGTGCTGCGAGCCCCACGCGCGTCACGTTGCGTTCTGCAGCTCGTGTCGGATTGTGCGACACGTCGTATTCTCTGATAGCGCCACTCTTCACGGTCTTACGGTCTTGAGGGAGCGTGAGACACGAATCGAGCAAGCGACATGCCAGCAGCAGACAAGTTGCGCTCGCTTCGTTTCGCGTGAGCGGCACGTCCGGTGTGAGTCCCAACGGCTGCCCGCTTGGCCGCAGACTTGCACTCTCCTGGGGCATTTGCAGGACAGGATCATGGCGCGTGGAAGAGTCTTGGCGGTCGACGACGATCGCGAGAGCTGTGAGATGCTCGAAGAGGCGCTCTCGCTCCGAGGGTTCTCGGTTGTGTGGCGTACCAACGCCTCCGAAGCGCTGGCGCTCACGCGAGAGGGCGCGCACTTTGACGTCGTGCTGACGGATTTGCGCATGGGTGACGCGAACGGTCTCGAGCTGTGCCGGGCCATCAAGGGGAGCATCCCCGGCCTGCCGGTGATCGTGATCACGGCCTTCGGCAGCATTCAGACCGCCGTGGAGGCGAGGCGCACGGGCGCCTTCGACTTCATTACCAAACCCTTCGACCTAGACATCGTGACGCTGTCTCTCGAACGCGCGATTCGCCATCACCAGCTGAGCCTTCAGCACGCTGCGTTGCGTAGTCCTCAGGAACGATGAGTAAGGTGCCCCATGCTCCGTGCTGAGTGGGCCCTGCCCCTACCCTTTGCAGCCAGGGCAGACATCTAAGTACAGGTCCCCAGAAGTAGGTGATCACTAGGGCTGCCAGGACGTTTTCTCCACGTGGGCGTGAGCGTTGTCCTGGTCGTGAGCCTTGACGGCGACGGGAGCAACTTCGGTCGGCCTTGGCCGATACCTTGGTATGC
>JBBSJC010000428.1:0-7282 GCA_038257655.1 Polyangiales bacterium | reverse complement strand
CGGCTCCCAGTCGCGCAGCGCGGCGTAACGCTTTTTGAGCTGCTCCTGGGCGCGACGCTCGTCCGGACGCAACTCGAGCAAACGCTCAAAAGCACGCACAGCACCGCGGTCGTCGTTGAGCTTGTCGCCATACAAGCTTCCAAGCTTGAGCAGCAGGGCGACGAGATTCTCCCCCGTCGTGCTCTCCGCTTGCAGCTCGAGCACCTTGGTCAGCGGCTCCCAGTCGCGCGACTTCTCGTACAACCCTGCCAGCGCCTCGATCGCTTTCGGATTGGTTGCATCGAACTCGAGCACCTTCTGCCACAGCTCGATGCAAACTTCAGGCTTGCGCAGACGCTGTGTCGCTAGCTCGGCAACCTCGGCGTAACGCAGGGGCCTGTCGTCCTCATCAAGCAGCTCGATCTCTGCACGCATCACGTCGACTAGCTTTTCCCAGTCGCGCCGCTTCTCGTACATGTCCTTCAGACGTGTGATCGCATCGACGTTCGTCCGGTCGATGTCGAGCACTCGCTGATAACACTTGATCGCCTCGGCCTGGTTAGAGCTCTTCTCAATGTAGAGTTCGCCCGCTCGTGCGAAGTTCGCAACTTTGTCGGCGGGCTCTTTGATCAGCTCCGCCTTTGCGATCAGCGTCTTGATCACATCGGACCAGCGCTTCAAGCCTTCGAACTTCTGCAAGTTCTCGTCGAGTGCCTTGAGCTGCCCCTGCTCTTCCGACGTCAGCTCGTTCGAAGCGGTCAGCTGTTCGTCGTTCTGCGACATGTCCTGATCTGACACCGAAGCCTCCATGCAACCGGGAGAGCGCGCCAAGCGCACCACCGGGACACTGCCCTCACTCACCCATCGTGAGTGGGCAGGAAAGATTCCACGTTCGTCTCACGCCCGCTGAGCGGACGGGTCCGGAAAATCGCATCCCTGTGTAATGTTTACCAGTCTTCAAGCAGGTCCGATCGTGAAAACGCACTGCGCGTGCAAACTCGCCTGTGCGCTCACGATTCGTGGACCCGCGCTCAACCTTGCGCGTGCCCTTCAAACCAAGAAGCCACCCGGCTTCTCAAGGAAGTCAGGTGGCCTGATTGAACCGGATACGAGGGAAGGGACGTTCAGTAAGAAAGCCTGTCCAGGAAGCAAATCTGCCTCAGTAGCCTTCTTGTAACTCACTCAGCTTGTCCCGTGCAGCCTTCTGATAATGCTGGGGCGCATCGCCCGCCACGGACAAAAACTTCTTGAGGTAACGCTTGGCTTCTTCCTTGTTTCCCTGGAGAGCGTAAGTCCAGCCGAGCGAAAAAACAGCATCGCGCATGGTCGGAACGATCTCGAGGGCCGCTCGGAACTCCTGGGTGGCCTCGTCGAACTTCTGCTGTTGCTGGTAGACGGTGCCGAGCAAGCTGTGAATCTTGGCGGCCTCTTCAGAGCCCCCCTGGGCGACCTTCAAAGCGCTCTGACAGACCTGCACGGCGTGATCGAGATATCCCAGGTCCGCATACATGCGCCCCAGCGCGTTGTAGGCAGGCAGGAAGCTCGGTCCGCGCTCAATGGCTGCGGTGTACCGCTCCAGCGCGCTCTGCTGGTCATCGAGCTCCTCGAGTACCTGAGCCAGCTTGTAATAAGCCTTGAAGAGCGATGGCTCGAGCTCGATCGTCTTCTCAAGCGCTTTGCGTGCGCCGTTCCAGTCCTTGATCTCAATCAGGACCGTGCCGAGCTTCTCCTGGTATGCGGCGCTCTCGGGAGCCACCGCGATCGCGCGCGTGAGATCTTCCTTTGCCCGTTCGTACTTACGCATCTCCATGTGGACGATGGCGAGATTGAAGAAGGCTTGGTCGTTCTGAGGATCGATCGCCGTGGCGCGCTCAAGCTGCTCGACAGCTTCTAAATACTGCTTCTGAGTGGCGAGCACGACGCCCTGGTTCATGTGATCCATGGACTCGACCTTGGCGCGCGAACAGCCGGCACCCAGCGCAAGCACCAAAGCGAGCGTCCCGAGACGCGTGCCGATCAGCCTGATAGCCATGGAGATCAGCCTCCCGCCGCTTCGAGCACGAATGGATAGCTTACGACCACGATGCCGCCGCCATCCGGTGCCGGGAAGGTCCAACGCCGCACCGCCTGCGCGATGCACTGCTCAGCGCGCGCTGCACCCAGGCTCGAGTTCTCGACGTTGGCCGCTTGCACAGCCCCCGACGGCGAGATGATGAACTTGATCTGCACACGACCTGAGATGTCGGGGCGCTGATTCAGCTCCTGCTCGTAACAGAAGCGCACCTCGTTGATGTGGCGCTGAATCACGCGACGAATGACTTCCTTCGAGAGGGAACCGCGCACGTCGGCGTTGCCCGAGCGAATCTGCGGAACCTTGGCGTCGCGACCACGGAAGCCACCTGCACCACGGCCGTAGCCGGAACCCGTGCCACCGCCGCCGCCGTGACCTATCGTACCCACGTTGCCAAGACCAATCGTGCCCTCGCCCGTACCGCCGCCACCCCGACCGGTGCCGCGCAGACCGAGACCGCCGAAACCGAAGTTCTCGCCGATCTGATCACCCATCAACGCACCAAGCGCGCTCATGGGATCGTAACCGAGTGCGGTGTCCTGACCGTAAGGTGAGGTTGGCGAGTTCCAGGCGCCCGTCGACTGTGACAACACACCGAGAATACCGGCCGTCGTGGCCTGCTCCTTGGCTTGCTCTCGCGCCATGTGCGCGTCTTGGTTGTCCGGTGGGCCTTCGATGCCGTACTTGTTCTTGGTCTTCTTGGACTCTTCCTTGCCCATCTGACCTTCGTCATCTTTGTGACGCTTGCCCTTGCCGCCCTCAGTGTCCTCCGCTTCGGAGTTCTGAAGCCAATCCGGGGTCTCTTCCTCGATGGTCTCAGGGGGCTCCATCAAGTACTTGGCCAGGCGAGAATCCTCGTTGAGCAGATCGAGCGACAGCGCCGACCCTCCCGGAGGCATGAAGTACATCGAGAGCAAGAAGAGAGCGTGCAGGGCGAAGGACAGGATCGTCCAAGCATGCTGCTTCCAAGCGATGCCCGTGCCCGCAAAACCGATCGCTTTGCCCGCATTCACCGGGCGGACGACAAAGGTCAGACCGCGATACTGAATACGCGCCGTAGCGCCAGGCGGCAGCGGGTATTGGTAAGCACCGGCCATCTCGGAGCACACCTGCGCACGTCCACTGGCCACAACGTCTGCGACACTCATGCGGTCGCTACCGACGCTGATCTCACCCGAAGAGCCGGCAGGAATCACCACCGCACCCGAACCACCCGCGTCGACCACGATCGGCATGCGCTCGGTGCCCAGCAGCTCGCTGGAGATCAGATAGTCTGACGTCGGTCGACCTTTGTCGTCGGTGCCGTCGCCTACGTAAAACGAGCGCACCGGTGACAGATGCTCAACGACGAGCACGCTATTGTCGCCCCACATAACCATGACTTCGAGGGCGCGGTCCGACGTCTCGACTTCGTCTGGATTGACGGGCGGGCCGCTCGCAACCAGGCCATAGCGGTACTGCTCCGGATCTTCATCGTGGCCGTGATCATCACGTCCGTCATGCGCTTGCATGGCGGCGTCGTCGTGCTGAGCAAAGGAAGGCTGACCATAGGCCTGCGGGGCATAAGCCTGCGGCGCGGGAGCGGGCGCAGCGAACGGATTGGGCAGACCAGGGCGGGCTGCACCTGGCGCCGCCGGCGGTAGCGAGCCCGCGCGAGGAGCCGGAAATGCGCTGGGTGGCGGAATCGACGCCGGCATCGCGCCTGGCTGGCCACCTGGCTGAATTGCCGCCATGCCGATCAAGGTGCCCTTCGGTGCGGGACGAGCGGGCGGACGAGCCGACGGGGGCGCCATGGCTGGAACCACCGACTGCTCGCCATACACGGGAGGCGGTGCGGAGGGGTCTGCGTGCTCTGCCGCCATCGCGAGGAAATCCAAGCCCGCCGCGCTGCGGTCGACGGCCATCGTGGCTTCGTCATCATTGACGCCGACGTCTGCGCCGATTTCGATCAGGATTCGGGTCTCCCCGATCATGATCTCGTCGCCATTTTGAAGGCGGGCCTTGGTGCTCTTCTGGCCGTTGACGAAGGTACCCGTGGCCGATCCGAGATCGATCACATGCACCTCATCTGGACCCGTGACCTCGATCATCGCGTGCATGCGCGACGCCGACTCGTCATCGAGTCTCAGGTGGCTCGATGCCACCTTACCGATCTTGATAATCGGCTCGTCAAAAGTCTCCGAGCGAAGATATTCGTCGCCGCGGTAGAGCTCAAACTTGATGGGGACCCTGGGATTGGACACCGTCGCCTCCAACAGCGGCACTCAGGCCGCGAAAACCTTGGAACTTCAAAAGAAAAATGCCGGGATCGCAGCGCGGCCCGGTCAGAGATTCTCGACCGACTTGAGCATCTCCGGGATGAAGTGTTCACGGATCTGAATCAGCGAAGCGCGCTGGCCCCGACGACGAACGACGAGGTTCTCACCGTCAGGACGAACCAAATCGCCAGTGACGAGGTCATCGTCGAAGTCGTAGGTGGTTGTCGCGGCATCTTTTCCAGCCGGTGCTTCCGCCGGCGCGCCCGCCCCGGCTTCATCTTGCGCTGCGGCAGTGACCGAGACCCCGAACATGCCGACCAGGGTTGCCAAAATCATGAGCTTTTTCATTGGTCCATCTCCTGCGCGACAGCTGCGCTGCACCCAAAGCTCCACGGGGCTCTGTCGATTGCGACACCCGATGGGTCTGCTTGTTCCAAGAAAGCGGGGACAAGAATCCGAAAACACGATGCAGGCCCCCGGCCCTCCCCATCAAGTGGGATACGCACGGGGGTCATGCTTCACTTTTGTGGAGCGGGTGTAGCAGCCGACTGCTTTTCCATCTCGGCCATGGCCGCGAGGGCCTCGATCGCGAGCTGAATGTTCTGTCGGCGACCGGGACGGCAGGTCTTGCTCGAGCGACGCTTTTTCTTCGCATCGTCGTTACCGCAGCGACGCTCGATGTCTGCGACCACGGGCTTGTATTGCGGATTGCCCTGGGCGCGCGACACGAACTGGTCGAAGTAGCTCAGGGCCTGCTTCATGTCCGCAACCGAGCCCGACATGTAGTCCTGATAGAGGATGCCGAGGTTGAAGTAAGACTCTGCACGAGCCGCACTCAGCTTCTGCGCTTCCTCGTACTGGGTCTTGGCAGCCGCGGCATCGCCCAGACCGCGAAGGGCGGCGCCGAGCCCGAGGTGCGCGTCGTAGCTTTTGGGCTTGAGCTCAACGGCGCGTGTGAAAGCCTTTCGCGCATCCTCGTAGCCGCGGAAGCTCAACGTGATCTGCCCGAAGTTCATGTGTGACTCGAAGATCGTATCGTCGAGCTGACTGGCCTTTTCGAACATGCGCAGGGCGTCGAAGACGTTTTCCTTGCGCACGTTGATCAAGCCCCACGTGTTGTAGATCGGCGCGTAATTGGGGTTGATCAGCTGGGCCTGGCGGCACACGACGGCTGCCAGATCGAGCATCTTCTTGTTGTCTTCGGCGCGCCCGAGGAACAGGAGCGCCATTTGGTTGAAGGCCGGCAGGTACTGCGCATCGATAGCGAGTGCGCGACGTAGATTGTTCAACGCCTCCTCGCTCTTTGCGCCGTCGCGCGCCATCTGCATCATGGCGAGATTGACGTAGCCCTCCGTGCAACGGGCATCGTCGCGAACCGCGCGATCGAACGCTGCGTAGGCCTGCTGATCGCGACCTTCTTGGAAGTCGTGGATACCGATACCGACGCGCGCGCCGCATTGTTTGGGATCGAGCTCGAGCGCTTCCTTGTACCGCTTCTGTGCGTCGGCCGTTTTGCCGCAGCGATCGAGCGAGAGGCCCGACATGTAAATCGCCTCGGCGAAGCGACCGCCCTGTTCCTTGTTCGCTCGCGCGAAGTCGGAAGAGACCGATTCGCAGGTCGCGGCATTCCAGCCCGCTTTTTCCGCTGCTTCAAAGCTAGCAATCGCGTCCTTCCAGGCGCTCTCTGCTTCTTTCGAGACAGCGACACCTGACGACGATTTGACCACGTTGCCTTGAGCGTCCTTGGCAGCGTTTGCAGGAGTTGTCGTACCGCCCGCGCCCGCCGAACCACCGCAGGCGGTGGCGGCCAACGCGAGGACGCAGATTGCAGAGCGAATCGATCGCGCGGGACGCACGCTCATCAGAGACGACCTAAAGGATTGATGCGCCATGCTGCAACGTCCGTTCGATTGAATTAGTTGGGCTGCGGATGATTGGTTGCTCATGAGCGCCCCCTTACTCTTCTTCATCCGTGCGGCCGATTTGCGCAGCCACAGGCTCCGCCACCTTCTGCTGCACGTAGTTCGGTGCTCCGCGTAGCTCGGCAGCGAGCGGGTATTTGCGCGGGTCAAGACGGTTGAGCTCTTGTTCGCACTGCTGCGAGAACTCGTTGAACCAACGCACCTGCGTCGCAAGGGTCATGCAGAAATCGAATGCGCCCGTAGCCTTGACCACCCAGGGCTGGGACTTCTCATCCAAGCTACCGAGATAGATGTCCATCAGCTCCGGATCCTTCTTGATCTCGTCAGGCACCGGCGCATCGCGGAACTCGTCCACGAAGGTCCGGTACATGACGCCGACGCGCTCGGCTGCTGCGATGTCCCACATGGGAGCCTTGAGCTCGCGGACCTTACCGTAAGCCACTTCAGCTGCCTGCAGTGCCTTACCCTTGGCCTCGATCCATTTCACGAACGGTCCCTGGGCCCACTCGTTCACCTTCTTCAGATCCGCCCCACCCTTAAGCTCGGGGAACTTGATCTTTGCGAATTCGGCGAACTGATACTCAGACAAGTACCAGAGGGCTTGTGCGGTGGCTTGACTGCCCTCAGCCAGCCATTTGGCAGCTTTTTCTGCGTCGCCGCCCGCAAGCTTCTCGATTTTGGCGGGAGCGCCCGAGGTCCAGATCTTCGTCGCCGCCTTGAAGTACTTCTCGGCTTCCGGCTTCTTGTTCTGCTTCCACAGTGCCACGCCGATCTGCACGTTGGCGCGCAGCTCCTCATTGGGCAGCGCCTGGCGACCGTACTTCTTCAGGTAGCTCTGATAGTGCTCGGCTACCTTCTGCCAGTCGCTCTGACGCTCGTAAATCGATGCGAGCGAGTAGATGACCTGCGATGTTTCGCGCGGGTACTTCTTGGCGTAGTTCTTTTCGTAGAGCTTTGCGTCAGCTAGCGCCTTCTCGTCGTCGCCGAGTCCCAGTCGGAAGAACACTGCATCCTGAAGCGCATCCTGCGCCTTCGGACACGTGCCTGCCTGT
>JBBSJC010000427.1:0-7293 GCA_038257655.1 Polyangiales bacterium | reverse complement strand
GCCGATGGCTGTCCGGACGGCGACATGGTGATAGTCGTCAGCGGTCAACGGATCCTGCCCACGAACATGCCCGAGTTCCTCGACGGTAAGGCTGAGGTGCGCAACGTCGGCAAGCTCGTGGACACCGTGAGCGACTACGCCAAACGCAATCACCGCCAGGGCAGCCTGCGCGTGGTGATGTTGGCCCCCGCTGACGACAAGCTCGCAGCCGGTCGTGCCGAGAGTCTGGCCGCGCAGCTGCGAAAGCGCATCACGAGCACGGTCACGAGTGGCCATGTGATTGGGAGTCCAGCGCGCTTCGAGATCGAGCTCCTGCCGCCCGGCAGGACAGAGCTCTATCGGCCCAAGCCTCCGGCCACGACCAAGTCAGCGCCCGCGCCGGCTACACCTACCGCGCCGGCGGTGCCCCTCGCACCCGCAACTTGACCGTTTTCTGGACGCGCTACGTTCGGCAGCGGTAGCCACGAGGGATGAAGCGCGCGTTGGCTCTCGCCCCTTGGCTGCTGTTGAGCTGCACAAACCAGCTTCCCGGCGATACGGTCGGAACCTACAGGGTGGTCATGACCCTGGTTGAGAACACGTGCGGACCCAAGGCCGTGTTTACTCAGGATGGCAAAGGCTACTCGGTCGAGTTGCGCGAAGATCGTGGCCGCGGCTACTGGCACATCACCGACCAGCGGCCCGTTCAGGGCACGCTCGACGCCAAACACAACTTCAAGTTTACCTTTTCGAGCTTGGTCGCTTCCGAGGGCCCCGATGCAGGGCCCGATGCCTGCCGACTCGTGCAAGATGAGCTGCTGTCGGGCAGCTTGCGCTCGTTCGCGGCCGCAGACGGCGGCACAGCAGACGGCGGCGGCACAGCAGACGCGGACGCTAAGAACGCCGCGGATGCTCCGCTGAGCACGCTCGTGGGAGAGCACGTCTTTCGGATCAGCAGCTACGCGGGCACGGATTGCTCGCGCGCTTTACAAACGGCGGGGGGGCCATTTGAAGCCTTACCCTGCACGATTCGCTACACGCTCAGCGGCACCGAACGCGACCCATTCTGACACGGCCGGCCGCTCCGAGGTGTCAGTCGACGAGCGCCGGGTACTTGCCTGTGCCGTCGGCGCTCGACCGACGTTCAGCGACCACCATCATATTGGGCGATTCTTGGCCGAAGAATACGCCTGGCAGCGCCTCGCGCCCGCTCACTTCGATCACGCGGAAACCGAACTGGTGCAGCAGCTGTCCGAGCTCGTGCAGTGAGTAGAGGCGCAGGGAGTACTCATTCTCGCGCTGTTTGCCACTCTCGAGGATCACCGTGCGCTTGACGTGCAAACGCGAGGTGAAGAAATTGAACTCACTCTCTTCCATGCACACGCATCCCTCGCCCTCGAACCAGATCAGGTTGGGCTGGGTACGGATCACGTGATCTCGGTTGACCACGTCCAACAACAAGACGCCGTTGGGTTTCAGCGCGCGAAACAGCCGCTCGATCACCTTCTTGTTCGTGTCGTCGTCGAAGTACCCGAGACTTGTGCCGATGCACATGACCGCATCGAAGTTCCCTTCGAAGTTCATGTCCCGCATGTCGGCGTGCAAGAAGTTAATCTTGGTACCGCGTGCCTGCGCTTCTTCTGAGGCGCGTGACAGCATCGCCAACGACAGGTCGAGCCCCACGCTCAGGTAACCACGCGAGGCGAGCTCTACGGCCTGCAGACCAAGCCCGCAGCCGACATCGAGTACCGTCGCGCCAGGCTTCAAACTTAGTCGTTTGGCGAGGAAGTCGCACTGGCGAGCGATCTGCTGATGGGTCGGCGGGCGCACAGTGCGCAGGTAGTCATCATCGAAGAACACCTCCCACCAGGGATGCGCCCGTGGCTTAGAAGGGCGCGCTTCCGCGACGCGCGCGGTACGCGTGAGTGTCTGCAAATCCGGCGGCTCGGCAAGCGACGACAGCCTGCCCGCGGGTGGCGGCGGTGGCGGCGTACGCGTGTGGTCCCCAGCCACATTGCGCATGGCCGCTTCGACGTCGAGCTCCTCGAACTCCCCCGAGCTGCGATCATCCTCGTCGCCATCGTCGTATGAGACCGTGATCTCCACGTCGTTGTTGCTGGGCACCGGTCGCCGCGCGCTCGATGCTTGCGCGGGTGGCGGAGGCGGGATCGACATCTCGAGCGAGGCTGCGTCCAGCTCCTCTTCGTCGAGCGCCTCGTCCTCGAGCGCCTCGTCCTCGAGCGCCTCGTCCTCAAGCGCCTCGTCGTCTAACGCCTCGTCTTCCAGGGCTGGGCCGTCAAAGCTGGCGTCGGCCGAGGGTACGGGCATGTCCTCGTTGAGCTCCAGCGGCCCATCGAGCGGCTCTACTCCCATCGACATCGCGCCGTAGTCGTACTGCTGGCTCTCGTCGGTGTCTGCCGCTTGCCACGCGCCCGGCTCGGAGCGCTCATTCGCGTAACCGTGGTTGCCGGTGCTCTCATCCGCGTGTTGCGCGCCCGCAGCCTGGCCGTTACCTGCCACATCAGAATCAAGCGGCGGAGGCGGGGGCACCGACGCGGTCTTGACGGTTGGTGTCTCCGAGGGCGGCGCCATGGAAGGCGCGCGCTCCCGGTGCATCTCTTGGCGCGCGTCGCGCGCGGGCGGCGGCGCAGACGAGAACATCGGGGCCGGATGGTCCGACACGATCCTCACCGCGCGCTGGACGACCGCCCCTCCTGCGAGCTGCGCTTGGGGTTGCGACGTCTGGCCCACCAGGCTGTTGCGGGTCGCCACATCGACGACAGGCACCCGGAGCGGCTCTGGGCGCAAGGAATCGCTCACGCAGCCCCCGTAGACATCACGGCCTGGCCCATCCGCACCACAGCTCCTGCGCGCTGCTCAAAACGCAAGGGGCCGGGCTCCACCATGACGATCGCCGTCGAGCCCAAATGGAAAGTACCAAGTTGCGCGCCACGCGTTAGCGCAGGCCCTTGGTCCCCGTATTCTAGAGCCTCCGCAGCGCGGCCCTGGTTTGTAGCGATTCGCGGGTCAAAGCTCATGCTGATACGCCCGACACCAATGGCACCGACCATAATGGTGGCCACATCACCAAGGCCGGGGGAAGACTGAATCGTCACAACCCGCTCGTTCTGTGCGAACAAGTTGGGGAAATAGGTAAGGCCGATCGAGTTCACAGGCAGGAGTGTTCCATCCACGTGACGCGCCGAGCGTACACGCCCCTCCACCGGCGCATGCACGCGGTGGTAGTCGCGAGGTGAGAGATAGACGATGAAAAACGAGCCACCTCGGAAACGATCCGCCTCGCGCGCATCGCCCAGCAGCTCGGCGGCGTCATAGGTCCGGCCCTTGACCTGAAATTGCGCGCCGGACGCGATGGCGCCCATGTCTTCGATTCGCCCATCCGCGGGCGATACGATCACGTCCTTGCGAGGGTCGATGATGCGCGCACCCGGCTTTAGCTCCCGGGTAAAAAACGCGTCGAACGAGCCATAGCCCTGCGGCGGCACGATAGCTTCGTCCATATTCACATCGTACACGCGCACGAACTGCTCGATGACAGCGCGCACAAGCGGCATGGGCCCCGTCAGATCAGACAGGCGGCCCATCGCGTTGGAAAGATGTTTACGGGGAAGGATACGCAGCACTTCGGCTGCAACTCGGGAGGCGACTGGCATCTGCGAGAAGCCTTACCGAGACAGATGTCGAGCGTCAATGGCTCGCTGCAATGACGTGCGAAAAGCGAAGCACCCACGCGCGACCAGAATGCGTCACCCCCCGGGCGGTTCAAGTGCTCGGCTACACGAACAGCGCGCGTTCAACCGAGCGCTGCCTGGGCCCGTGAGCACCGACTCGACAGCGTCTCAGATCGCGTCTTCGCCGCGCTCGCCCGTTCGGATTCGAATAGCCTCTTCGAGCTCGTAGACGAAGATCTTACCATCGCCAATACGACCCGTTTTGCCGGCCTTTTCGATAGCTTCGATCACCGACACGACCATCGAATCGGCGACCACTACTTCGACCTTAACCTTCGGCACGAAATCTACGACGTAGGCGGAGCCACGATAGACTTCCTTTTTACCGCCTGTACGTCCGAAGCCTTTGACTTCCGTGACCGTCATGCCCTGGATGCCCACCTCACCGAGGGCGTCCTTGACCTCGTCCAGCTTGAAAGGCTTGATGATGGCTTCGACCTTCTTCATTGCGTGCTCCCTCTTGCCGTCGCGGCACTCTAACACAGGCTAGTGCAGCCGCTTTTCGGTGAGATTTCGGACTGGTGAATTCGACCGGGTCCCGCGCCTATTTGCCGCGCACCCGCCCGCGTGATGGCGCGCCGCGACGGGCATGGCAAGCCGAGTGTGATGGACCTATGCTCGCGCCCGCATGGCTTCCATCATCACCGCGGTGCGCGATCTCGAGCGCCTGCGCCAGATCGTCTCTGTCCTAGCACGGCACGGATTTGGCGAGCTCGTTCAGCGCACTGGCTGGGGTGCCCAGCTCGGCATCGGCAAAAAGGCCGAAGATACAGACATCAAGATAAGCTTGGGCGAACGCATTCGGCTCGTGCTCACTGAGCTTGGCCCTTCGTTCGTCAAGCTTGGCCAGATCGTTTCGACCCGGCCCGACCTTGTGCCCGCGGACATCATCGCCGAGCTCAAGAAGCTTCAAGATGATGTGCCACCGGTGCCTTTCGAAGATCTGCGCCCGATGCTCGAGCAGCAGCTCGGCGCCACGCTCGAGGAGCTCTACGAAAATTTTGACCGAAAGCCACTGGCCTCGGCCTCGATAGCGCAGGTCCATCGCGCGCGACTCAAGGTACCGGGCGGCGAGTCCCTGGATGTCGTCGTCAAACTACAGCGCCCCAATATCAAGGACACGATCGAGCGCGACATCGATCTGCTGTACTTCATGGCCCACGCGATCGAGCGCTCGGTTCCCGAGTCGAAGATCTACTCACCGGTGCGTCTGGTAGCCGAGTTCGATCGCGCGATCACCGCGGAGCTCGATTTCACGCTCGAGGCGGACAATGCGGAGCGCTTCACGCGCAACTTCGCGACCTTCGAGAAGGGGCTCGTGCATTTTCCGCTCGTGTACCGACAGGCTTCGTCGAAGAAGGTCCTGACCCTTGAGTTTCTCGCCGGCAAAAAAGTCACCGACCTCGACACGAGCAACGGCCAGGGCGAGCGGCTGGCCAAGAACGCGATCGCAATCATCGTCAAACAAATCTTCGAAGACGGTTTCTTCCACGCCGATCCCCATCCCGGAAACCTGATCCTGCAAGGGACCAACGACCCTCCCGTGATCGCGATGATCGATCTCGGCCTCGTCGGCAGGCTGACCCCTCAACTGCGCGACAAGACGGTCGATCTGATGGTTGCCGCAGCGAGTGAGGATTATTCCGCGATCACCGATGCCCTTTACGCCATTGGCACGCCCACGAAGAAGATCGACCGGCGCGAGTTCGAAGCCGAAGTGACGGTGCTTGCCGACAAGTACCTCGGCAAACAACTCAAAGACATCGAGCTATCGGGGCTACTGCGCGACCTGATCGGTGGCGCCGTGAAGTACGGCTTGGAAGTGCCTCCCGACTTCATGCTCGTCGGTAAAGCGCTGATGACGGTCGAGGGAATAGGCAAGCAGGTATACCCCGATCTCGATGTCTTCGAGGAAGTCAAACCTTACTTTCTGCGCCTGTTGTGGTTGCGCTATTCGCCGGAAAAGCTCAGCCACGAGCTCATCCGCGGCATGTCGAAGCTTGGTGGCGCCGCGGCCGACATGCCGTTTCAACTGGGCGAGATCCTAGAAGACCTACGGCGCGGTGACCTCGTGCTGACCGTGAACGATAAGGGTATGCCTGTCGCTCTCGACCGACTCGGGCGACGCGTGTTCAGCGGCCTAGTCGTCAGCGTGTGCATTCTTGCGGGCTCCTATTTGGTCGCCCAGCATCACACGTTGCTCGGCGCTGCCCTGCTCAGTGTCGGCACGATCTGGGCAGGCTCCCACACGGCGCTCGTCGCTTGGCTCGGCCGCAAGCGACACAACTAAGCCTCTGGCACGCCGTCTGCCACGCCCTCAACGAGAGGCGAAAGCACGAGGCTACGGGATGCCCGGGCTCGGACTCGCGTTGTTATTCTGTTGGCGGTTGAGGGTTTCGATGATCAGGTACGTGTTGGCGATGCTCGTGAGCACTGTCAGCAGCGGCGCGACGCGATTGATGACCTCGCCCATGGAGGCGACCCAGTGCTCGGTGACAAACACGACGTCACCCGGCGCAAGCTCCACGTCGCCGATACGATCCTTGGTGAGCGCCTCGAGACTCCACTCGTACACGAGCGGATCGGCCAGCGGTCCGCGGATTACCCGTATATCGCGATCGTCTGCGTCCATGGTGATGCCGCCGGCGCTTGCTAGCGCTTCGGTCAGACGAATGCCTGGCCGATAGGTCAGCATCACGCCTCCGACTCCCACATGGCCCAAGACCGCGATCCGTGAGCCGAGCCCCGTGGGAATGAACAGCTGATCGCCCGCGTGTACACGCACGTTGTGCTTGGGATCGCCGATCAGCGCGAGACGCACGCTAATCGGTAACGACTGATTGTTGCGCACCAGCCGCGCTGCATCGAGGTCACCCACGTAGTTGACCTCACCACCCTCTTGCCCGGTGCGCAGCAATCCCCCCGCCGCTGCAATCAGCTCCGCCACGTGCATTCCCGGCGTGATCTGACGGGCGCCTTCGTTCGCCACAGACCCGATCACGGTCGCGGTATGACCGGTCCATGCGCTGACAAGCAGACTCGCACGCACGAAGCGGTCAAAGCGCTGCAGGGATTCTTCGATCTTCTTCTCCGCTACATGCAACGGCAGGCCCCCGACCTCGATCGCTCCCGCCATGGGCAAGTGCAGCTTGCCTTCGCTGTCTACGATCAACCCCGGATACTCAAAGCTCTCTGAGCTGATAGTACGGACGGTCACCGTGTCGCCCGGCAAGAGCACGAGCGGGGGTGGCGGGTCGTCCTTCACGCCTGTGCGCGAGATGCCACCTGGTTGGTATTCCGCGTCGTCGATCGGGTACGTCGGCGCCTTTGGAAAATCATGACAGCCACTTAGTAAGGCCACGCAGAGCATCGTGAACGACGCGACAGACGTGAAATAATTGAGTGTTCGCTTCGAGCTGATTGTTTGCATGGCCCCGACTCAGCTGGTGCTCGCCATCGCGAGCAACTCAGGATACGTTTGAGACGCGGCAACTTTGGCACGGGGCGAGGCTGCCGCAAACTAGCTGTACTTTTGCGCGCAATCACGCCATCCATATGAGCG
>JBBSJC010000426.1:0-7324 GCA_038257655.1 Polyangiales bacterium | reverse complement strand
CGGCCGGCTCGCCCTTGCTCGACCGTCACCACGTGCCGTTTGCTCCCAACGTGATCGACAAACTGCAAAACATTCCTGGTGTTATCGGCATCAACCCCGTGCGCGCCGTGTTCCACGACGTCAACGGTCGGCGTGCGCAGATCTCCTCGATCGATACCAAGATCTATTTCGATCAGTCGAAGGAAAAGGGACGAAGTCGACAGGTGATCGAGGGCCCCGATCCTATCGGCTCGACGGCGCTGCTCGACAAGCAGCGCGTGATCATCTCGGAAAACATGGCCAATATTCACAAGCTGTCGGCGGGCGACTCGATCAAGCTCGACACGCCCAGCGGCGCCCAGTCCTTTGAAGTGTACGCCGTCGTGGTCGACTACTCTTACGATCAGGGCTGGATGATGATGGACCGTAAGTGGTACGGCTCACTCTGGCAGGACGATAAGATCGATGGCGTCGATCTGTTCTTTGACGACAAGACCAACCACGAATCGATCGTCAGAACGGTGCGCGAGCGTTTGGGCGCCACGCAAAGTCTGTTCGTCACGCTGCACGATGATTTGCGCAAGGAGCTGTCGTCGGTCGCCAAGAGCGTGTTTGCCTACGCCAAGGCGCCGGAGCTGATAACCTTACTGGTTGCGATCATGGGCGTGATCGGCACCATGCTCGCCGCGGTGATCGACCGCATTCGCGAAATCGGCATGCTGCGCGCAATCGGTGCCACGCGTCGCCAAGTCGTGGTGAGCCTGGTGGTTGAGGCAGGTTTTCTCGGGCTTGCAGCGTCGGTATGCGGAGTGATCGCGGGCGTGCCCCAGGGTTACATTTTCCTAAAGGTGATCGGTACCGCCACGAGCGGCTGGAATCTGGCCTACGGTTTTCCCACGGATACTGCAGTACGTATGACGTTGTTCGTCGTCGGTGCGGCGGCCTTTGCGGGCTTCTTTCCGGGACGGCGTGCGGCCAGCATGGACGTCAAAGAGGCGCTCGCCTACGAATGATGCAGCTTGGCATCCAGGACCTGATCGTGGGCCTCAGGCACGTCGGCCACATCACGACGGACCTAAAGGCGACGCTCGGACACTTCACGCGCGTGTATGAGCTGACGGCGGAGCAGATAGAGGTCACGCCACCCTTCGGTCAGCCCTGCGACACGCGCTTTGCGTTTGTGCGCATGTGTGGTGCCGAGTTCGAGCTGATCGAGCCGGTGTCGGACTATTTCAGGGAGATCTTGCTCCGCGATCGGCCGGGCATCAATCACGTGGCCTGGACAGTGCGCGACTTGAGCGCCGCCTTGGCGCGTCTTGCAGCACGCGGCATCCGCACGGGACACGTGACGCCCAAGGGGCTGGTCGAGCTGCCTTCAATCAAGCTTGCGTACCTGAACCCAGCCGATACCGGCGGCATGTTGATCGAGCTCGTGGAACCCAAACCCACGATACTGAAACAGTAAGACTTCAAACGAGCCTGGCGCTCGCACGGCGCTTCAGACGCGCTAGCCAACAGTCAGGTTGCTTGCCTAGGGCTTAGACGCTCTAAACCCCAAGCGGCGGTGATACTGGCCATGACCAACGTGGCCTCGTCGTCCGCAAGCTCTAACGCTTCGTCCAACTGCGCGCGCAGCTTCTTGAGCTGTGGCTCGCCCAATCTGGCTTGTGCTGCGGCCAGGATGGCGTCTCGATCTCGCAAAACCAACAATCGCGTGGGTGGGTGGCTGTCGCTCATGACTAAGCCGTACCCCATGAAACTGAAGCGCACCAGTTGCCTGTGGGCACCCGCGGTGCTTCGGTCGGGGCGAGCATGCCTTGTGCGTCTGCCCTGATCTCACCCTCGTGCCAACTTGCGGATGGTCGGTGCCGTGACCCTGCCTAGCGCTGTTTGGCCGCTGCGAGCTCCGATTGCGGCCTTTACTTCGTGTGCGCCTGCCACGTCTTGCGTTGGGCCAAATACGTCTCCTCGAGACTGCCACCCAGGCGCACCTCGAGCACGCCCGCGTCCAGATCGAGCAACACGCGCAGCAGCTTGGCATTGATCTGCGGCACCTCTTGGCCGACGGGAACATGCACGGTGAGTGAGCTGTCGCCGCGCTCGTAACTCAGGTCTGAGAGCGCGCTACGAAGCGCATCCTCAGCAGGCATGCGTTCGACACTAACCTGAATGTGTTGGCCGCGGCCGGTTACCTGCGCAAGCGCGCCGCTTTGCATGGTGCGCCCGGCTTCGATGAAGATCACGTGATCACAAATCGCTTCCAGGTCTGCAAGCACGTGAGAGCTGACGACGAAGGTCGTCTGCCGGCGCTTGTTCGTATCGACGATCACGTCGCGCATGTGTTTGACCAGATGCGGATCGAGGCCGCTTGTCGGCTCATCGAGCAGCACGAGCTTCGGCGCGCCCAAAAGGGCCTGGGCGACGGCGACCCTGCGCCGCATGCCGTGGGAGAGCGCTCCGATGCGTTCGGTGGCGCGGTCGCGCAGGGACACGAGATCGAGCACGCGGCTGACATCGCGTGCTGCCTCCTGTGCGCTCAAGCCCTGCAGACGTGCCAGGTACGTAAGCTGTATGGCGACCCGGCCGTGGGGAATCAGCTCGGAGTCTTGCGGCAGAAGGCCGAGCAGGCCGCGCTGACGCTCAGGGTGAAAAACGCCCTGGCCGAGCACATCGATCCGACCTGCATCCGCGTGCAACAGGCCTGCCGCCACGCCGAAGGTCGTGGTCTTGCCGGCACCATTGGGACCGATTAAGCCGCAGATACTGCCGAGAGGCACCTGGAAGCTGAGCCCCGCGAGAGCCACCCGCTTACCGTAGTGCTTCTGAACTTGGTCGAACACGAGCGCGTCCCGCATTAGGCGTCCCGACGTTTGCGGATCAAGTAGCCCACCGCGAAAAAACTCATGCCCAGGGCCACGAGCATCACCATCGCTGGCAGACGTTCCATCAGCTCAGGACGCCACAAATCGATTTGGTGGGAACGGGGCAACAGCATGCGCAACGTCGCGCTCACGACCGGCGCGTGCCCAAGGAACCAGGCGCTGTCGAACGCGGCTCGCAGGATGCCGAGCAACGCCAGCACGGACAGGCCTAGCGCGCGCGCCACTTGCACCGAGCGCGTGAGCTGCGAGATGCCGAGCGCGAGGCCTACGTAGGCAAAACCGTAGACGCTCGCGCGCATCGAGAGCTGTAACGACCACAGTAAGGTCGGCAGCGGATCAATACCGTCCATGCGAAACAGACCGACCAGCAGGGTTGCCACGGAGCCGAGGGCCAGGCTTGCCAGCATCAGCGCGCTTTGCCCGACGAGCTTACCGACCGCCCAACTCAGACGATCGCAGCGCACGAGCGAAAAGCGGGCAGCGCCCGACTGCAGCTCCTGCGCGATCGACTCGACCGACGTGAGCATCACCAGCACGGGCAGAAAGGTCAACGCGAGCCAGCCATAAAAGGTCCCGAGGGGCGGCAACGCGATCAGTCGATCCGTAAGATCCGGCTCGCGGATCAGGCGATTGACGACTGAGCGAAATTCCTCGCTCTGCAACAGGGCAAAGGTCATGGCGCCGGGCTTACTTGGATCGGCCACCATCAAGGTCTTCGCCAGGGTGGCTTCGATGCTCGCGAGCAGGTCGATGAAGAGAACGGCCCCGGCGATTGCCCCGCCTACGTACAAAAGCGACAGAACCAGCACGCGCTTGCTGCGCAACGCCTCAATTAGCTCAAAGCTTGCGACGATGGTCGCGTCGCGCAGCGATCTCACTCTTCGTCCTGAGTGTCAGGCGTGCTGGGGCCGGTCGCGGCAGGGGCGGGAGCTGCGCCGGGCTTCGGCTCACCTGCAGGCAAGTACTTCTCTGCCGCGGGTCGCAGTCGCTGCATGTCGACGTAATTCCATATCTCGAGCGCCTCGGGCTCCACACCATTCGCGCGTTTACCAACGATACCCTCCAACTGCTTTTGGCCTTCGTACATGATCCCGCTTACGTCGTGGCCGAGCCCCAAGGCCTGCGAGGGGGAGGGTGGCTCCTCGGACGATGCCTGCGATAGGATCTCCTCGCCGTAACCGGACAAGTCGTCGTTCATCTTCTTGACCGTCTGATCGACGGCGACGGTTTCCTCATCGCTCAGGTCTGCCTGCTCGATCAAGGCCGCGCGCGAGGCCGCAAAGCGCATCGCCTGGGCGGCCGATAGCTCATCGAAACGCGACAGGTTGAGCGAACGAAAGCCGCGGGGTCGATCCGTTCGATCGTCATCGTTCGCCGCGCCCTCTTCGCCATCTGTTGGGGTGGGCTCGCCGTTGTCCGCGTTGGCCCTGGTGCGGCTGGCGGCGCTGCCAGCGCTGACATCGTCGTCACTGCCGCGCAGGATCAGCGCACCGCTTGGCCGTGAGCCAGGATCCGCCTGTGTGGGGGCGCGCTCGTCATCGGCAGGGGTCGGCTGACCGCTCGCTGCTCTGGCCGGCAGCGCCGTACTGCGGGCAGAGACGCGCGTGCTGCGCGCGTTCGCGAGCGCAGGCAACAGCTCGCGCAGGGGATTGGGCCTGTCGAGCCTATCAACCTGACGCTTGAGCTGCTTGAGCTCCAGCGAAACCTTACTGAGCTCTCGTTGCGGCCCGATGCCACCGAGCAGAAATCCGAGGACCAGACCGACGGATACGAATGCGATGACGCGAAACATCTTGCCTCAACTTTGAGAGACGAGTCCGCGTAGTTGGTCGGGCGCAACCTGATAGTCGTTACCGCAGTAGTCGCAGGCGATGTCGAGAACCTCGCCCTCGTCGATGAATTGCTGAATGTCCGTGGGCTGCAGGGTCGACAGACTGGCGAGCACCGAAGTCTGATCGCAAGGACAATGGAAGCGCACATCACGGGTCTCGACGCGCGAAAATGGCACCTGATACATGATCTCTTCGAGCAGAACGTCGGGGTCGAAGTCGTCGGCTGCGACAAAACGCGTGATGTCGCTGAAGTCAGCAGCCAGACGTTCGGTCATGATCGCTACCAAATCCTTGTGCGCGTCGGGCAAGAGCTGCACGACGTAGCCGCCGGCCGAGCGCACGTTGCCCGCTTCGTCAAACAACGAGCGCACCGCGCTGACCGTGAACACCTGTTCGGAGTCTTGCATGTAGGCCATCAGCCCCCCAGAGATGCCGCCGGCTTCCTGTATTTCCACGACACCGCGATGCACGGTACCGTTCGGCAAACTGCGCATGAACTGCATCACGGAGTCATGGCTGAGATCGAGCGTCGTCTGGCCCTGGCGCAAGTTGATAAGCCCCCGCGTTCCCCCGTCCGGGAACGAATCTCCGACGATGGTGCAGCCGCCCGCTGCGCCGCGCACGATGCCCTGAACACGCAGGGTTGGAGCCATGGTCTCGCGCACGAGCACCGTGCCTGTCAGCAGGTCGGCCAGATGGCGCGCCAGGTCCCCGGTGGCCGATTGTTTGCGTACGGCTTCACGGCACGTGTGAGTCGTGCGCGCCGTGAGCACACGAAAAGATCCGTCGTCGGTGAGCGCGCGAATCACCTGATCGGTGGCGGAAGACATCCCATGAGTCTGAGGCTGACCGACAGGGCCCGCAAGCGCGTGCCCTTGCATGCGGTGCGCGGCACGTCACGCTGCACAGCCGTCCCATGCCAGGTCTCTCCGTCTACGTTCATTTTCCGTGGTGCCTGCGCAAGTGTCCCTACTGCGACTTTGCAACCTCGCCGCTCGGACGTGACGAAATCCCCCACACAGCCTACGCAGACGCGGTGTTGACTGAGCTTGCGCAAAGGGTGGAGCCGCTCGGTCAGGAGACCCTGGTCTCGATCTTCTTTGGCGGCGGTACGCCATCGTTGTGGGAGCCGCGCGCCCTGGGGCGTGTGGTGGAGGGCATCCGTGCTGCGTTTCAGCACCAAGTCCCCGAGCTCGAAGTCACGGTCGAGTGCAATCCAAGCTCCTTGAATCGGGCCCATGCGGCGCAGCTGCGCGAGGCTGGCGTCGATCGTTTGTCGATCGGGGTGCAGTCCCTCGACAATACAGAGCTTACCTTTCTAGGGAGGCTTCACGATCGGCAGTTGGCGCTCGCTGCGATCGACGCGGCGCTGTGTAGCCACGATCGAGTCAGCGCGGATCTGATGTTTGGCTTGCCTCAGCAAACGCCCGAGACGTTTTATGCCCACGTGCGCACGCTGCTCGATCGCGGTCTCAAACACGTTTCCGCGTACGCGCTGACGATCGAGCCGGCCACCCCCTTTGGCGACCAATCGCGCAAGGGGCTGCTGCGTCCCGCGCCTGATGAAACCTACGCGCGGATGTTCGAAGGCAATCACCGTCTGTTCGAAAGACACGGTCTGTCGCACTACGAAGTCTCGAACTACGCGCTGCCAGGTGAAGAGAGCCGACATAACCTGCACTATTGGCGCGGCGGTGCCTATCTGGGGCTCGGTGCGGCTGCGGTCGGTTGTCTGCACACCAGGCAAGGCGGTCGGCGTTATCGCAACCATCCGGATGCGCCGCGCTACATGCAGCGCGCAGGCGGCCCAGAAGTCGAAGTCTTCGAGGAAAGCTTGGCTAGCAACGACGTGATCCGCGAGGCGCTGATGCTGGGCTTGCGCACGGCAGAGGGCGTCGATCTGGCAGCGCTCAGCGCGCGGACGGGCGTTGATCCACGCAGCGGCAGAGAGCGGGAGATCACGCGCCGCATCGCGCAAGGAGACCTGCGGATCGAAGGCGAGCGGATGTTCGTGCCCGTGGAGCGTTGGCTCATGCTCGACGGCATCGTCGCGGCCTTGTTCTGAGCAAACAGACCCAGCCTGTGACTCAAGGGCATTCGTTGACCGCACCAGGCGTAACTTTCACCAACTGAAAGTCGCTTTCGTTATTGCCTTGGTCAAACCCGTCCGGGCAGCGCGAAAAGCCGCCCTCGCCGTCATCGGCAGCGCTGCCCGTGCCCTCGGTTGCTCCCACGACCTCTCCTTCGTAGGAAAAGGCATCGATCACACGCTTGCCTTCGACCAGACGCAGCGCATCGGGCGCGCCGTTTTGCAGGCCACCGGAGCCGAGCGCCATGCGCATGACTGTATCCGGCAGGGCCGCGAGCAGCTTGGCCGGAGCGATAACCAAACGGGAGCCCGAGGGTAGGGTTTCGCCGGCCATGGATAGTGCGCTGCGCCCGTATACCTTACCGTCTCCACCATTGACGAGCTCGAGCGACACGTTCGCTAGCTTGGCAGCACAACCTGCGGTGTTCAGTATCTCCACGAACTCAGCGTCATCGGCGCCCGTCTGTTCATAGTCAACCTCATTGATGACCAACCCGTGGCTACACGAATCGGCAGCTTGAGCGCCGGCGTCGGTCTCGCTT
>JBBSJC010000425.1:0-7351 GCA_038257655.1 Polyangiales bacterium | reverse complement strand
TCGACACGATCGGGGGCAAGTACATGAGCGAAAACATCAAGTCGCTTGCCCTGCGCGGACACATGGTCGTGATCGGTCTGCTCGGGGGTGCCAAGGCCGAGCTGCCCCTGGGAATGCTCCTGGCCAAGCGCGCAAGGATCACCGGTAGCGTCCTGCGTAGTCGTCCACTGGAGGAGAAGATCGCAGTCACTCAAGCCTTCGCCCGCGCGGTGCTACCGCTGCTCGATGCCAAAATAGTCAAGCCAGTTGTCGAATCCGTGATGCCGATGTCGCAAATCCGCCAGGCCCATGCGCGCCTCGAGTCCGACGACAGTTTCGGCAAGCTCGTCATGGCTTGGTAACCCTACTTACTCCCGATCGGTTCATATCAACTCTCAACACGTTTACAGTTCATTGACTTGTAAAGAGTCGCGACAGGAGCCTGTAAACGTCAGCGTGGCTGTTTTCCAGCGTTTTACGTTCTTGACAGGCTTGTTCATGACAGTTACACCTAATCCCACAGTGAACGTGTAAAGGTCGACTGCGGCCACTTGAGGGAGAGACGACGATGACGATCCAGAAGATGGCAGTGATCGGTTGCGGACAGATGGGCCTGGGTCTCGCGGAATGCGCGGCGGCCGCTGGCGTCCAAGTCATCGCCGTCAAGCTCACCGCTGGCGACCTCGCTGTTCCCCGCAGCAAACTGCAGAAGGGTTTGGACAAGCGGGTGGAGCGCAACAAGCTCAGCGCTGACGAGCGCGACGGCATCATGGCCCGCATCCAATTCAGCAATGACCTTGAGGCCGTCCGCGACTGTCAGCTCGTGATCGAATCATGCGTCGAGGAGCTACAGGCCAAGGGCGAGGTTCTTGCTCGCGTCGAGAGCCACATGGCAAAAGGCGCTGTCCTGACGACCAACACGTCCTCACTCAAGCTACGCGACCTGAGCGCTTTCTTGACGCGTCCGGAGTTGTTCCTCGGCCTGCACTTCTTCAATCCCGTGCCTGCGATGAAGCTGTGCGAAGTGAGCCCCACGCCTGCCACGGGCGCCGAGGCGGTCGAGATCGGCACGAAGTTCTGCGAGCAGATCGGTAAGACGCCGGTGCGCATCCAGGACACGCCGGGCTACGTCGTCAATCGTTTGCTCGTGCCCTACATGCTGCACGCGATCGAAACCCTCGAGCACGGCACCGCCAGTGCGGACGCTATCGATACCGCGATGAAGCTCGGTTGCGGCCACCCGATGGGTCCGCTTGCGCTCGCTGATTTGATCGGTCTAGACGTCGTATTCGCAATGGCCAAGACGATGCACACCGAGCTTCGTGACACGCGTTACCGCGCACCTTCTTTGCTGCGAAGGCTCGTGCTCGCGGGCCACCTCGGCCGCAAGTCCGTGCGCGGCATCTACGACTACACCAACAGCGCCAATCCCGTGGTGAACCCGGCCATCTCGGTCGACGGTATCATCGCGACCGGCACCTGATCACTTACCGTTGAAGCGCGCCTCACACGGAGGTTGCGCAGCCGTCTGATCCCTGGGTCAGGCGGCTTTGTTCATGGGCGCGCGCTCGCGCGCGATAGCTTGCCAGCCGTTTAGCGCTGCTTCTCCTCGAGCAAAGCGCGACGGACGGCATCGAACTCGGCCGTCAACGCCTCAACACCGCGTGCGACGAAGGTCGTTTCACTTGTGCGCGCTTTGGCTTCGACTTGTCCGCACAGCTCGGAGAGGCGTTTGGCGCCGAGGTAGGCGCTCGAAGACTTCATGTTGTGTGCAGCCTTCGATACGGCGGGCAGATCGCCGACGTCGAGCGCAGCGCGCATCACTTCGAGATTGCGCGGGGATTGCTCCAGAAAGAGCTCGATCATCTCCCGCACAAAATCGTTGTCACCGCCGCCCAAGGCTTTGAGCCCCTCGAGCACTGCGCGGTCTATGGCTTCTTCGGAAGAGGAGACGCGCAGCTCCATGGACATCCTCGACAGCGACTTGGGTTTGGACCAGCGCGAGAGCACCATGCGGAGCTGATCGAGCGTGACCGGTTTGCTCAGGTAGTCATCCATTTTGGCAGCTAAGCAGCGGTCGCGCTCGCCATCACCGCTGCTGGCAGTCATCGCTATCACAGGGATGCGCCGGCCTTTGCCCTCCCTCGCGCGAATCTCGAGCGTCGCTTCAAAGCCATCCATGACCGGCATCTGGCAATCCATCAGCACGATGTCGAACTTACCGCTTAGTGCGGCCTCGACGGCCTTCTGGCCATCGTCGACCAAGGTGCAGGGGCAACTCAAAAGCTCCAGGGTGCGCTGGGCGACCTTCTGATTGACCAGGTTGTCTTCAGCGACGAGCACGCGCGCTGTGAGCAGTGGCACGTCGTCGATCGGCACAAGAATCGGCTCGACCGGACCACGGCCCACAAAGGCGGAGAGACATGCGCCCAGTTCCACCTGACGCACGGGCCAGTTGAGCACGCGCGTCGCGTTTTTGCGCAGCTCGTCGAAGGCACCGCCGCGCGCATCACTCGAGGCGATGAACACGATCGGAACGTCCCGCAAGCTCGCACGATGACGAATGGCATCGATGCACTCTTGGGCGCCCAAAGTGTCCCGCTCCAAATCGAGCAGGACGGCAAGGTAAGGTCGACCTCGCTCGAGCGACAGAGCGAGCGCTTGCGCAGTCTTACTTGGAATCGCGAGCTCGGCTTCGACGGATAACTTCGCTAGCTGCTCGACCAATAAGCGCTCTCGATCTTGATCGCGCCGTACGATCAGCACGCGCGCCCCTTTCGGGTCTTGAGCGAGATCATCGAAGCTGCGGCGGTCTATGAGCTTCGGTGCAAGCTTGACCGTGAATGAGAAGGCGCTGCCCTCGCCAACCTTACTCTCGCAGGCGATTTCGCCGCCCATCAGCTGCACAAGCTCGTGCGCGATCGCAAGGCCAAGGCCCGTCCCGTCGCGCGTGTGGCTTGCGCTGCCTTCACCCATCAGCACGGGGCGAAACAGATTGGCGCGACCCGCATCGCCGATGCCGGGCCCGGTATCGCGCACGACGAACTCGACAATGTTGTCAGATTGGGCGGAGTGCACGTGGTTGACGTAGGCCGCCACGCGCCCACGGTCCGTGAACTTCACCGCATTGCTCAACAGGTTGGCGAGCACCTGGCGTAAGCGTGTCGGATCGCCGACCACCCGCATGGGCGCATCGGGGTCGAAGACACAGGCCACATCGAGACCCTTACCATGTGCTTGCGAAGCAAAAGCGCCCAGGCTGTCTTCAACACAGGTGCGCAGGTCAAATTCGATTTCGTCCAGCTCGAGCTTACCAGCCTCGATCTTCGCAAAGTCGAGGATGTCGTCGATGATCGCCAGCAGCGCTTGCCCCGACTTCTGGATGATCTGCGCGTACTCGCGCTGCTCTGCAGACAGGCTGGTCTCAAGCAGCAGGTTGGTCATGCCGATCACGCCATTCATCGGCGTGCGGATCTCGTGACTCATGTTGGCGAGGAACTTGGTCTTGAGACGTGCGGCATCCAATGCCGCTTCCTTGGCCGTAATCAGCTCGCGCTCCAGCCGCTTGCGTTTGGTTACGTCGCGCACGATTACGAGCACTTGCTCGGGCGCGCACTTGATAATGCGCGCTTCGTAGTCTTGAACTTCGTCGTGCTCGCGAACGTGATAGTCAAGCCCGACGGATTCGTTCGTGACAAAGACGCGCTCTGCACGGCCCTGCACGAGATCGGCCGCATCGGGCGGCATGAGTTGGTCGAGATACGTTGCACCGCGCATCGCGTTGCCACGCCCTCGCGAACCGCTTGCGCCCGTTACCTTACCGCCCGAGCCGAGACGAAAGATCAGATCGGGCAGGGCAGTCAGGAGCGCCTGATTTTGGGCTTGGCTCTGCCGCAACAGGCGCTGGGCCCGTGAGTGCTCCTCGAGCTCGCGATCGACTTGAACACTCAGATCGCGCATGCGACCGACGACCACGCCGATGAACAGAATGCCGACATGCCCGAATAGCATGCCGCCCACAGAGGCCCCGGGAGCCAGTCGCAGGGCCAGGCTCAAGCCGAAGGGCAGCAGGATCAGGGAGCCGAGGAATGCGCCGCGCAGACCGAAATACCAGGCCGCAAGCGCGACCGGACCGATCAAGGAGGCGGCCACGCCCAGCCCGTGGCGCGGTGCCATCGCCAGCATGAGCAGCGCGTAGGCTAACGTGCTCAAGCCGATCAAGGCGAAGGCCCTCGAGGCCGGCTGCTTGAGCGGCATCATCGAAAGCGGGGGAAATGTGGTGTGAAGGCGCGGGTCCATCCCAGCCGCCAATCATAACAGTAGAGCGGGGGTCTTCCCTAAGTGAAGCAGGTACCGCGAGCCAACTACCTGGCCCTACCTGCGGCCAAGGGGCTCGCCGGCAGGTCGGTATGGCCCCGCAGCCGGGCATCGACGCCACGTGCGGCTTCGCGCCCTTCCCAAATCGCCCACACGACCAATGACTGACCGCGCCGCATATCTCCGCAGGCAAATACGCCCGGGACCGAGGTCTCGTAGCTGTCATCGCACAGCACGTTGCCGCGTCCGTCGAGCTCAAGACCGAGATCGCTGAGCAGCGAGCCCTTTTCCGGACCGACAAAGCCCATGGCGAGCAGCGCCAAATCCACGTCCTGCTCGAACTCGCTGCCCGGGATTTCCACGATGCGACCCGCTTCGAACTTCACCCGCACACCGTGCAGCTTCTTGAGGTTGCCTTCGGCGTCGCCAGAAAGGCGCTTAGTAAGAATCGAGTAGTCGCGATCTCCACCCTCTTCTTGAGAGCTTGAGGTGCGCTGCTTGAGCGGCCAGTCGGGCCAGCTGGTGCCCTTGTCAACCTCGGCGGGAGGCATCGGCATCAGCTCGTATTGGAACACGTGCTTGGCCCCATGACGATGCGAGGTGCCGAGACAGTCAGATCCCGTGTCGCCGCCGCCTAGGATGATCACGTTCTTGCCTTCGGCGCTGATCTGCTTGTCGAGCCTGTCACCTGCGACGTTCTTGTTTTGTTGCGTCAAGAACTCCATCGCGAAGTGCACGCCCTTGAGCTCGCGTCCCGGCACGGGCAGATCACGCGCTTGTGTCGCGCCGCCGGAAAGCACGACCGCATCGTATTGCGCGCGCAGCTCAGCCGCTTTGATGTCGACGCCGACGTTGACGCCGGTGCGAAAGGTCACGCCCTCGGCCGCCATCTGCTCCATGCGGCGATCGATCAGGTGCTTTTCGAGCTTGAAATCGGGAATCCCGTAGCGCATCAAGCCACCGATCCGATCGGCCCGCTCGAACAATGTCACGTCGTGTCCTGCTCGCGCCAACTGCTGCGCCGCTGCCATGCCCGCAGGTCCAGAGCCTACCACCGCGACGCGTTTGCCGGTTTTGACGTCGGGGATCTGAGGAACCACCCAGCCGTTTTCAAAGGCACGATCCGCAATCTGCTTCTCGATCAGTTTGATCGTGACCGGCTCACTGTTGATGTTGAGTGTGCAGGCTTCCTCGCAGGGTGCGGGACAGATGCGCCCCGTCACTTCCGGGAAGTTGTTCGTGGAATGCAGGCGATCGGTCGCGGCTTCGTGTTTGCCGACGTAGATGTAGTGATTCCAGTCGGGAATGATGTTGCCGAGTGGACAACCGCGATGACAGAACGGGATGCCGCAATCCATGCAGCGAGCGCCCTGCTCTGCCAGCTCTTTTTCGTCGAGCTTCTTTTCGAACTCCTGCCAGTTGTGCAGGCGATCGACGATCGGTAGACGCTTGGGCGTCTTACGGTCGTACTCAATGAATCCTCGAAGCTTACCCATGGGTCTTCATCCCTCTGTTTCGATCGCTTGATTCAGGCTGGCTTAGGCAGTCGCGACGAGTGCGAGCGCGGGGACCAAATGCTTTTGCTTCTTTTCGGAGAGCACGCGTTTGTAGTCGATCGGCATGACCTTCACGAAGCGCTTGGCCTCGTGCTCGAAGTTATCGAGAATCGCTTGTGCGTAAGTGCTGCCAGTCATCTCGACGTGCCTTTCGATCAGCGCTCGCAGCGTGACATCATCCTCGGCATCGATCGGTTCAAGCTCGACCGATTGCGTGTTGGCATTTGTGCGGAACAGCTCTTCGACGTCGAGCACGTAGGCGACGCCGCCGCTCATGCCCGCGGCAAAGTTGCGTCCCGTGGGTCCGAGCACCACCACGGTGCCGCGCGTCATGTATTCGCAGCCGTGATCGCCCACGCCTTCGACCACCGCCGTCACGCCGCTGTTGCGCACGCAAAAGCGTTCACCGGCACGGCCGCGCACGTAGACTTCGCCACTGGTGCCGCCATAGAGCGACACGTTGCCAATGATGATGTTTTCTTCGGGCTTGAACGTCGATTCGCGCGGCGGATAGATCGCGATGCGGCCGCCCGAAAGCCCCTTGCCGAAGTAATCGTTGGCGTCGCCTTCGAGCTGCACCGCGATGCCTGGCGCCAAGAACGCAGCAAAACTCTGACCTGCGGAGCCCGTGAACTTGATCTGGATCGTGCCCGCAGGCAGACCCTCGAGGCCGTACTTACGCGAGACCGCCGCCGACAGGATCGTGCAGGCCGTGCGATCGACGTTGCGGATCGGCATGTCGATCTTCACCTGCTCTTGACGTTCAAGGGCGGGCTGGGCGAGCTTCAGTAACTTGTGGTCGATCTTGATGTCGAGGCCGTGATCCTGCACTTCCACGCAGCGCGTCGCGACATGGGGCCCGACGTTTGGCACGTGCAGAATGGCACTGAGATCGATGTCCTTGGCCTTCCAATGGGTGATGTCTTTGGCGCGCTCGAGCATGTCTGCACGCCCGATCATGTCGTCGATACGCCGGAAGCCGAGCTCGGCCATGATCTCGCGCAGCTCTTCGGCGATGAACATCATCATGTTGATGACGTGCTCAGGCTTGCCCGAAAACTTCTCGCGCAGCTTGGGATCCTGCGTCGCTACACCGACCGGGCAGGTGTTGAGGTGACACACGCGCATCATGATGCAGCCCGATGCCACGAGCGCAGCGGTGGCAAAACCATACTCTTCGGCACCGAGCAGGGCGGCTATCGCCACGTCACGTCCGGTGCGCAAGCCACCATCGGTTTCGACGCGAATGCGACCGCGCAGCTCGTTGAGCACGAGCACCTGTTGTGTCTCCGCCAGGCCGAGCTCCCAGGGCAAACCGGCATGCTTGGTCGACGTGAGGGGCGAGGCACCCGTGCCGCCGACGTCGCCGGCGATCAGAACCAGATCGGCCTTGGCCTTCGATACCCCCGCGGCGACCGTGCCGACGCCGACTTCGCTCACCAGCTTGACGCTAATGCGAGCATCGGTGTTGGAGTTCTTGAGGTCGTGGATCAGCTGCG
>JBBSJC010000424.1:0-7354 GCA_038257655.1 Polyangiales bacterium | reverse complement strand
CTCCGAGGTCGATGGTAAGCCCGCTCCCCAACGCTACTCGCTGATTGCCACCGATAAGAGCCTGATCGTCCATCTTGCGGCGGGCGCGGCCTACAGCGGGATCAAAGGCCTATCGATCGGCGGCACGCTGCAGCTGGTGACCGGTCGCTTTTATACCGAGACCGTGTTCAGCGCCTGCGACGGGTTTGTCTGCCCTGCCAACAACCCGGAAGACCCTGAGTTCGATACGCCGAGCACCGTTGACCTCAACCCGTTTGCGGCTCTGACCGGCGGGCTCGGCATCACCTACGCCCTGAGTATCGTCAAAATCGGCGGCTCGTTCTTGGTGCCCTACTCGATCGAGGGCGATGCCAAAATCGACGTCCAGCTCCCCGATCATCCCGCCTTTGATCGCGCCAGGCTCGAGGGCAACAAGGTACACCTTACGGTGCCATTCCCCGCGATCGTACGCGTCGGCGTGGAGGTCAACCCGATCCGCGGCCTCGATGTCGAGCTTTCAGGCGTCTATGAGGGTTGGTCGCGCCAGGAGGAGATCGTCGTCAAACCCCAGGACGTCTGGATGCGCGGCATACTTGGCATCGGCGACTATCAAGTCGGCACGATCCGCCTCAAGCGCGACATGCAAGACGTGTGGAGCATTCGTTTGGGCGGCGAGTATCGCTTCGACACGCTGGGGCTTGCGGTGCGCGCTGGCGTCGCCCGCGAAAACGGCGCCTTTGCCGATCGCTCCTTGTCCCCCATCACCCTGGACAGCGACAAGTGGCTGCTCGGCTGTGGTGCAGGCTACGACCTGACCGATACCCTCACCTTGGATGGCAGCGCAGGCTACGTCATCTTGCGCGACCGCAACGTCACCAACAGCGCCATCACCCAGCCTGTCGCGATTCGGCCGGAGCCAGGCAAACCTTCCCACATCGGCAATGGTCGCTATGAAATGGATGCTTTCTTTGCCGGCTTGGGCCTCACCTGGCGGCCCGGTCGTAAACCGTAAGGGTCGTCAGCGGGGCGGCTGAAGATGCCGACTGCGGTATCGACCGAGGAGGGTTTGACCCAGGCGATCGTGGTCAAGGCCGCACCCCTGTGCCCACTGCCATCCCGCTAATCGTAACCAAAAGGGGAGCCTGCTCGCGAATACGTTCCCATTGGTACGGGAAAATCCACGTCCTGAGCCTCCGCCGCAAGAGAGCAGACCGATCGGGGCGCCAGGAAGTGTAAGTTCGCGTGCTCTGTCCCTGGGCACACCCGTTTCTTTCATTACACTGCTACCTCTGGTGCGCGAACGTCCGCGCGCCCTTGTTTTCGCGCGGCTAAGCGCCCGCGAGCTGAGGTGATGCCGTGGCCCAAGACACGATCCCATTGCGCCTGCTGAATCAAGCCAAGCAACGCCCCAACGATCCTGCGTACTTCACCAAGCGCGAGGGCATTTGGCGCGGCACGAGCTGGTCCGATTACGCAACCGAGGTGCGGCAGGCCGCTCGGGCGATGATGACCCTCGGCTTGCAGCCGAACCAGAGCGTCGCGATCCTCGGCTTCAATCGGCCTGAGTGGACGGTCTTTGACGTGGCCTGCATGGCTGCCGGTGGCGCGCCCGCAGGCATCTACGCCACCTGCTCGCCGGTGGAAGTTCAATACATCGTGCATCACTGCGAAGCGCCGCTGATCCTGGTGGAGAACGTCGAGCAGTGGAAAAAGATCGACGCGCAGCGCGCCAAGCTGCCCTTGCTCAAGCACGTGGTGATGATGAAGGGCGCAGCGGCGGTCAACGATCCGCTCGTGTTGTCGTGGGACGCCTTCATCGCCAAAGCGTCAGGCACCACGGACGAGGAGTTCTGGAAGCGCATCGAAGCGCTCGAGCCGGGCGGCCTCGCGACGCTGATCTACACGTCCGGCACCACGGGCCCGCCCAAGGGTGTGATGCTGTCCCACAAGAATCTGACCTGGACCGCCGACGTAGCCCGCGACATCACCAAGACGAGCTCACGCGATACGAACCTGTCGTACCTGCCGCTCTCGCATATCGCCGAACAGATGTTTACGGTCCACGGGCCGACCACGACCGGCAACGCGGTGTATTACGCCGAGTCGATCGAAGCCGTACCGGAGAACCTCAAAGAGGTTCAGCCCACGATCATGTTCGGCGTGCCGCGCATCTGGGAGAAGTTTCACTCCGGCATCGCTGCCAAGCTGAACGACACCAAGGGCGTCAAAAAGGCGCTCGTCGCCTGGGCACGCAAGGTGGCTACCGAGGTCAACGAGCTCAGAATGGCGGGCAAAGAGCCTGAGCTGCCCTTACTCGTGCAGTACGAGCTCGCGCGCCGCTTGGTCTTCAACAAGCTCAAGCTCGCCCTGGGCCTTTCCAATGCGCGCATGTGCGTCAGTGGCGCGGCGCCGATCGGCAAAGAGGTGCTCGAGTTCTTCGCCTCGCTCGACCTGATCATCTACGAGGTCTACGGACAGTCGGAGGACACCGGCCCCACGAGTTTCAATCAGCTCGGTCGCACGCGCCTTGGTTCGGTCGGCCCGAAGCTGCCTGGCATCGAGGTCAAGATCGGCAGCGATGGCGAGATCCTGATCAAGGGCCCCAACGTGTTCCTCGGTTATTACAAGGAGCCGGAGGCCACGGCAGAAGCCTTGATCGACGGCTACTTGCACTCGGGGGATCTGGGCGAGTTCGACAAGGACGGCTTTTTGTTCATCACCGGGCGCAAGAAGGACATCTTGATCACCGCGGGTGGCAAGAACATCGCGCCTAAGAACATCGAAGCTGCGATCAAAAACGAAGAAATCGTGGCCGAGGTGGTGGTGATCGGCGACCGCCGTAAGTTCTTGAGCGCGGTGATCACGGTCGATGAAACCGCGCTCACTCGGCTCAACATCCACGACAAACCGAACGAGAGCCCGCGCGTGCGCGAAATTTTGCAGCGACGCATCGATGAGGTGAACAAGGACTTGGCGCGCGTCGAACAGGTGAAGAAGTTCATCGTGCTGCCGCGCCAGTTCTCGATCGAAGCGGGCGAGCTCACGCCCACGCTCAAGATCAAGCGCAAGAAGGTCACCGAAGGCTGGGCGCGCGAAATCGAAGCGATGTACGCAGACGACGCAGACGCTTCGAGCGCGCTCAACTGAGCCTCGCGTGACGCAGCTGCCCCCCACAGCCGCCACAAAACCAGAGCCAAGCACGCGCACCCATGCAGGCGCTGAGCACCGCGGGGCCGACCTCGCCGAGTGCTTGTCCGTGGGCTGGGATGATGTACAAGAATGAATCGCCGTTCATTCTTGTACTGAGGAGTCGTGATGTCCGCCCGCGAGCAAGTGATGATCCTGACGGGCGCCGCCGGCGGCATCGGACGACACCTCGCCCAGCGTCTGTACACGGAGGGCCATCGGCTGTGTCTCACCGATGTCAACCTCGAGCTGTTGCGCGAGTCCGTAAGGAGCACGGGCCTTGACGATCAAGAGCGCGTCAGCGTCAGCGCCTTGGACGTGCGCGATCCCCATGCTTGGGATGCGCTCGTGCGAGACGTCATCAAGCGCTTTGGGCGCGTCGATGTGCTGCTCAACGTCGCAGGCTTCATGCGCTCGGAGCCGATCGCCAGCTGTCCGCTCGAGTCAGTGGACTTGCACTTCGACATCAACGCCAAAGGGACGATCCACGGCACGCGCAGCGTGACCAAGGCGATGATCGCGCAGGGCTCAGGTCACATCATCAACCTATCGTCGTTGATGGGTATCGCGCCTTTGCCGGGTTTTGCCCTGTACAGCGCTTCCAAACACGCCGTGCGCGGCTTTTCGATCGCCTCATCGCTCGAGCTGCGACCTTACGGTATCTCGGTCACGGTCGTGTGTCCGGATGCCGTGAAGACGGGCATGTTGGATGCGCAGCTCAGCGCGGACGCTGCGCGCATCGCCTTTAGCGGACCGCGGCCGCTCAAGGTCGAAGAGATTACGTCGCTCATCGTCGAGCGCGTACTGCGAGACAAACCGATCGAAGTGACCTTGTGCCCCGCGGGCTCAGGCCGCGCGTTTTTGAGCAAGCTCGTGGGCATCGCGCCGATGCTGGCCGTGCCGCTCGAGCCGATCTTCAGCGGCCTGGGCAGTCGCGTGCAGGAACGCATCCGCGCGCGCGAAGCCAAAAAGCAGCGCCGATTCTAGGCGATTGCTTCACACGCTCTACGCGGGCTTCTGCACACCCGCTACACGCCCTGCGTCTGCGCGCCCCACACGTACTTGTGTAGCTGCAGATTGACGCGCACCGGCAGCTTGTCCGCAAGCGTCCAGGCCACGAGCTCTTGGGGGTCGAGCACGCCGTGCACGGGCGAAAACAACACGTGTTTGACCCGCGTCGCCAATGACTCACGGCTGACGACATCGCGCGCCCAGTCGTAGTCGGCGCGATCCGTAAGGACGAATTTCACCTCGTCACGAAGCGTAAGGTAGGTCAGGTTTTCCCAGCGATTCTTACTCTCTTCGCCCGAGCCGGGCGCCTTGAGGTCCATGATGCGATGCACCCGGGGATCGACCGGCGAGATGTCGCGTTCGCCACTGGTCTCGATCAACACCGTCTTGCCCGCATCGCACAGCTCGGCCATAAGCGGGAAAACGGCCGGTTGCAGGAGCGGCTCGCCGCCCGTCAGCTCGACAAGCGGCGTGTCGAAGGCGAGCGCCCGCACGAGCACCTCGGCGCGACTGAGCTTTTCGCCGCCATGGAAGGCCTGCGGCGTGTCGCACCAACTGCAGCGCAGGTTGCAGCCCGTGGTGCGCACGAAGGTACAGGGCAAGCCAGCAAACGATGACTCGCCTTGGATTGAGGCGTAGATCTCGTGGATCACCAGCAGGTCGTCGCGCATCAGTGGAAGGTAGCAGAGGGCTGTGGGAACGGAACGGGCTGGCGCGCGCTTACGAGCTCTGAAGCTTACGGGCTCTGGACGAGGCGCTTGAGCCTGTCTTTGAGCAACTGGAAGCGCTTTCGTAGCCGCCCCGCTTCGCTCGTCACCTGCGCAGGCTCGGCGTCGGCCTCACCGAGCATGACGACCGCAATCTCCCGCCACTCAAGCTTGCGATCGAGGCGGAGCGTGAGCAGCAGCTGTTCATCTTCGCTCAGCGTGTTGCGCAGCTCAGTCACGCGGTCGTGATGGGTCGTGCGCAGGTGGGCGAGCGTGGTGCTGCGCAGGAGGGCCGCCTGCTGGGCAAGCTCGGGCGATTGCGAGAGCGGCTGGGCCTGACGCTGCCGCTTCAGATCGCGCTTGAGATAGCGACTACCCGCATTGCGCGCGAGCGTGAATACCCAAGCGCGCACCGAGCAACGGAAAGAAAACGCCGAAATGGCAGCCCATAAGTCTTCAGCGAAGCTGGAGAACACTTCTGCCGTACTCGTTTCATCGCGAAAGCGCCCATGAATCACGCGCACGACATCGGGGCCGAGCGATCGCAGGATCAGGGTCGTAGCCGCCTGATAGTCAGCGGACGCACACAAGCAGTGAACACTCTCATCAAACTCGGTGGAATCAGCAGGGGTCACGGTGGCTAAGATCATGTTACATCCAACCCTCGGCCGCACCATCTCGCGGCGTAAGCGCGACCACAGATGGCAAGGCAGTCCGACCACAGCGACGATCTAGAAACGCCTAACGATTTCGAGGCGGTGCTCAAAGCCGTGGCTCGCCCGCCCGAAGTGGGGCGCTCTGTGCTCGCGCACGTTGCTTTACCAAGCACGCTCGACATGCCCGAAAGCCAGCTCCCTTTTGCTCAACCCACCGCGCCGGAACCCGCGGCTGGGGATCTACTCGATGAGCGCTATCGGCTCGACCGCATCCTCGGACGCGGCGGCATGGGCGTGGTCTATGCAGCGCGCAACCTGCGCACGGGCAAGATGGTGGCCATCAAGTGGATGAGTGTGGGGCGCAGACATTCCGCAGCCGCAACCACAACGATGGCCGAACGCTTTCGCCGCGAGGCGCGCGCTGCTGCCAGCATTCGACACCCGAACGTGGTCGATGTGTACGATGTGGGCGGGCCCGACGACGCGCCGTTTCTGGTGATGGAATTACTCGAAGGCGAAGCGTTGAGCGCGCGCATTCGCCAGGGAACCTTACCGTTCGATGAAGCGGCGCGCGTGATGCGCGGCGTGATGCGCGGCGTGTCTGCGGCTCACCGCGGTGGCATCGTTCATCGCGACCTCAAACCAGATAACGTCTTCTTGTGTGCGCAGCCGGATGGCGGCGCCTCCCTCCCGAAGGTGCTCGATTTCGGCGTGGCTGCCATCCGCGGTGACTCCGCTGAGGGACTTGCGTCGCTCACACGCACCGGGGCGATCATTGGGACGCCGGCCTATATGTCGCCAGAGCAACTGACGGGAAGATCGGTCGATGCGCGCACGGATGTCTATGCGCTGGGCGTCATGTTGTTCGAGGCGCTTACAGCTAAACTGCCGTTCGATGCCAAGAACGCGAGTGAGCTTGCCGTGATGCAAGCCACCTCAGCTCCCACGCGCGTGTCGAAGCTGCGCCCAGAGTTGTTCGGTGCATGCGAGCGACTCATGACACGCGCATTGGCTCGAGAAGCGAGCGATCGTTATGCAAGCGTCGACGAGTTTGCCCAAGCGCTCGATGAGGTACGCACAGGGCCTACAAAAGCGGTGGACGGTGAGAAGAATCCGCGTCGGCTCGTGCGAGGTCTGCTGGCTCTCGCGGTCGTACTGCTGTTGGTGGGACTCTAGGCAAGCGTGAGGGATTCCTGGCCTAGACTCGGAGCCCAAAAAGGCGCGAGCAATCCAATACCTGCTGCCCAAGAGTCCATACAGAAACCATCTTCAACTGGTCCGGTGCCTATCGAAGTCCCGCAAGAACCCACTAGGCCATCAGTCAGATCAGAAGAGATTCCCGTGCGTGCAAGTCGAGTCACGGCGCCTGTCGATGACACTGCTCGCCCGGGCGCGCGGGGCCATCCGTCGACGCAGGAAGGTGAAGAGCCACGGACTTTGCCGAACGCACCACGGCCTGTCGCGCCGTCCGATAGGACTCGGCTAAGTTACGAGGATTTCTAGCGTCGCGAACGTTGGACCCTCCCCGCGGAGTGGCACAGCGGCGTGGCCACGCAGAGAAGAGCTGGGACCGCAAGCGGTCACTCGCTGGGCGCAGGAATCGGAGCAAAGAACAGGCGTCTTTCCTTACTGTCGGATGGCGATATCGTAGACGTCTACGCCGTAGGTCGGCCCCCAGGGCAATCGCATCTAATCTGACGGCTGTACCCCGATTACTCGGAGCAGGAATTTGTTGTCCCAACCTGCGCATTGACGGCGGATTTTGATTCCACACTTCATCTCGGTGCGCTTCTTCAGGAGTCCAAGTGCAAGTTG
>JBBSJC010000423.1:0-7372 GCA_038257655.1 Polyangiales bacterium | reverse complement strand
ACCAACGGAACACCTTATACGTTTACCGTTATCGCGATGAACGAGGTCGGAGAGGGCGAGCATCGCGTCGCCGGCCAGCGACGAAGTGACTCCGAGCGAGGCGGCCAGCACGGTGTCGTCTGCGCCCCGTGAGGTAAGCGCTACCGCTGGCTCCGAGCAAGCCGTTGTGACCTGGCTTGCCCCTGCGAGTAGTGGTGGCGCCGTGATCACGCAGTATACCGTTACCGCCTCCTCAGACTCTCACACGGTAAGTGTTGATGGAGCCCTCAGGGTAGCGACCGTGACGGGACTAACCAATGGCACGTCGTACACGTTCACGGTGGTGGCCACGAATTTCAAAGGCGATAGTCCAACCTCTTTACCTTCTAACTCTGTGACTCCCGCCACCGTGCCCGCAGCGCCCACAGGCGTGACGGCCACGCGGGGCAATGCGCTCGCTGCGGTATCTTGGATCGCACCGATCAGCGATGGCGGCAATGCGCTCACCGGGTACACCATCACATCGGCACCGGGTAACGTCACTACGAACGCGAGCGCCGGCAGCACGAGCATCGACGTTACCGGCTTGCTCAATGGAACGTCCTATACCTTTACTGTCGTCGCGAAAAATAGTGTGGGATCGAGCGCCGCATCAGTCGCCTCGAACGCGGCCGTGCCCGCAACCGTCCCGGACGCTCCCACAGGCGTGAGCGCTACCGCGGGCGACGGCGAGGCGGGCGTGTCGTGGGTCGCCCCTACCAGCACCGGCGGCAGCGCGATCACGAGCTATACCGTTACCTCAACTCCGAATGACATCACGGTCAATGCCGCTGCCGGGAGTACGACCATCAATGTCCCTGGCCTGACCAACGGCGTGTCGTACACGTTCAAGATTGTCGCGAAAAACGCGATTGGCAACAGCGCGGCATCCTTGGCATCTACGGCCGTGATCCCGTCGGCCATTACAGTGCCTTCCGCGCCAACGAATGCGGTAGCAACCATCGGCAACGGCCAGGCTTCGGTGTTGTGGACCGCCTCGGGGAGCAACGGCGGCAGTGCGATCACGGGGTACACGGTTACTTCGCTGCCCGGTAACGTGCAGGCGAGTGTGTCTGGAACGAGCACGCGCGCGACGGTGACCGGACTGACCAATGGCACGCCGTACACGTTCACCGTGCTCGCCAGCATGTTGCGGGGAACAGCGCAGCGTCGCCCGCATCGAACAGCGTGAAGCCGAGCGCGTGCGCGCTGCGTGCGGACACCTATGACTCGTCGGTCGTCAACAACACCTGTGCAATCGTGAAGCGCGACACCGGCATTTGCCGGGCGGCGCGGATTGCCGCCGGACTTAGCGGCTTTTGGCTTAATTTCTCATGTCGGGTGACCCTGAGCTCCACCACGCTCACAGACGGACGACCCGCGGTGCAAGTTGTATCCGATTCGCGACCTGACTATCTGAGCAATTACTATCAGACGACTGACGCGTGTTACGAAGCTTGGACAGGCATGAAGAACCCGAGTTTCATCGTAGCTGCGAGCTTGAGCATGGTCATCCCCAAGACTCCCGCCGGCGCAGGAAAGTCCGAGCCAGGCGTGATGGGCATCGCGAGCAACGGCATCTACGTGTTTGCCAACAGCGCGGCACCGGGCGATGATATTTTTCTCGAAGCGAAGACCTTCGACAAATGCCGCGGTCATCCCAACATGATTGGGTACCACTACCACTCCGAGCCTTACGCCATTACCTACGATGACGCTAACTTCCTGGGCGTGATGCGCGATGGGTCGCCTATCTACGGACGCAAGGACTCAGACGGAACTTACCCGTCCGACCTCGACGACAGCGGCGGTCACACCAAGGTCACGGCGGACAGTGCGACGGCGATCTACCATTATCACGTGAACGAGCAGACCAGCAGTGCGAGCACCAGCCTAGGCGAAAAGCAGTGGTTCATCACCAAAGGTAAGTATAAGAATGCGCCCGGTACGTGCGCTGGCTGTATGCCCTAGCTGAGCCCGGTCGTACGCTTGCGCAGTAGACCTTCTTGCGCAGTAGACACCACAAGCCGGCAATCGCGCCTGAAGCTGCCACGCACGAGACCGCGGGCACCGCGTCTTGTCCCGAAACCCCGCCGCAGGGCTACGCGGCCTGTCTGTAGTAGAATTGTGCTCGGGGCGCGATAGGGGACGGCTTCCCTTGAGCAGGGGCATCACGCCAACGAGTCTGCCAATTGGCGCGCTGAAGCGGCCATCTGCCTGGCGGTGGACCTCGAAGATGGGGTAAGTAGAGACCAACGTGCTCACGTCTATCGCAACCTACGTCTTCTTCGCGCTCATCGCCCTTGTCGTCGCCTTTCAATTGGCTCTGATTGCAGGCATGCCCTGGGGCGAGTTCGCCTGGGGAGGCAAGTATCCTGGAGCTCTTCCCGGGCCCATGCGTGCAGCCAGCATCGTTTCTATCTTCATTCTCTCACTGCTTGGGCTGACGGTGGCTGTCCGGGCAGGCGTCCTGCTCCCAGAGTGGCGTCAACTCGCCACCAATGCCATCTGGGTCGTCGTCGCCTACTGCCTACTCGGCGTGCTCGTCAACGCGATCACACCGAGCAAGCGGGAGCGGCGTGTGTGGCTGCCCGTGACGCTTGTGATGCTGGCCTGCAGCACAGCGGTCGCCTTGAGCTGAAAACGCCCGCGTTTTCGTCGCGACGGGAGGCACGTTCCTCGTCTTTCTAACCCTCCTCCTCCACCTGTTGACCGCCTGGAACGGGACGGAACGGGACGGGGCAAAGCAGTTCTTCTCCTCGTGCATCTGGAATTTGTAAGGCCTGGTGATCCGTGGTGTGCTGCTTAGGGCCCGCCGCGAAACAATCAGGTCGGATCGGCGTCGATGCGCCCCGTCGGCGGTGATGAAAATTTGCAAGAATACTCCCTGTATCCGGAGAATTTTCAACGCTGCCGACGGGGTTGCAGCGGCGTCGAGGCGATCTGATTGTTTTGCAGCGGGCCCTTAGTGTCGCAGATATTGCGCCGGCTTGCGCGCTCATAGCCCTCGAAAGTTAGGCTGCATCGCGCGTCGCTGTGAGTACGCGAGTTTTCTTGCTTCCGTGGTGTGGATCTAGTCAGCATGGGGAAGGTTGCCGAGCTGGAGTGGAATGAGCATGAGACTACTTGTAAGGTGCATAGCCGCCGCGATCCTAGTCGGCTCCTCGGGTTGCTCCGGCAACGGCACATCCAATGACTCGGGGAACGTCACAGCAGGAGACAACGAGTCGAGCGGTGATTCTGGCGGTGGCAAAGCCAATGGTGGCAGCGGCGACACCCCTGACCCTCGCGATGCCGGCAGCGACGTGACCGGAGGCGCGCCCGTGCCGGGGGCATCCGCGGAAGGCTGGAAGAGCGCCTACGTGGAAGGCGGTAAAGGCTCCAATTGCAACCAGACGCAGGTGGAAATGACGGCGGCGAATTTGCCTAGTCTGACCTTCGGCGAGAGCACCCTGTTCGTCGGCTTCGAGCAAGTTGGGCAGAACCAAAATCCGATTTTCGCGCGCTTTGACTCAGGCAAGAAAGTGTACTGCGAGCATCACGAGAGCGAGGGCCCAGACGGCCGCGCGGTCGGGCTAACCTGGGACGGCGGAGAAGTGGCCTACGTTGTGTACACCATCGTGGGCGGCGGTTCGTCTCTCGAAGGCAAAAGTGGCTGGTTACCATCCTACGCGCCAGGGGCGATCAGCGGCGGCGGTCCCAAGGTCAGTGTGGTGGGAAAAGTAAATGTGATCCATGGAGAGCTTGAGCGAGCGACGTTCGTCATTGCCATCAAGAGCGACAATAAGGTTAACTCACATGGTCCGGCGGGCCCTGTCACCGTGCTTAAAAACGGCAGCGTCGAGTTCTTCGGCGGCTCGGCTCATAAGCCGATCGATGCCGATGGTAAGAGCGCAATGAACTGCACCGATTACCCGTTCGAGTCGCACTACGTATTTGAGCAAGACCTTAGTAAACTTGTCTGCGCAGAGTGCAGCAACTGTAAGTCCCAGCGCCCGTGTGAATGAAAGCTCCGCAACCTTAGCGGGACCGTACTCCCGCGCGTAGGTCTTAGGTCTAGGTCCGTCTACAACGACGGCCACCACTGGTCGCGAGTCCCGTGGAGCGGACGTCCGCGCGCGGGGTGCGGTCAGCACACACTATTGGCGGTGAGACCTCGGACGGCACGTCGCGAATCTCGGCGAAGTGCTGCGATCCCAGCACGCGGTCCGTTACTCTCGTTTTGCTACCTGCACGCCGCAGCGATAAAGGAGAACGCTGCCCGCGTGTTCGCGGTCCTACTGCGCTACGGGGCTCCGATCGCTGCCCACGGGGTCACCGAAGGGCTCTTTGCGAAACCGCAGTATGGTTATCGAATGGGACGAACGCCCCTTTTGATAGAGGTACTGACCCTCATCGATGGCGTGACGTTCGACGACGCGCTGGAAGACGCGCTCAGCGTGGCGGTGGCGGGCATCGACGTTCCTGTAATCGGCAGGCCCGCACTCATTAAGAACAAGCTGGCCGCAGGTCGAGCCAAGGACCTGGCGGACGTTGAGGCGCTGGAACAGCAGAACGACTAGGGCCTGAACCGAGACCCCCTCACAGCAAGCTCGGCGAGCAGCTAACACAGCAGCGCGCGATCGCGTGTGGCGGCGTCATTCCGAACACTATGTGGGAGCTCTCGCGTCGCTGCACAGCGCGGAGATGTAGGCTCGGCGTCGCTGGACGCGGCGGCCGGGGTATCGTCGAGCGCCTACTTCTGCGAACCGCGGCAGTGGTCGCGGCGGTGCGCGGCGGTGGGGTGGTCGGGATTCGCGGTCAGGATTCGCGTCGATCTAGCATCCGCGTGGGCGACCTTACGGTTGTCTAGGATGGCAAAGTTGTGGTGGTGTGACGGTGGTCTAGCGTCGCGAAACCGATGGCGCGTGACTTGCTGCAAGAGGGATATGCCTTCCCGGACGCAAAGCCTAGGCGACGCCGATGGCAATGGCGGCTGGTAGGTAGGAAGTTGTTGCAGTCCTGAGAGTCCTGCGGTCGAAACTGACTCATGATGGCTGCAATGGATACTGCGTCGTGCGCAAATCGGGACTAAGGTACGAGCCGTACTCTCCCCTCAAAGCATAGAGAAAAACATGACGAACCATTCCGCATTGGGATTGATGGTGTCTGTTCTGACGCTGACGGCTTGTGCCTCGGAAACGCCGCCACAGACCGACCGCCATGAAACCCTGAGTTCGAAGCAGAGTGAGCTGGGCTGGGATGATGACGCGGACGAGGATGAGGACGATGGCGACTCCTGCAGCAACAGCGTCTGGGGCTGCGGTCCCGATGCGTTCCCTAAGCGCCTGCTGAAAGAGCGCGACTGGCGTCACGGTCTGCACGACGTGTTGGCGAGCGGGTACAACGCTGGTGAGCGCAAGATCTCCGTTGATACGGTCGGGTCGCTCGCGCTGAAGTGGACCTTTTCGGATCGATCCGCCGACCCGGAGGACGTTGCGCTGGGCCGCGTGGCGAATCTGAATCAACGTGTGAAGGTAGGCCCCGTCCACACCACGCCCGTAGTGGAACATCATAATGCTTACTTTGGCGACTTCCACGGCTATTTTTACGCGGTCGATCGCCACGGTCGCGAGAAATGGCACTTCGGCGCCATCGCACCCAATCCAGTGCTACGCAGCCTGTTCTCAAGGGGACGCGATGACGTGCCGGAGGAGCATCGCCTGGCAGTGACCAATCACTCACCCTTTTACTCGTCTGGGGTGCTGCTCAAGCATAAGCCTTATGTCATCTTCGCGGACGCGGACAGCAACGTGTACGCACTGGACCGCGAGTCAGGCGAGGAGATCTGGACGCATCCCAAACTCGATCCCAACCTGTTCGGCGGGGTGTCGGGCAACGCCATCTTGCTGATTGACGACGAGGAAACCGTCATCGTGGGTCTGAGCTCCAACGAGATCTTTGCCCTGTTCGCGCAGAGCGCAGAGTTTCCTTACCAATGCTGTAACCATCGCGGCGGCGTAGTGGCCCTGGACACCGCCACGGGTGCCGAGAAGTGGCGTTGGAATTCCACCCCCGAGGCCGGACCGCTCGCTGACGCTTTTCGACCGTTCCAACAGGGGCCGTCGGGCGCAGACGTGTGGGGTCAGCCCACGTACGACGCGGACACCAACACGCTGTATGTGGGCACGGGCCAAGGATTCTCGCCCGGTCCCAACGGCCTACCGGCAGCCAACACCGATTCCATCGTCGCTCTGGATGCGAGCACCGGTGAGGAAAAGTGGGCGCACCAGTTCACTCCGGATGACGTCTGGGTGATCGGCGTTCCCAATCCTTCAGCCACGGGCCAATACGCCGACAAGGACTTCGCGGACTCCCCGCACCTTTACTTTCTAGGGGACCGCAAAGTGGTGGGCGCTGGCCAAAAGGACGGGCGTTTTCACGTGGTGGACGCAGCGACTGGCGAGTCTATCGCGAGCACCACTGTCGTGCGCCAGTTCAGCAGCCTAGGCGGTCTGCAAATCGGTGGTGCAGTGATGCCTGAAGGGGTGATCCAGCACGGCATGGACCGGCTTTCGGACGAGATCATCGATCCAACGGTCAACCCGTTCGCCTTCAACGGCGTGATCACCGCACGCAGTCACGACGGCACGCAGCAGTTGTGGCGCCGCGAGCTGCCCTCCTCGCCCACGGTGGGTCCTGTAGCAGGTGCCAATGGTCTGGTGTTCGTGCAAAATCCCGTAGCGGAGGATTCGGCCACACAGCCAGCCGCGTGGAGCTTGCTCGCGCTCGACGCCCGCAGCGGAGCCACTCTCAAGACCCTGAAGTTTCCCGGGCGCGCCGTCGCTGGGCCTTCGATCTCCCGCGGCCGCGTCTATGTGGGCTTTGGCAATGGCGCACTGCTGGAGCTGGGGCGCATCCAGCAAGGCGGCGTGATGAGTTTCGCGCTTACGAAACGCCACTAAGGTCCCTGCCCAGCGCTGCGCAGTGGCTTTGCATCCACTTCCGAAGACGACGCACTGCTGAACGCGGATGGTCGCGAAGGCCCTCGAGTTGCTGGGGCAAGAGTAGGGTAACCGACCGGGTGTAGCCGAAGTGGCACAGGCGCGGGCGAGAAAGTTAGCTAGTTGGATCCGTCCCGTTCTCTCTCTCCCGTTCTCTCTCTCAGACGCACGGGCCGGCCGGTAAGCCGGCGTGCGCGGCCCTAGAGGGTATCCGTTTCTGGTGGTGCATCGCTGCCGTCGGTCTTTCCTAGGCGACCTTGCGCGCTGTGTTTTCGGCCCTGGGCGGGCACGATGCGCGTGGCGCGACCAAGTCCCATGGGCGGCATGTTGGTGTAGAGTACACCTCCCACGGACGGTTCGCACCTGAGTGT
>JBBSJC010000422.1:0-7372 GCA_038257655.1 Polyangiales bacterium | reverse complement strand
TGGTGGTCGACCACGATCACATCGACGCCAGCCGCGACGGCTTTCGTCACCCTTGCGTGGTCGCTCGAGCCGCAATCGCAAGTCACGAGCACCCGAGGTGCCTCGGCCAGGCAGCGCGCAAGGGCGCCTTCACTCAGGCCGTAACCGCCCGTAAAGCGATTGGCGACCAGAGCCACCACATCGCCTCCGAGCGCTTCCAGAATATCCGACAGGATCGTGGCACTGGTGGTGCCATCCACGTCGTAATCACCGAATACGACGATACGCTCGCGCTTTTTAACCGCCTCTGCGAGGCGGGCTGCGGCACGTGCGCGATCGACCATCAGATCGGGACGCGTGAGATTCGCAAGCTTGGGCGCAAAGAAACGTTGGGCGTCCGTGTCTCTTTCGAAGCCGCGATTGAGCAACACCTGACCGAGTGCCGGCGAAACGCCGCAGGCGCGCCCCAGCTCGGAAGCACGCCCTGGGTCCTGCGCGGTCAGCACGTAGCGCGAGCCCTGCGCGCTGGTGCGCCCAGACTCGAGGGACGCGTTCATGCGACGCGCTGGAACAGACGCTTGTCCATCCATTCGGTCATCGGTCCGGCGATAAAGATCGTGGAGTAGGACCCCACAACCATGCCGATCACGAGCGCGAAGGCGAAATCGCGGATCACGGGTGTGCCCCAAATCAGGAACGGGGTAATCGAGAGCAGCGTCACGAACGACGTCAGGATCGAGCGTGACAACGTCTGCGTCGTACTGACGTTGATCAGCTCGTACATCGAGGCATCGCGCATGCGCGTCATGTTCTCGCGAATGCGGTCGTAGATGACGATTGTGTCGTTGATCGAGTAACCAAGAATCGTCAGGAGTGCCGCGACCGTGGAGAGATTGATTTCTCGTTGCAGAACCACGAACACGAGCACCGTGATCAGCATATCGTGCAAGAGCGCGATGATGCCTCCGGGCGCGAAACGCAGATCGAAGCGCATCGCCACGTAAAGCATGATGAACAGCACGGTCCACAGCATGGACTTGATTGCCGCATCGCGAAGCTGACGGCCGGCCTTGGGGCCCACCCATTCTACGCGTAGAGGCCTCTCAGGTGCGGCGGCGCCGAGCTTGGTCTGCAAGCCCGTGATCATCTCGTCCGCAACACCGATCAGCTGCGCTTCATAACGATGCTGCTCGCTCGAGCCAAACGTGCTGACCGTGCGGACATCTGCGCCCGCGCTCTTCAATGCTTGCTCGATCGCCGCCGGCTCGACGTCATCGCGCATGCGCAGCGAGATCTTATCCCCGCCCGGCGAGACCTTGAGCTCTTGGATTTTGACGGTGCCGATCTTCCACGCGAGCTTCTTTTTGATGGCTTCGATCTTACCAGGCGGTAGGGTCGTCACGCTACCGACGCGGATCAGATATTCGCCCGCTCGTCCTTCGACATTGACGACCTCGGCGTCGTAGCCGATTTCCGCCAACGTCGTACGGACCTTGGTCGCGTCGACATTGTCGAACTTGAGCTGCACCTCAGTGCCGCCCTTGAAATCGATGCCGTAGTTAGGGCCGGGCCAAACGGTCGACAGGAGCCCGAGCATGGTGAGGACCATTGATCCGATGATCAACGGACCGCGATGCTTCATGAAGTCGATGGTGCCGCGTGGTTTGAAGAACTCCATGACTCACCCGACCTTCAACGTCTTGACGCGCAGACCGCGTACCACCCAATCGAACATGACGCGCGTGCAGAACACACCCGTGAAAAGCGATGTCACGATGCCGATCATCAGCGTCACAGCGAAGCCCTTAATCGGACCTGAGCCGTATTGAAACAGTACGACCGCGGCGATGAACGTGGTGAGCTGACTATCGAAAATAGACCAGAATGCACGATCAAAGCCCTGGTCGACTGCGACGCGCGGGGACTTGCCCGTACGCAGCTCCTCGCGGATGCGTTCGTTGATCAACACGTTGGCGTCCACTGCCATACCGACGGTGAGCGCGATGCCGGCGACGCCAGGCAAGGTCAACGTAGCTTCGAACAGCGCCATGAGCGCAAACAGGAACAGCAGGTTCATCAGCACTGCCAAGTCGGCGACGATGCCCGCCATTTGGTAGTAGATGAGCATGAAGATCACGACGAGCACGATGCCGGCAGCCGCCCCTTTGGCACCCTTCTCGATGGCGTCACGGCCGAGCGAGGGACCGATCATTTGCTCGTTGGCGGGACGAATTGGCGCAGGCAAGGCACCGGCGCGCAACACGAGCACCATGTCCTTGGCCTCTTGTAAGGTCTCGTTGTAGTTGCGCATGCCGCCCAAGGTGATCTGACAGCGACCGCCACCGATCTCCGTCTGAATCACCGGCGCGGATTCGACGCGATCATCGAGCACGATCGCCATTCGGCGCTTCACGTTACGAGCCGTCAGGCGGCCGAACTTATCGGCGCCCTTCTGGTTGAAGTTGAGCGCGACGTAGGGCGAGCCCTTCTCCGAATCAAAAGAAGTAAAGGCCTCTTTGACGTCCTCGCCCGTCACGTCGGCGCGGGAGTTAAGGACGTAGGTGCGCCAGGGCGAAGGCCCGCGCTGGGCGTTGGGCTTGCTGTCCTCGTCTGCCAACTCATCGAGGCGGCCGAGCAAGATCTCGCGCCCCTCGGGAACCTGCCCTTTGATCGAGTCGACGTAAGCCTGAAGCGTGCTGCGTGCGTCTTGTCCGCGGGCGACCAGATAACTTACGACGGTCTGCGGATTTTCAGCACCTGCCGAAACGCCTTCGGTCTGCCGCTCGATACCGGCGGGCACGTCCTGCAGGGTGCCGATGAAATCAGTGTCATCGTCGAGGATCTTGAATTCGAGCCGCGCCGTGCGGCTGATGATCTCGCGAATGCGGGAAAAGCTCGCTTCATCGGCACCGGGTATCTCGACCGCGATGTCCGTACCGCGCGCCGTGACGCTGGTCTCGCGTACCCCGAGCTTATCGATGCGATCCGCGATCGTCTCGCGCGCCTGACCGACCGCGGTCTCGCGCAGCTGATCGATCATGTCTTCGCGCATGGCGAGGTTGACCTCGTTGTCCGTGCGCGAGACCTCTTTCAGATCGCCAAACGCGCGAACGAGCTCGAGGCTCAGCTTCTTGGCGTCTTCAGGCTTACTGAAGATGGCCTTGATCTCACGATCGCCGACCGTGCGCACCTTCACGCGGCCGCGCACCTGGTCGAGCTGATCACGACTCGGTGTCTCGTCAGCCTTAAAGATGCCGAACTCGACGCCGAGGCGATCGATCAGATCGTCAGCGAGTCGATCGCGACGATCGCTGACGGCCTCATCGACCTCGACCTCGTAGGTCAGGCGCAGGCCGCCCTTGATGTCGAGACCAGGCGCGATGCGCCCAGTCATCTGTTGCTTCAGCCAATCGGGAGCGGGAAGCCAAGTGTCGAAGCTCGGCCATACAGCACCGATAGCGCCAACTAAAACTACAACCACCACACCCAAGCGTAGGTACCAAGACCTGTCCATGTTTCTCTCTCGCCTCGGTCAGGCCGGGCCGTCGTATGCGCCGTCTGATGCCGGGAACACCGCAAGTGTTCGCGTCAGCTCTTCTGTGCTTCTTCACGCGGTTCCGCGAGCCCAGCCACGTGGGAGCGCAGGATATTGATCTTCACGCGATCGGAGATCAGCAAAACGATCTCGTCGCCATTCTCTTCCTTGAAATCCACAATCTCGCCGCGGATGCCACCGGTGGTGCGAACTCTCTGGCCCTTCTTCAGCGACTTGAGCAGCGCGTCAGTCTCTTTCTGCTTCTTTTGCTGGGGTCGAATCAGCACGAAGTAGAACACGACCATCATCACAGCCATCAAACCGAACTGCGAGAGGCCGCCCCCCCAGCCTGAAGGACCGCTGCCCGATGCGGGGGATCCTCCCGACGCAGGAGCGGAACCAGAGCTTACGTCTGGCTGAAACCAAGTAACGAGACTGACGAGAAGGCCGTGCAAGCGAGGCTCCGGGGGCTCTTAGGTGGCGCGGTTCTACTCCAGGCCCCTAGTCGCGTCAACGCACCGTACCGCCCTGGTAGTGCTGGCGTTTATGTGCGATCACTGGCGCGCTTTTGTGCGCGCCTTGCAGGCAGCATTCACTGCACAAGCGACGGAGGACCCATGGTCGACAAAGTAGAGAAGATCTGGCTCGACGGCGAGCTCGTGAACTGGGACGAAGCAAAGGTCCACGTTCTCACGCATACGCTTCACTACGGGCTTGGCGTATTCGAAGGCATTCGTTGTTACAAGCTGGCTAACGGTAAGAGCGCGATCTTTCGTCTACGCGAGCACGTGGAGCGTCTGTTCGAGTCTGCACATATCTGTACGCTCAAGCTCGAGCAGACTCCGGAGCAGGTCACCGAAGCCTGTCTGCAGACAGTGCGTGCCAACAAGCTCGAAGAGTGTTACCTGCGGCCGCTCGCTTTTCTCGGCGCGGGCGCCATGGGGCTCGGAGCCACGGAAAATCGCACGCATCTCACGATCGTGGTGTGGAAGTGGGGCGCGTACTTGGGCGATGAAGGCATTCGTCGCGGCATTCGCGCCAAGGTCAGCTCGTTCACGCGACCTGGCGTCAACGCGGTCATGGCCAAAGGTAAGATCGTCGGACACTACGTGAACTCGATCTTGGCCAAACGCGAAGTCATGGCTGCCGGCTACCAAGAAGCGATCATGCTCGATGGTCAGGGTTACGTCGCGGAAGCTTCAGGCGAGAATCTGTTCATGGTGAAGAAAGGCGTGGTCTACACGCCTGCGCTCGGCGCCGCGATCCTTGGCGGCATCACGCGCGACTCGGTCATGACGTTGTGCGAAGAGCTCGGCATCAAAGTCATCGAGCGACCGATCACGCGCGACGAGCTGTACATCGCGGACGAGATCTTCATGTGCGGAACCGCAGCAGAGCTCACACCAGTGCGCGAGATCGACGATCGCCAGATCGGAATCGGCACGCGTGGCCCGCTGACCGAGCGCATTCAAAAGCGCTACTTCGAAGCCGTTCGTGGCGAAGGCCAGCCGCATCCCGAGTGGTTGGCGCTGGTTTAACCCGGTCGCGCCCTCTCCCCGGTGAGGGCGATTTCGCTGTTTTAGCGTTCGCCGGCTTCGAGGGTCTGCGCGTCATCGGCGACCCAAGAGGCCAGATACAGATAGCGCTGGCACTGCGCGCACTGTTCGATCGCCTGTTCGCGCTGAATCACGATGTGCTGTTGCGGACGAACCGCCACGCGACAGCCGAGACAGATGCCGTCGCGGACTTCGGCTACGCCCGAGCCCTTGCGCAGGCGGAAAGCATCGTAGCGACGCACGATGTCCTTGGGCACGAGCGCCGTAATTGCATCGCGTCCCGTCAACGCTTGATCGCGCAAGGCGTTGAGCTCGGCGATGCGTACCTGCCCCTCGGCATCTTTCTGGGTGAGCACCTCGCGCAAACCGAGAAACTCGGTCTCGTGCTGGCTCAGGGACTTTTGAACTTGCTCGATCGCTGCACCCAGCTTGTCACGCTCGAGCTCCCGGTCCTTCACGGTGCGCCGTCCACTTTCGAGCTCGCGCTCGACGGCTTCAGCTTCGCGCGCTGTCTTGGCCTTGGCACCCTTCGCCTTCGAGCGCGAGATGGCGTCCTGGGCTTCTTTGATCAGTGTTTCCTGTGTGCTGCGCAAGGTCTGTGCTTGCTCGAGATCGTTGCGCTCCTTGGAGAGCAATCCTTCGAGCAGCGAGACCGCTTCCCGCAGTGAAGCGACTTCCTTCGGGATCTCCTTAAGCTCGCGATCCAGCTCATGTGTGGAGGCGTCGATGCGCCCCAACTTGGCAAGCGCGACCATCTGTTCCCGTACGCTCACGTTACCCTCGTAATTGCAAAGACCTGACCAGCGGCGTGTACCCCCGAACGCGAGATGACGCAACAAGTCGCAACAAGTCGTTTGGTGGGCCCACCGGGACTCGAACCCAGAACGTCCCCGTTATGAGCGGGGGGCTCTAACCATTGAGCTATAGGCCCTGTGCAGCGGCTCAGGTGTCCATGAAGGACTTGAGCTGCTTCGATCGACTGGGATGACGCAGCTTGCGCAGCGCCTTCGCTTCGATCTGACGAATTCGTTCGCGCGTAACTTCGAAGTCTTGGCCAACCTCTTCTAGCGTGTGATCGCTCTTTTCGCCGATGCCAAAACGCATGCGCAACACCTTCTCCTCGCGGGGAGTTAGCGTCTTGAGCACGCGTCGCGTCTGATCTTCGAGGTTGCCCGAGATCACCATTTCAACGGGAGAAGACACGGACTTGTCTTCGATGAAGTCGCCAAGATGGCTGTCATCCTCTTCGCCTATCGGTGTCTCGAGGGAAATCGGCTCCTTGGCGATCTTGAGGACCTTGCGAACCTTATCGAGGGGCATCTCCATGCGCTCGGCGATCTCTTCAGGCAAGGGCTCGCGACCGAGCTCCTGCACGAGATAACGCGAAGTGCGCACGAGCTTGTTGATCGTCTCGATCATGTGCACCGGGATACGGATGGTGCGTGCCTGATCGGCTATCGCGCGGGTGATCGCCTGGCGAATCCACCACGTGGCGTAAGTCGAGAATTTGTAACCGCGCCGATACTCGAACTTGTCGACTGCCTTCATCAGGCCAATGTTGCCCTCTTGGATGAGATCCAAGAACTGCAAGCCGCGATTGGTGTACTTCTTTGCAATCGAGACGACGAGACGCAGGTTGGCTTCGACAAGCTCTGCCTTGGCGCGTTCGGCGGAGCGCTCACCTTCGTGAAGCTCCGAGTACGTGCCGCGTAGCTTCTCGACCGACTGCCCCATCTCCTCTTCGACTTTGAGAATGTCGGCGTGCGCTTCTTCGACGCGTTGATAGGCCATCTGCAGGCCTTCGAGCGTCACGTTGTGCTTCTTCTCGAGCTTCTTCTCGAGCAAGGGCTGCGCTTCGATCTCCTGGATCCATTTGGGCATCTGGGCGACGGAGATGCCGCCCGCGCGCTCTTCCGCATCGCGCAATGCCGACTCGGATTCGTCGACGCGCCTGACGTAGTGCTTGAGCTTGCCAACTAGGCTGTCGACCTGCTTCTTGTTGAAACGCACCTCGCGCAGCGTGTCGATAAGCTCCACGCGGTGCTTGTCGAGCTGGGCCTTGAGCGCCTTCTTCTGCTTGTCGCTGAGCTTTTTGCCGAGCTCGATCTCTTCGCGCACCTTCTGGCTGTGACCTTCGATCTTGCGAACCTTGTCGAGCAGGCGGATCACGCGCTTGGTGACCTCTTCTTCGTCGAACTCTTGGCCTTCTTCGACATCACCGTCTTTGACCACGTCCTTGACGCGAATCTTGCCCTTCTTGAGCTTCTCGCCGATGTCGAGGATCTCTTCGAGGCCGACCTTG
>JBBSJC010000421.1:0-7374 GCA_038257655.1 Polyangiales bacterium | reverse complement strand
CTGGGCGATCGAGCTGATGGGTGGCCCCGCCACAGAGGACGCGTTCCTGACACGGGCAGTGGAGCTCGCAATGCAGGGCGACGCCGCCTCGATCAACGAGCTCCTGCGTCGCGACGTCGAGGTGCGCCGCTTGAGTGCCTTACGCTGTTTGCCGCCTCCTCCAGCCCGAGCGGTCGAAGTATTCGACGACAAAGTCATGTTGTTCGTGCACGACAAGGGCTCGCTCGACGAAGAAGACATCGCCAACGCATTTTTAGTCGTCTACGGACGTGGCAAGCAACTGGCGCTCAACCGCTTCGGTCCACGAACGTTCTTTACCCCCGGACCGCTGCAAGCAAGACGCGTAGCGTTGATCGAACGCGAAGACGATGGCAGCTTGGCGATAGCGCAGTACAACCCGGAGACCGGCGAGCCCACGGGGCGCGAAACACTCTTCACGCGCGGCGCACGCCTCTTGGTGCAGACATGACGAACAGGCCCGAAATTGCGGTATTTGGCGGCAGTTTCGACCCCCCCCACCTCGGTCACATCCTGCTCGCACAGTATGCGCTGGCCATAGCGAACGTGACGCAGGTGATCGTCGCGCCAACCTTCGCGCATGCCTTTGGCAAGAGCCTGACCGCGTTCGATCACCGTATGGCCATGGCTAAGCTCGCCTTTGCCGATCTGCCGCGCGTACGTATCGATCCGATCGAACGCCAACTCGGCGGCACCAGCCGAACCTTCCGGCTCATCGAGCAACTCGCCCTGCGCCATCCCGGTAACGGTCTGAGGTTGTTGATCGGTGCCGATATCTTGGTCGAGGCCGAGAAGTGGGAGCGCTTTGCAGACGCCAAACGCCTTGCCCCTCTGATTGTGACGGGCCGTGCCGGCTTCACGCACCCGGACCTCGACAAAGACGCGCCATGTTTGCCCGAAGTCAGCTCGTCTGAGATCCGCAGCGCGCTCGCCCGGGGCCACAGCGTGAGCACCCGCCTGCCAGCGCGCGTTGTCAGCTACATCGGCAAGCACGGCCTCTACCGTGTGGAGCCAGGCTCGTGAACGTACGCGTGCTCGGGCGCGGTAAAGTGGGTCGCACGCTACACAAGGCCCTGCGCCGAGGCGATGTCGCGACCACGCTTTACAAAGGCCACGAAGTGCCCCCCGCAGCGGCTGCGGGCCCGCTAATCTATGTGCTGGCCGTGCCAGACGCTCAGATTCGCGCGACCTCGTTGCGCGTCGCAAGTCGCCTGAAACCGGGCGACATCGTCCTGCACTGCGCTGGCAATCGCGGCCCCGACGAGCTTGAAGCATGTCGCAGGCGCGGGGCGTCGGTGGCCACCGTGCATCCGCTGGTATCGTTCGCAAGCGCGCACGCTGCGCCGGACCTGCACGGCACGACCTGGGTGGCGCGAGGCGACAAGCTCGCGATCCGCGCAGCGAACAAGCTTGCACGCGCGGTCGGCGCGCGATGTTTTGAAGGTCCCGCGGGCCATCCGGTGTATCACGCAGCGGCAGCAGTGGTCGCAAACGGCAGCGCCGCACTCGCCGATCTGTCGGTGCGCATGCTGCAAGCGCTCGGCCTAGACAGTAAGGTTGCCCGAGTCGGCGTCGCGGGCCTATTGCGCAGTGTAGCGAGCAACGTAGAGCGCGTGGGGTTGCCCGCCGCGCTCACCGGGCCTGTCATGCGCGGCGATGCCGAAACAGTAAGCTCACACGTATTCGCCTTGCACGCGCTCGATCCGGTTCTTGCACAAGGCTACGTCAGCCTCGTGCCGCTCATTCTCAGCTGCGCAGAGGCCGCAGGCCTGTCGTCCCGGGATGCCGCCCATGTTCGCGCAGCGCTCGCGCTCGGGCGCACGCCGAGCCCTGCTATCGAGTCCGCGCTCAAGTCCGCGCTTAAGTCCGCGCTTAAGTCCAAAGGTACGCGAGCACGGCTAGGCCCACGATAAGCAGCCCAGCCGCGTACCAAAGCCACTCGCTTTGCGGCGGCTGCTCGAAGTGGACGAACAGGGGCGCGCTCGATGCGCGCAATGCTGCTTCAGCCTTCGTCTCTTCAGCTAGCGCGTCGAGGCCCATCAACGATCGCTCAAGCTCCGAGTCGGGCATATTGCGCCTGAGCACGCTCGACTCGGGGGTCTCGCCAACGGAGCCCAGCTCCGTCAGCTGAATCCGGCCTGAGTCGACCGGCAGCTGGGGAGCATGGATCGAACCTGGTTCATTCCATTTGCGCGGGTTCGTCGCTTCCATAGCCCCCTGTTCGACCTTTTTCTTGGGCGGCCCTGAGTCACGTAGCGGGGTATCAGCGATCGTAGTCGGAGACTCATCGTCGCCATAATCGTGATCAGGCAACGCAGCAAACGCAGACGCAGACGCAGACCCAGACGCAGACGCAGACGCAGACGCAGACATTGACGCAGACGGCGCCGCGAAGGCAGGCGGCGGCGCTGGCGGCACCTGCGAGGGCATGGCGCGCGCAGCCCGCTCGCGTTCGCGGCGCAGCTGCAAGATCTCATTGGCGAAGTTATCCGTCAAAAACGAGCCAAAGCGCAGCTGCGAGGCCATCAGCTTGGTGCTCATCGCGTACTCCTCAAGCGCACGCAAAAACTCAGCCGCCGTCTGAAAACGCTCATCGCGAAAGCGGGCCAGTGCCTTGTCGAGCACCGTCTGCAGCGTGGCCTGCTCCGGTAAACCGCGTTCGGGCAACGGCGGCACCTTCGCTTGCTTGGCGAGCGCGAGCATTTCCTCTTCGCTGCCCTTGTAGAGGCGCCTGCCTGCAGCCAGCTCCCACAGTAAGATTCCGGCTGCGAACACATCGGCGCGAGCGTCGATAGGCTCCCCACGCGCGTGCTCAGGCGCCATGTACGCGCTTTTGCCGACTACCTTCGGGTTGAGAGGCAGCGCGCTGTGCTGGCTATCATCCCGTGCGCTCAGCGCCCGTGCGATGCCAAAGTCACACAGCTTCACTTCGCCTTCAAACGAGGTCAGCACGTTAGACGGCGACACGTCGCGATGCACAAGTCCGAGCAGTTGTCCCGACGGATCCTTCAGTCGGTGCGCATAGTCAAGGGCGCGTAAGGTCTCGCGCACCATGAAGATCGCAAACTCCGCAGGCAGTGCGACGCGCGACTTCGAAAGCGCGCGCAAGAGCTGATTCATGTCGAAGCCTTCGACGTACTCCATGCCGAGATACAGCCGGTCACCCTCCCGGCCGAGGTCGAACACCTGCACGACATTGGCGTGCGTCAGGCGCGCCGCGAGCTTGGCCTCTTCGATCAGAAGCTTCTCAAACGTTCCGTCGCGCCCGAGCTCCGGCAAGATCTGCTTCACCACACACAGACGCGAGCCACCAAGCGACGTATCCGCCCGCGCAAGATAGATGTCCGCCATGCCGCCGCGACCGATCTGATCAAACAGCACATAACGCCCAAAGACACGCGGCAGCGGCCCTGGGTTCTCGGATCTGCCCAAGCTAGGGGGCGGTGCGGAACTGTTCACAGACCGCTCTTCTGCCACGTATTTCCCAGCAGGGGCAAGCACCCACATGCCCCCGGCCCGGAATCAAAGCGGCGCACGATCCGCGCGATCTGGCGAAAGCTTGCGAAAGCTCACCTTCCCGCCTTCCCCCACCAGTCGGATCCGGTTCCCTGCCACAAGTTGCCCACGCAGAACCGCAGTCGCCAGCATCGACTCGACCTCGCGACCCACGATGCGTCTCATGGGACGGGCGCCTAGCTCCGCGTCGTAGCCGCCCGCTGCGATAAGCACGTGGACCACGCTCGGATCGATCTCGATTTCCACGCCCTGTTCACGCTTGAGCAAGGCCGTGACCGCGCTCAGCATGCCCATGGCAATGCGCTCGACGTGCTGCTCGCTCAGACGCGGGAAAAACAGCACCTCGTCCATGCGGTTGTACAGCTCGGGCGGCAATGCCCCTCGCACTGCTGCTAACGCGCGCTCGCGCTCACGACTGGCATTCAGCGCCTGATTACCCTCGGCCGCAAAGCCTATGGACTGGACGCGCCCTGTTTCGCGCGCGCCCAGGTTCGAGGTCATCACCACAATCGTGTTCGTGAAATCCACCGTACGTCCGCGACCATCTGTCATTCGACCTTCGTCGAGCAGCGGCAGCATCGTCAACAACACGTCCGGGTGGGCTTTTTCGATCTCATCGAGCAAGACCAATTGGTAAGGTCGCCGGCGCACGGCTTCCGTAAGCTGACCGCCTTCGTCGTGAGCCACGTAACCGGGAGGCGCGCCAAACAATCGCGCCACAGCATGCGGTTCGCTGTACTCGCTCATGTCGATGCGCGTCATGCCACTGGCGGTAAACAGCTCATCAGACAGCGCCTTGGCAAGCTCCGTCTTACCGACGCCCGTGGAACCGAGCAGCAAGAACACGCCAAGCGGACGCGCCCCACGTAGCCCGACCGCCCCCTTGCGCACCGCCTCGGAGATGCGCGAAATCGCATCCTCTTGCCCTATCACACGCTCCGAAAGGCGCGTTTCGAGCGCAAGCAACCGCTCCTTGTCCCGCATCAACAGACGTTCGACCGGCACGCCGGCCTTGTCGCTAATCACCGCTGCAACCGCTGCGCGGTCGACTACCGACCCACCGCGCCGCCGCACCCTTGCCGCAGCCAGATCGATGACACCGATCGCTTTGTCCGGCAGATGCTGCTCGGGCAAATAGCGAACACTCAGGTCTACTGCCGCTTCGATCGCATCGCGCGCGTAGGCCACTGTATGAAAACGCTCGTAGTGCAGCGCCGCACCGCACAGGATCGCCACCGCCGCATCCCGCGAAGGCTCCCCGACATCAATGCGCGAAAAACGTCGAGATAGCGCGGCATCCCGCTCAAAGACTCGTCGATATTCGGCATCAGTCGTCGCTCCAACACAGGGCAACTCACCCCGGGCCAGCGCCGCTTTCAGCTCGGTCGCCAGGTCGTCGGGCCCATCCGAGGCGGACACCAACGCGTGGATTTCGTCGATGAACAACAACACCCTGCCCTGGCTGGCCTGCACTTCCTTGCGCAGTCGCGCGAGCTTTTCCGCGAGTGCACCGCGCACGCCCGTGCCGCTTACCAAGCTGCCGGCGGACATTTCGACAAGCACGCGGCCCGCTTGATCGGGCAAAGATTCCGACACGAGTCGTAGTGCAAGCCCCTCCGCAATCGCCGTCTTGCCCACACCGGGCGGGCCGACCAGTAAAGGATTGTTCGCGCGCCGTCGCGCGAGCACGTCGAGCACTTGCTCGATTTCCTGATCGCGGCCCACGACGGGATCGATGCGCCCTTCCGCAGCTTCAAGCGTAAGGTTGCGGCCCAGTGCACACAGCAACGGAAACTGCCCGGGGTCGAGGGTCAGCTCGCGCACAGACACAGATCGGCCCACGCCCGCGCGTGCAACCGGTTGTTTTGTGGCCTCGCTGCCTGCCGCCGGATGATTTGGCGCAGGCGACGTTGAAGCGCGCGCGCCCGGCGGAGCTGTCTCGCCGTGAAGCTGTCGCATGCTGGATGCTTTCGCATTCTGACTGCGTTTATGTCTTTCCCATTCCTTCAGCGTGCGAGGCGGTGCAGGTCGCAGCACCTCTGCGCGCACACGCCCCGCTTGCTCGCTCAGCTTGCGTGGGCTCGGCGTGCCGAGGGAGTCCTCGAGCATGCGCTGTAAGCCGTCCACCGACACGCCCTGGGCGGCCAGACAGCGATGGGCAGTGCTGCGCACGTTCTGCAACAAGGCGAGCAATACGTGCAGCACGCGCGCCTGACCATGCCCAGACTGCGCCGCGATCCGGCGCGCGCGTTCCAGCCCAAGATCCGTGGCGTTACTCGCCTCTGCCGGCAACGTCTTCAACGCTTCATGGCTGCCGAGCACGCTCGCCCCGTGCGCCTCCAAAAGGCGCCCGCAGTCGCTCTGCCCATCGAGCATCGCAAGCACCACGTGCCCCGTGCCCGCCGGCTCACCACGTTTCAACGCTGCACGCTGGGCTTGCGCCAAGAGCGCCCGCAGGTCCGGTCCAAGATCGACCATTCGCACTCTCCTCTGCCTTTTGCTTACCTGTCCTTGCGTTCACGGGTCCTCTTTTCGGGGTACTCAGGCGCGCATTGGGCGCTGCGGCGACACTTCATCCGCTGCTCGCCTGTGCCCCGTGCACTGCCCGTATGCTCAAAAGTGCAGCGCCTCACATCGGAATGGCAATCGGACCACAATCTCACAATCTCAGCGAAATCGCTGGTAAAAATGGCTCTACCCTGCGGTGAATCCCGACTAGGATGCTGCGTCGGAGTCCAAATGCCCCACTCGCGAGTTCGTCGATCCATCTTCAGTCTGGCTTTCGTGCTCGTCGCCATCGCGGCGCTGCCGTTGGCTACCACCACCCTCGCCACCGCCGGCAGCCTGCGCGCCAACGTGTTCCTCTCCCAAAACAAGATCCCCCCCAAGCTCACCGAAAAGGGGCTGCTCGGGTTTGTGAGGTCCCGCGGGACCAAACGTTTACGCGAGACGAGCGAAGCCAAGCTCGAAGAGCGCACATTCATGGCGGAGATGGTCACGCAGTTTAACGCGCCCCCCGGCGATCTCGAGTTCCACGTGCTCTTCTACGATATCCACGGCGGCTCGCGTCAGTTCGTGGAAGACATGAGCTCGTTCATCGATGACCGTAAGCAGAAGGTGTTTTTGCAGCGCATCAAGCTGCCCCGCCCGCGCTTCAAGCCGAACCGACGCATGGAGCTTGTCGTCACCGTCAAGCGCAACGAGGTGGGCTCCCTCAAGTTCATCACCGAAGGCGAAGAAGTACGCCGCAGCGGTACCGTCGATTTCGGCGACAACGGCACCTGAGCTTCTGCGGCTTTCGGAAAGTCGCGCCTGCGCTCGCGCCGCCGGCCGCTGCGGTCGCAAATGGGCTCACCACGAGACGGGTCGACGTCAGCCGCCTGCGCACTAATCTCGCGGCGTGAGCATCGATTCCCTGATCAAGAACGCGCAGGCTGGCAAGTTCGTGCCGGTCTGTGTGCTCATGGGCTCCGAACGTGTGCGCCTGGAGCGTGCCGTGGCCGCGCTCAAAAAGGCGGCTCTTGCCGATGGCCCCTCCGGCTTCAACGACGATCTGTTTCAAGGCCAAGGCCTGTCCGCCCAGACCGTAATCAACGCCGCGCGCACCTTACCGATGATGGCCCAGAGTCGTTTTGTGCTCGTGCGCAACGCCGATGCGATGCCCACGGCCGAACATGAAGCGCTCGCTGCCTACATCGCCAAGCCCAGCCCCGAAACTTGTCTGGTGCTCGTCGCCGACAAGCTCGATGGGCGCACCAAGCTTGGCAAGGCCGCCCGTGAGGCCAGCGCCCTCTACGAGTGCGAGCCCCCGCGACCGGCAGAAATGCCCGACCTTGCGCG
>JBBSJC010000420.1:0-7380 GCA_038257655.1 Polyangiales bacterium | reverse complement strand
GCCGGGTGATGATCTCCACCGCACCAGCAACCTCCGCCGACGATCAGACATTGACACGCGCGTCGGTGATCGACGTCGATCTTCATCACCGCATCGCCGATTGGGGGCAGATTGCGCCGTTCGCTCCGGAAGGACTGCGACATCGTTTCACGCGCAGGGGTGGACCGCCAATGGCGCGACACGGCTACCGCGCCATTGGGCCGGGCGCTGACGCCTCGCTTGCCAGTGATCCAAATACGGTGCAAGAACGCTATCTCGATCCCCACGGAGTTGACCGCGCGATCTTGACCGGTACAATCTTCAGTCTCAATGTCCAGCCGAATCTCGATCTGGCGTCGGCTATTGCGCGGGCAGTCAATGATTGGACCTTAGAAACCTGGGTTCGCCCATCAGACCGGTTCAAAGGATCGATTTTGGTGGCTGCACAAGATGCGGTGCAGGCCGTTGCCGAAATTGATCGACTCGGCGACGATCCGGGCATGGTGCAAGTGCTGATCGGGAGCGCCAGTGAATCGCCGCTTGGGCGGCGTCATTATCATCCGATCTATGAGGCCTGCGTCCGCCACAACCTGCCGCTGGCACTCCAAATCGGCGGGGAGGGGGCCGGGATGTCACCCCCGGCGAGCGCCGTTGGTCACCCGGATACGACATTTGGCTGGTACAGCGGGTTGCCACAAAGTTACATGGCGCACGTGATCAGCATGATCAGCGAGGGCGTGTTCGCGCGATTTCCGACGTTGAAGGTCGTGCTCTACGAAGGTGCCATCTTCTGGTTGCCGCATGTGATGTGGCGCTTCGACAAAAACTGGAAAGCGCAACGCTCCGAAACCCCGTGGGTGACGGAACCTCCGAGTCACTACATCCGTCGCCACTTCTACTCAACCAGTTACCCGCTGGAACTGGCGCCAAATCGCGAAACGTTGCATCGCGCCCTCGACATGATCGATGCGAATCGAACGCTTCTCTTCGGCAGCGCCTATCCCGATTGGGACGATGGCGACCCGTTTGCGATGGTTGAGGATGTGCCCGCCGATCTCAAGACGCGGGTGATGGCCGAGACCGCGATTGAGGTCGGCGCGCGTACCCCCGACTGGGTCGAGGTCAAGAGCGGTCTCAAGCCCAAGGACCGGCTGGTGATGTACCCGAGCGATACCATCGCGGATGGGGTGGCAGTGGTCGAAATGGATAAGAACGTAAACTCATAGCGGTGCGCCGCCCGTCGCATCCTGAGTGTTCAGCCTGTGCCGAGCACGCTGTGCAATGTGGCAGCCACGCCTGCAATTTCGCTTAGTCGGTTGGGCCAGTGCGGGGCAAAGCGCAGGTAACCGTCCGGAGTCGCCACCGCCACGCCTGCCTGATTCAGCGCCCGCGCCACTGCGATCAAATCGAAGTCTGCCGGCAAGCGCACGGACAGCGTCGCCGAGCGGCGCGCTGCATCAGCGGCCCGCACGCTCGTGCAACCGAGCTCGACAAGGTGGGGCTCCAAGGCGTCCAAGTATCCGTTCACGTGGGCGTAAATGTTTTCGATACCCAGGCCGAGCAGCAGGGTGAGGGAAGCATCGAGTGCTGCGTAGCCCGGCGCGCTCAGCGCCCCCTGCTCGACGAAGCTCGGGTGGCGCACGATGTCTCGGTCGGTGCGCAGGTGCCCCGCTCCCTCCATCAGAAAGCGAAAACCATCCACGTGGGCGGTCCAGCCGGCCAGTCCCAGCTTGAGCGCCTGCATGGCCGCCTTGCGGATGTAAAGGATGCCTGCTCCCTCAAGCCCCATCAGGAACTTGTGGCCGCCACAGCTCAGGTAATCGATGCCCGCTGCCCGCACGTCGACGGGCACGGCACCCAATGCTTGGATCGCATCGACAAATAGTTCAGCACCTTGACGATGTGCACGTTCCGCGATCTGGGAAAGCGGCATGCGCAGCCCGGTTTGAAACTGCACGGCGCTGACCGCGACAAGGCGCGCTCCCGGAGCCAATGCCGCGTCGAGCGCGGCCAAGCCTTCGTCGGTGCCGCGCTCGAACGACTCGATCGGCACGAATACCAGGTTCAGCCCCAGGTCCCGGGCGACGAGCTGCCACGGCGTCACGTTCGCCGGAAACTCGCCACCGAAGAGCACGATCCGCTCCCCTGCCTGAAAGGGAATCGAACGCGCGATGGTGATTACTCCCGCGCTGGTGTTCTGCACAAAGCCGATTTCGTCCGCGTCAGCGTTGATCAGCCTACCGACCTTGGCACGCAAGGCCTCACGCGTGCTGCGCTGATCGATCGCCGCATCAAGCCCGCGCGCGGCATAGTCGAGCAGACAGGCGTGGCAGGCGTCGAGCACCGCTAACGAGGGCGGAGATACCGCGGCGTGATTGAGATAGGCACGCGCCTGTAGCGCCGGGAACAGGCTGCGATCGCCTAGTCGAGCCACGTGGGTCATGGGTGACTTTCCTGTACTTCCTTGAGGGGAGGCTCAGAGAGACCGGCGATGCGGAAGTAGACGCGGTAGGCGCCCGGCTCCAAGGTGATCGAGACAAGTCCGCTGCGCAGCACCTCGCCCGAGCTCGTCTCGCGGAAGCTAGTGTTTTCGGGCGCGACCGAAGTCAGGTCACAGTGCAAAGTATGGGCGGCGTGGATATCCAGGTTCACGCACACCAGCACTTCGGCGCGGGTCGTTACGGGATCGTAGCGTGCACCGGCCAGAATCGCGTGATGAGCAGCATCGAAAAATGCGAGGTTACCGGCCACGCGCAGGGTAGGCTGCGAGTCGACCAGCTGAAACAGCGTGCGAATCAACGGGCTGAAGTCCACCCCCGACGACAGCAGTGGCTTCGATGGTGCGCCGATGAAACGGATTTGCTCCCGGACCCCGTGCTCAACGCCCTGCACGATGCCTGTCGGTCCAGGGCCGAGTAGGGCGCTTACCACCAGGCGCGGCGCGGTCGAACGCACGTCGCCGTACTCTTTCGCGGGCACCCCACTGTCGTGGGACGAAATCGGAAAGTAATGTCGCACTCTGCGGGCGGTATGGTGCAGGTAGCTAAGATAAGTTCGTAACTCCGGCACAAACTTATGTTCCCATTGCGTCGCTAAGATAAGATGCAGTCCGACATCACGCGTCAGGCGGCGAATGGTGGACTCGTCCGTGAACACCTCGCCGAGCACGATGAGCGACGGGTAACGGTTGAAAATCCGCCGCATCGCCCAGGTCACGAACTGACGGTGGCTCGAGTGCAGATTGTCCAGGCGCAGCATCCCGCCCGTGTCTGCGGCAAAGCCCGCCCAGTACAGCGCATAACGCAACATGGTGGCCCAAAGCCGGCTGCCCTCGCGTGGCTGAAACGGCTCGTACTCGAGGAGCGCTAAATCTTGCCAACGGTGAAAGACGTCGGCACCCTGCCAGCCGGCGCGTTTGATTCCGTCCTGCTCATGGGGATCTTCGGCCAGCCACTCGCTGCCGTGGCACTCGGCGATCTTACTGTCTATTCCGATGTGGTTGAGTACCAAATCCACGCACAAGCCGATGTGGTGTCGCCTGAGCGCCGCCACAAAGTCGCCAAACTGCGCGTGCCCATCCCGTGGATCTTTCGGATCGAGAAAACGCGGGTCGATCGTAAATAGATCATAGGCCGCGTAGGGGCTTTGCGACGCCCCCATGGTTGTGATCGGCAAAAGGTGCAGCATGTTGAAGCCCATGCCCGCGATCGCTGGCAAACGCTCGACCCAGTCTCTGATGGTTCCGCTAGCGATCGGTACCAGCGTGTACATGCGTATGCGCTCAAGGCGGCTCGGGTCCACCATCACGTAACAGTAAGGTACATGATCCCAGTGCCACTTCTCCCTGAGGCGATAGCGCACCTTAAAGCGCACCACGCCCGGTCGGCTGCAAAGCAAGGTGCTGCGGTACTTCCCATCGCCATCGGCTGCCGTCATCGGCTGTGGATGATTTTCGAGCCGTTCACCGATGCGCGTTTCTACGCACAACAGCACCTCGACGGGCGCGGCGTTGAATGTGACCTCGACGGCGACCGTATCGCCCTCGATGACACGGGTAAGCTCGTTGCTGCCGACCGAAAACGACCGCGCAATAATGTCCTGACCAACCACGCTCTTCATTGCGCCGCCAGTCTAGCGGAGGGCACTGACGGCCGCGCACGGACTCAAGCGTTTGCGCGCAAAAAGGCGAGGATGCTCGCATTCACGCGAGCCGGGTCCTCCTGGTGCAGAAAGTGCCCCACGCCTTGGAAACGCTCCACGGTCGCATTCGTCAGCCAGCGCGGGCCCATGGCGTAGTCGTAAAGCTCGGTCCGCATGCAGCCGTCATCGGCGCCGGTCAGGGCGAGCATCGGCGTGGTGATCGGGCGGGAAAGCAGCGCACGCGTCTCTCGCGACGTCTGGCTCGTGAGCTGAAACAGCGCGCGGTAATAGGCCAGGGCGGCTTCGACCACCCCAGGCGCTGCGAACGTGTTTTTGATCGCGGCAAGCTCGCGCTCGTCCAAGTCGAAATCGGGGGACCAGTCGCGCCACAACCGCTCAATCAACGCAAAATCGCGTGCTCTCAGCACCCGCTCGGCTACGCCCCGCAGCTGGAAAAAGAACATGTACCAGGAGTAGCGAAGCTGGCTGGGTACCCTGGGCAAGCTTGCCGCCAGGCCAAGCGGGTGCGGGACTGCCATGGTCGTCACCGACTTGAAGCGTTCCGGGGCGCGTGCCGCCGCCAGATACGCGGCGACGGCGCCCCAGTCGTGACCGATCAGATGGGCCCGATCGGCGCCTAAAGCATCGAGCATCGCAAGCACGTCGTCCGCCGCAGCCAGCGCATGGGTGTCGCGAAGCTCTGCCTGGCAGCTGGGCGCATAACCGCGTAGCGCTGGTGCCACCGCGCGAAAGCCCGCTGCAGCCAGCGCAGGAAGTTGATAACGATAGCTGCGCAGGCAGTCCGGAAAGCCGTGTAGACACAGCACGAGCGGCCCGTCTCCACACGCAAGCGCCGGAAACGTCAGACCGCGCGCCTCAACCTCGATCGTTTCGATGACTGGCAGCATGGTCGAGGAGAGTCGAGGAGAGCAGCACTTGCGGGGAAAGACCTAGGAAATTTAGTGGGCGGGACAGGGGTCGAACCTGCGACGTTCGCCGTGTAAAGGCGACACTCTACCACTGAGCTACCCGCCCAATACGAGCCGACTTCTAGCAGCTGAAAGTCTGACCCTCAAGCAACCTATTGCTGCGCCGAAGGTGGATCGACTGTGGGGACCGGAACGTCCTCGCCGTCGCCGTCCTTGGCGGGCAGATTCGGATCCACGAGCACTCCGCCCACGTATTCGAGGGGGCGCTCGCGATTGCCGAAGATCTCGTCAGGCTCGCTCAAGCACAGGGCTTCGCGCAGGACTTGGTCCATGTGCTCGATCAACACGACGCGCGTGGTCTTGAGCACGCTGCGTGGGATGTCGCGCAGATCCTTACGGTTCTCCTTTGGGATAAGCACGGTGTCGATGCCAGCGCGATGGGCACCGAGCATCTTCTCCTTCAGGCCACCGATCGGTTTCACGCGACCACGCAGGGTGATCTCGCCCGTCATGGCCACGTTCTTGCGCACAGGAATGCGCATGAGGGCGCTGGCGATGCTGGTTGCCATCGTGATGCCCGCGCTCGGCCCGTCCTTGGGCACGAACTCGGGAAAGTGAATGTGCGTGTCGACCTTTTGGTAGAAGTCTTCCTCGAGCCCGAGCATGCGATGCCGCGCGCGGATGTAGCTCATCGCCGCCTGCGCTGACTCTTGCATCCCCTTCTCGAGTAGACCCGTGATCACGAGCTTACCCTTGCCGGGCACTACGCTGACCTCGCACTCGAGGATAGCCCCGCCGTACGTCATGTACGCAAGTCCGTTGGTCAGGCCGATTTCGTCCTTTTCGCCGGCTTTGTTCGATGTGTACTTCGGCACTCCCAGGTACTTGGGAATCGCCTTGGAGACGATGCGGTGTTTGTCGTTCTTGGCGGCCTCGCCACCCTTGACGTAATCGCGCGCGATCTTCCGACACACGCTGCCGATTTCACGCTCGAGGTTACGTACGCCGCTCTCCTGCGTGTAGTGATGCACGATCGTACGGATCGCACTCTCGGAGATCTCGACATCGGCGCCCTTCAGGCCTGCCGCTTCGAGCTGACGCGGCACCAAGTACTTGACCGCGATGTTGAGCTTCTCGAATTCGGTGTAGCCACCGAGCTGGATGATCTCCATACGATCGCGCAAGGGCAGGGGAATGCCGGACAGCGAGTTGGCGGTGGTCACAAACATGACGTCCGACAGGTCGTAGTCGAGGTCGATGTAGTGATCGTTGAACGAGTGATTCTGCTCCGGGTCGAGCACCTCGAGCAACGCCGCTGCCGGATCGCCGCGAAAGTCGCTCGACATCTTGTCGATCTCATCGAGCAAGAACACGGGATTGTTCGAGCCCGCCTTGCGCAGCGATTGGATGATACGCCCGGGCAACGCGCCGATGTACGTGCGACGGTGGCCGCGAATCTCCGCCTCGTCGCGCACGCCACCGAGCGACAAGCGTACGAACTTACGTCCGGTCGAACGCGCGATGCTCTTGGCGAGCGATGTCTTACCAACGCCTGGCGGCCCGACCAAACACAGCACGGGACCCTTCAGCTTCTTCACGAGCGCTTGCACCGCGAGATACTCGATGATGCGCTCTTTGACCTTGTTCAGACCGTAATGATCCTCAGCGAGGATCGTCTCGGCGTGACCCAGGTCGTAGTTCTCTTCGCTCTTGTCGTACCAGGGAAGGCCAAGCACCCAGTCGATGTAGTTGCGCACGACGGTCGCTTCCGCACTCATCGGCTGCATCATCTTGAGCTTCTTCAGCTCCTTTTTGACCTTGAGGCTGCCTTCCTTCGACAGCTTCTTGGTCTTGACCTTGTCCTCGAGCTCTTGGATCTCGTTCTTGAACTCGTCGCGTTCGCCGAGCTCCTTCTGGATCGCCTGCATCTGCTCGTTGAGGTAGTACTCCTTCTGCGTCTTCTCCATCTGCTTCTTGACGCGAGTACGAATCTTCTTCTCGACCTGCAGCACGTCGATCTCGGCCTGCATGAGCTCGAGCAGCCTCTCGAGGCGCTTGTGCGCCTTGCACTCCTCGAGGAGCGCCTGCTTGTCCGCGAGCTTGAGCCCGAGGGCGCCCGCGATCGTGTCGGCGAGCCGGCTCGGCTGCTCGATCGTCTGCACGCTGATGAGCATCTCCGGTGGGATGCGCTTGTTCAGCTTCACGTAGGTCTCGAACGTCTGGTGCACGCTGCGCAGAAGCGCCTCGAGCTCCGTGCGCGCCTCCTCGCTCGACTCGTCCGGCTCTTCCTCGGCGAGCGCGACCGCATCGACGGAGAAGCAGGTGTCGGTCT
>JBBSJC010000419.1:0-7431 GCA_038257655.1 Polyangiales bacterium | reverse complement strand
TCTGCTCTCCGCCACGGTGGTAGCCTCCGGCTGCAACGACAGCGACCCAGACACGGGCGAGGGCGGAGACGAAAACGAAAACGAGGCCATCACCACGGTGCTGCTCTCCTTCCAGCCCGAGGGCGGAGGCAGCGCCCTGACGTTCGCCTTCGAAGACCCGGACGGCGAGGGCGGCGAAGCGCCCTCCACAGACGCGATCGAGCTTGCTGCAGACACGACCTACACGCTGACGGCCACCCTCACGAATGGCCTTGCAAGCCCGCCCGAGGATATCACCGCGGAGGTCGAGGAAGAGGCCGCACAGCACCAGGTCTTCATTCTGGGTGACTCCGTTGCGGGTCCGGCGACGAGGGTGGCTGCCGCCGACGCGCTGGTGACCCACACATACGCTGACATGGAATCGACGTACGGTGACAGCGATGGCGAAGACCTTCCGGTCGGGCTCGAGAACACCATCATCACCTCGGCCTCCGGCACCGGCAAGCTTCGCTTCGTGCTCCGCCACATGCCACCGGTGAGCGGCACAGCCGTAAAGACCGCAAGCACTGCGGCGGACGTTGCCGCGGGGGGGTTGAGCGCCATTGGCGGCTCAACCGACGTCGACACCACCTTCGGCCTTACCGTGAAGTGAGAGCGGTCGCGGCCTGCTGACGGCAGGCTCGCGTGCAAGGCCCGACACTCTCTTGGCTACCGTTTGACATCCGCTACGCCGCCCTCCGATATACATGATGCAAACCGCCAAGCACGGGCAAGGAGATGACCTTACCTGTTCCTCCGTGCTCCGTGCCGTCAGGCACGCGCTGCGCGACCCCCTGGTGCGGCCGCGACGCGTTGTAGTGTACACCTCCCACGGACGGTTCGCTCCTGTTGGGTAGCGGGAGTGTCATGCTGGTTGGGTGATGCAGCGGACCACGAGTAGCGGACAGCGGGACTTGCGCTTGCAAGGTCGTCTTCTGCGCGGCCGTTTTCAAGAAGCGGCTTCGCGTGGGACGGGCGCGCAGCTGTCGCTATCGTTCTCGCAGGGGATGCTGAGCGGCCCAGACGTCGGGGACGAGGTCGTGGAGGTTGATGAGCTCGGGTCCGTTGCGAGTCGAGTGATCACGTCTTGGAGGTAAGCGCGAACCGGAGTGGGCGGCAGGATGCGTCTAGCGCTTTCAACGATGGTAAAGACGACAGCGAGACGCGCGCCGGCGTCCGTGGAGCCGGTGATTCCGAAGGCTTTTCGTGCGACGACAAACTCTCGGATGGCCCGCTCGACGCGCGACGTGTCGAGCTCGAAGAGTCCACTGCTGAAGAGGAGCGAGAGACGTTATTTTTGGGCCACTCCCGACGCTCTGTAAGCGCAAAAGCCACCGAGTCCGAGAAGGATCCAGGCAAGTAATGCTGGCCAGTTACCGACCAAAGAAAACAGTGTGCTCTCCCCGTGCAGCTCTGCTTGTACCACCAGAATACGATCGTGGGGGTCATCAGCACGAACTACCCATCGACCGGAGGGATCGATGAGACCGCTGACGCCACCACGTGTTGCGCGAATCATACTGCGCCTTACCTCGATAGCTCTAAGCACTGCCAGACGCGCATGGAGTCGCGCCTCCAGAGCACTGTGAAACTCCGAATCGTTCGTGACGTTAACTAATAGTGAGCCGGGACTGGCCCCGCGATTCAGCTCGGGAAAGAGATCCTCGAAGCAGATCGAGATTCCCAGCGAGGAGTTTGCTGAGCGGGTGGCGGTATCCCGTTCTCGCCCGTGGCGCAGCGATCCTGCCCGGGGGAAAAGCGATCCAAGCAGAGACCCGCCCCACCAGTCAGGCAGGTACTCACCAAAGGGAACGAGATGTATCTTGTGGTGAGTTGCTACGAGCTCGCCATCGCCCGTGGTAACAAAGGCCGAATTGTAATGCGCAGAGCCCGATAAGAGGGTCGTGTCGGGCTCTGACGATCGGCCACCAATCACGATCTGACGTGTGCGATCCAGCTTGAGATAATGAAGTTTGCGACTCTCCGGGCTCACCAGTATGGGGTACACACTCTCCGGAATAACCGTGAGGTCGACGAGTTGTGAGCGCTGCGAGAGGTCGCCCTGGATGTGCTTCAAGATACGACGCAAGTCGTGAAGCCGCTCCATGCCTGTGGTGGCATGCGTCGGCCCGAGATGGGCCACGGCAACGTGTACGGAATCTGCCTTTGCTGCCTCGAAAGTGCTCAGACGCACGGCGCCAAAAATGGCGGCAGCACCGAGCATGGCCAAGCTGCTCATCGTCCATCTCTCTTTCAAGCAGGCCGCCCATGGACGTTGCTGCCCGGCGGTCCAGAAATTTGAGATCAGAGCACTTGTAACTCCGCAAAGCGCTGTCAGTAGGGAGCCGCCGCCGAGCTCTGCGATTTGGTTGATCGGCTCAGCGTCCGCAATGGCGTACCCGAAATAGTGGGGAAATGGCGTGTAGATTAAGGTCTCGCACGCAACGAGTGGTCCTACCACACGAGGAACAGGGGCCCAGCCCCAGCGTCCTGTCATGTACCAAAGGGATCCGAACAGGCCAAACCGAGCCCCATATATTATGGCGAGAGCGAGCACCGCCGCGGTGGCAGCATAGGGTCCTGCGCCGGTAGCGGACTGTAGGGCTGGCCAGCACCAGTAGAACGAGGTGACATAGGAGGCTGCGCCGAATGTTAGCCCGTAGGCGACTATCATGCGGACCTGGTCTTGGTGCTTCTCAAAGACGGCCAGCAAGATCGATAGCGCGAGGACGGATGCCAAGCCCGTCCCAAGAAAGCCCCATACCGAGAGCAGCACTGCGACTATCCAAAGTGTGAGTGACCGCGCCTGCGCTCGCGGTACGTCGACTACGGCCTTCTCACGGCTGGCATGTATCATCGCTTACTCGGACGGTCGCTTGCCGGTCCACTGTCGGTGCGTTCAGAACGGAGACCAGCACTCAGAGACGATAGTTTCGCACGAGACCGGAGCAGCGCCGCCGCTTGCCGGGGGCACGTACTCATCGGTCCCATCGCCGCAGTCAAAATTACTCGCTCCTTGCCGGTAGTCCTCAAGGCAGTCGCTGCCGTACCCACCAAAGAGATTGTCTATGCTGAAGGCGGGATTCTGCGAGCGCGTTCGAGCGACGCCGCGGATGCTGTCGTTGCCGTCTTCAGCCGCGGTGGTTCTGCCGGCGTCTGTCTCGGCGGCGCCATGACGACGACGTAGCCGGTTGGCTAAACACAGCGCGGCCTACACAGCGGACAGTGCAGCAGCAGCAGGTCGAGGCGTAGCGTTTTGCTCGTGCATTCGCGCCAAGGTCGCACGGTAGGTCCACGGCATCCAGTTGGTGGGATTGGCCGCGACATCCTGTTCGTGCCTTAGGACCTCAGTAAGGTATTCGAACGGATTCTCGCCTCGTAGCTCGGCGGTGTGGATGAGCGACATGAACATGTCGCCGATTTCTGCTCCGCGCTCACTGCGATAGAAGAGTGAGTTACGTCGATGGCGAATCGCCATTTTGAGCACGCGCTCGCACAGGTTGTTGTCGATCGGGACGCCAGGCTTTCGCAAGAAGAGAGTAAGCTTATCCCAGCGCTTGAGCATGTAGTTGTAGGCCTTGCCGAGGTCGGAGTTTGGCTCGACGCGTTTCTGCGCGAGCTCAGTTAGCATCCACTCCTTCAGCTCCTGCATCACGGGCGCGCTGTCGCGCTGGTGCACAAGCAGACGCTCGTCATGCGACGCGCGCGCTTGTTTACACTTAGCTTCGACGATATAAACCTTACGCAGTGCCTCGAGGACGTAGCGACACTCCCGGGGGAAGTTGACGACCTGGTCGACGATGCCGCGCCGCCCATGTGCCAAACAGTTAGCAGGGATGACCGTGTGACCCTTCGGCAGATTTCGCGAGTCGAGCCCATCGCTCATCAGGGTCGGCGGCAAAAGGCCCGTGGCACGTGCCTCCAGAAGCGCGGCGAGGTTCTCGCCTGCGTACTTGCGTCCCGTGTAGAAGAGCACGATAGGCTCGTCATTCGTGATGGACACGATCGCGGTCGTGAATAGGCCCACTCGCTCGGGGTCGGGCAAGTCAGCAGACTGCAGGAGCTTGACGCGGCGCTCGCCCATAAATGCGAGCGTGCGTGAGTAGGTGTCATCGTTGTGCAGGATCTCTCCCTGTGCTGCGTGTTGTTCAAGCTCCGCGAACACTGGCTCGAAGGCTGTCGCGCTATCTTCGATCACATCCCACTGCGTCGAGGAGGGTATGGGAAGCTTGAGGTTCTTCTGCAGCCGCTCGAGTCGATTGTGCGGCAGACCCACACCGTAGCGACCGAGCGCGATCATCGCCGCTGCGGTCTCGTCGAACTTAGGACCCTGCGCTTCAGCGGGTGCTTTTGCCGTGTGCACGCTGCCACAGCCGCTGCAGCGCAGACGTTGGCAGTCCCAGCAAGTGGCCGACAGCAATGGCTGGCCAAAAATGCGCAAGAAACGCGCTGGGTCCTTGAACTCGTAGAGTTTGCCGGACGTGCAACTCGGACAGCGCTCGCCCACGGACAACTTCTCGTGCAATACCGGCAGGTGCTTAGCGGCTTCGTATACGGCCGTAGGTAGTCGACCATGACCCTTGCGCTTGTCCTCTCGGAGGCGGCGGATGCTGAAGGCGGTTCACTTGCGGCTTGGTCGGGAGCATCCGGAACCTTACTATCATGACCGGCAGGCGCGAGCTCGCCGGTGAGCACGTCGCGCGTTCTCTCGCTCGAGGAGAGACCGAACAGCCGACGCAACCGGGCGAGCATGGCGCGCTGCGAGTTCAAGATCGCCGTCACCGCGAGCATGGTGTTCACGAGGCGCTTGAATAGGTTGAAGTCAGCGGTCCCAAGTTGCGCCTGCACGCGCGCAAGGGCCGCCTCCACCTCGGTCATGTCGACGTCCGCGATGTCAGGCTTGTTCGATTTCGACGCGCGCTGTTTGGCTTCAGTTTCGATCTCGCTATTGCGATCTTCTTGCGGCAAAAGTCAACACTTCTTAGTACCCACGCGTTTACATTTTCATCACGCCACGTAACGGTGGCTAGCTGAGCGGACGCCATTGCGGAGCGGCATCTGTGCGTGCGGGGTCGCCTCCGGCCAGAAGCACGGTCAGCTCGTGCGAGAGCAACTCGCGCTGCACTTCATCGGACTTGCTTGGCCAGTGTCGAAACTTGCCCTGCGACAAGCGCTTTTGGCACAGCCAGAAGCCCTGCCCGTCATAGGCAAGGATCTTGACCGATGTGCCGCGATGGTTGCGAAATACGAACACCGCCCCAGAGAATGGATCCGCCAACAGTACTTCACGGCACAGCCGACAAAGACCGTCAATGCCGCGACGAAAGTCCACCGCTGCCAGCGCGACCATCAACCGCATCTGTGGCGTCAACTGCAGCATGGCCGACTCCACAAGGCGCGCGCCAACGCCGACACTTCGACCATGCTCGCGCCGCTCACTTCAATGTGAAGCCGCTCGCCTTCACGTCCCTCAAAGCGCAGCACCACCTTACCGTTTGACTCGGAAGCGGACAGCGTCCGAGCATCGAACTCGACGAAACCCGTCCGCGCGAGCGACCCCACAGCGCCCAAACCTGAGGGTGTCAGTACTTGCCCCACCAAGCGCGAAAGCCGCTTCGGGTCTAGCTGCAAAGCCCGCGCTGTCTCCGCAATCCCCTCCACGCGCGCCACGTCGGCAGCCTCGTCCCAAAACTCCGAAGGGATCGGACGACCCCGTCCTCCGTGATGCGCCCGCCACTCCGATAGTCGTCGACGCGCCTTGAGCAGTCGCGATTGCCCGTCCGCTGGTTTTTTCATCATCCACCTCGCCAGCGAGGCTACCCGGCCAAGATCAAGACCTCACGCACGCTTGCCGGAAGGACACAGAGATACCGCCGCGAGGGCCGCGTAGTCGGGGGCCACCTCCAGCATGTGAAGCTCTTCCTCGAAAGCCGCACGCTGCTCCTCCCAACGCTCACTCAACTGCTTGGGAAATCGGTCCAGGGAGCTTTACGAAGGGGACATGTTGCCCATGCGCGTGAACAGTTCGTCCGCCACCTTCGGAGCCCCGTCAGAACTCCCGTATGCGACAAGCCTGATCACCGACGCAGAATTGACCGCCGCGCTTAGCTTCCACCCCATCACGTACCTCACTTATGTATGTTTCAGACATGCATCTGCAATTGATTTGCGAATAAGTCAAGTCGGGCTGCGGGCATGGATCGCCTTCAAGCAACGCTTCCACAATCGAGCTTGAGCACCAACCGCGCTAGGCCGAGCGAGCCCGCTGCCGGAGATCGGTGGACGACGCCGATTCCCGTGTGCCCGGAGTAACTCGCACCCTTAAGCAACAATACATCCATGGGAGAAGTCTCATGCACTTGCTTCGGATCTCGTGCGATGGCTAGGTTCGCGGCACTCGGGTCACCTCCCAGCACCGCCAGTGCATGCGTGTCTACGTTCTCGCGGCTCAACCATAAGGTTCCCGGTCCCACGTAAGTACACAGCATTCGAAGGCTTACGAAGTCGTGGTGAAAGCGCTGGCAAGCATCGCGCCTTACTACTTCTAGACGAGCGATGCATTGCTCACCTGCGGTCAACTCTAAAAAGAGCTCTGCCAGGTGTGCTACGTCCTGCGCAAGAAACTCCGCCAGGCTCTTAGGGGTTACCTTATGGGTGAGTCGACGAGCATCCGCTAGCAGGCTGGGCGCGTTCAGGGGTCGCACCACGCCGAACGTTTGGGTGGCCACCACCTTAGACAGGCCTTCTGCTACAAAATCGGGGCAGAACCTACGCAGACAGCACGACGTCACGCCCGATTGAAGAATGCGTCGCGCGTCGAGCCAGCCAGAGGTGTCAACGTGCGAGCAGCTTTCCTTCGCGGCTTCCGAGTGGAGCATGCTGCACCTTAGTCCCCGTCTCTCAATAATGCAACTGAGCTGCGTTTACTTGGGCGGTTGCAACTCGATGAACACGTGCCTAAAGTCTCCCGTCTCGTGCAGAAGTGCGCGAGCCCTGTCGATGGACAAATGTTCTGTCGCGGTAACTGAAGCGCGCACTGCGTACTTGTTCGAGCCGACCGCCCACACCGTAAGATGGGCGATCTCGGCGCCTTCTAACTTGGTGAGAGCTGCCTTCGCGCGTTCTATGATTTCAGGAGCCGCCGCGCGGTCGAGAAGTACGCGTGCGGTTTGTTGCATCAGGCCCCACGCCCAGCGCTGCACCATCACTGCGCCGACCAATGCAACCAGCGGATCGAGCCAAAGAAAGCCGAAAGTTTTAGCGCCGAGCAGAGCGAGCACAGCGAGCACAGAGGTCAACGCATCGGCTAGAACGTGTAGATAGGCGGCCTTGAGGTTGTGATCGTGATCGTGATCGTCGTGTTGAAGGACGACCGCCGTCACCAAGTTGAGCACCAAGCCAAGAACCGCCACC
>JBBSJC010000418.1:0-7434 GCA_038257655.1 Polyangiales bacterium | reverse complement strand
GTCGTGCCCGCTAGCGGCACGTTGAAGTCCACCCGCACAAACACTGCGCGGCCTCCAAAATCCAGATCCGCAAGCGTGCGAAGGGGGGCGCTCATGGTTCAGCCTTTCTTTGCGACGAGACGGGTTAGGTCGACCATACGGCTGGAGAAACCCCACTCGTTATCGTACCAAGCTTGTACTTCGACCAAGTCGCCACCCATCACCTGGGTCTGATCTGCGTCGACGATCGATGAGCGCGGGTCACCGATGAAATCGCTCGATACGAGGTGACGTGTCTCAAAACCGAGGATGCCCTTGAGCGGACCTTCGGAGGCCGCCTTGAGCGCCGCGTTGACCTCGTCGCGCGACGTATTCTTGCCGACCTGCGCCGTGAGGCAGGTGATCGATACGTCGGCCGTAGGCACGCGAATCGCGGTGCCGTCGAGCTTACCCTTGAGTGCCGGCAACACGAGACCTATCGCCTTGGCCGCGCCCGTGCTCGAAGGAATCATCGATAAAGCTGCGGCGCGCGCCCGGCGCAAATCCGAGTGTGGAAGGTCGAGCAGGTTCTGGTCGTTCGTGTAGCTGTGCACGGTGGTCATGTGACCCTTGAGGATGCCGAACGTGTCGTTGAGCACCTTGGCCATCGGCGCCAAGCAGTTGGTCGTGCAGGAGGCGTTGGAGAACACCGTGTGCTTGCTCGGGTCGTAGCTGTCGGTGTTGATGCCGACGCAGAACGTAGCGTCCACGTCGCTCTCGCCCGGTGCGCTGATGATCACGCGCTTGGCGCCAGCGTTCAGATGCGCTGTCGCTTTGGCCTTGCTGCGGAAGATGCCCGTGCACTCGAGCACGATGTCCACGCCCAAATCCTTCCAGGGCAGCTTGCTCGGGTCGCGCTCAGCGAAGATCGGGATTTGCTTGCCGCCGATCGAGATGCCTTTGCCCTCCGCCGTGACGGTGTGTTTGTACGTGCGGTGCACCGAATCGAACTGCATAAGATGCGCAAGCGTCGGCGCGTCGGTTAGATCGTTGATGGCAACAAGCTCGAGGTCCGGCGAGGAACCGTCGAACAACACGCGCGCGATGCAGCGCCCGATGCGACCAAAGCCGTTGATTGCGATCTTCGTACCCATGTTGCTCTCCTTGAGGCGCGACTTGCGCGAGCTGCCAAACGGCTGACCCGCACGCGCGCATCAGGCGTAAGCGTATGGGGCAACGGTGCCGTCCGGGCTCGGGCCAGCGCTCGCAATCACGACATTACGTGCGCTGCCGCGGCTCAAATCTACCCGTGAAAAGCCGCTCAAGAAGAGTGCTCGGACGCGGGCGAGTGGTACTTTGCGCACACCATGTGGTCAAGGCCTAGCGGCTGCGTAAGGCTGCGATATGTGCTCGCATCGCTCCGATGGCGAGGCCGCAATTAGCGAAAGGCACGCGTCCCAAGACAGCGTGCCTTCTAAGCCTAAGTGTTGCCCTTACTTAGCAGGGCGTGAGTGACTACTGGGGCGTTGTGGCGAGGAGCGCTGGCGGGATCGAGGCGGGAGCGGTTTGCGTCGCTTTGGCTTCGATTGTGATCTGCTCGAGAATGCTGCTCGCAAAGGCGACCATGTCGGCGCGCGAATAGCCGTTTTGCTTGAGGTCTCGGTACACCGACTTGGCCAGGATATCGATGGCGCGCTGGGTGTCTTGCTTGGTGCTCATAGGGGCGGCCTACAGCAGCTTCCGTGCCGCTGCGTTGTCTCGCCGGCTGCAGCGCGGGTTCGCTAGAATCATTAGCTATTTTCGAGAGGTAGTGCTGGCAAACCAGCTTAGGTGCAGCTGGGTTTACGCACCGTGCACGGCCAGGGGTGTGTAAGCTGCTACGCAGCGATCATTGAGTGGCAGCAGATCGGGTACGCGACACATAGCCTCCCATGCTTTGAACCGCGCGGTCGAAGCTCGACGCCGCGTCGAGGGCTCTGCCCGCGAAATAGAACAGCTCGGGATGGCGCAGCGCGTAGGCGTCATCGCGCCGGATCAGATCCTCGAGCTTCTCGCCGGCATCGTGCAGCGTGGCGCGATCACCTTGGGCGCCCTTGTACAACAGGTAGGCATGTAGGAACTGAAAGCCTGGGCCCGACTGGGTGGTCAAGAGCGCAGGCAGGCTTTCGAGAATGCCTAGCGCGTCAACGAAGCGTGCCTGGGCCAGGTAGTGTGCAATCTGAACTTCGCTAGCGCGAAGAAGCGCGCGGGTTGCTGCATCGAGTTGGGGGCCCGGTTCGGCGGCTTCGAAACGCGGAACGGGCTCGTTACCTTGGCGCAACATCGCCTCGACGGTGCGCACCGCGGTGTCGACCTCGGGCGCCGCGCGGCTTCTAACGGTCTCGATCCAAGTCTTGGCGCGCGTGCGACGTCCATGGGCAAGCAATGACAAGGCAAGCGCGCTGCGCTCCTGATCGGAGTCCAGGCCGCGCACACGACCGTCAAGCTTACCGTAGGGCCAACTCGGACCGTAGAAGGTGCTCAAGTAGCCCTGGTAGCGTGCGAAGCCGATCAGGTCCGCGGGCGCACGTAGCTCGATCCACATGTTGTCGTCGGTGTTCAGCGGTGCGGGCGGTGCCTTGCCGGCGAAGTCGAGCACTTCCTCCTTATCTGCAAACAGCACGCGACTCAGCACGTGGTAGGGCGTGTGCACGAAGGCACGATCGAGCTCGCGCTGCACCTTCGGATCGGACATGGCGGCGCTCAGCTGATCGAGGTCGAGTGTGATCGGCGCATCCGACCCCACGAGGATCGTATCGCTCGACAGCTCCTCTGCGGCGAACACGACCACATGCTTGAACTGGGATGCAAAGGTCCGGTAGATGGTCTTGATGTTCTCCGGGCTCATTTCGTAGAGCTGAACCCACTGGCAATACAAACCGCCGGGCTTGAGTCGGCGTTTACTGATCCGGAAATGATCGACCGTAAACAGATCTGACACGCCCGTGATCCAGGGATTCGACGGTTCGCTGACAATCACGTCGTAGCGGTTCGGAGTCGACGCGAGAAAGTTTCGTCCATCGTCGTTCGAGAGCGTCAGCCGCGGCACGGTGACGTACGGGAAGTCAGCACGAGTTCGCTTCATGTGATTGACGTCGGAAAAGTAATCGACGGCGGCTTCGACCACGTTGCGCTCGAGCTCCATGGCGTCGATGTGGCGCACCGGAAACTGCAAGGCTGCGCCCACAGTGACGCCTGAGCCGAAACCCACGATCGCCACATCGAGATCGCGCGCTCCTCGCGGATGCAGCAGCAGCGGGTAGGCGGCGACCATGATCTGCGTCGGCATGTCATCGCCATTGGAAGCGTCGACCTTACCATTGTTCTTCAGTGACAGATGGCTTCCCCACCGTTCGACCGAGACCGTGGTCGACACGCCGTCTTGGTAATAGAGCAAGTCGGGCTCTCCCCAGGTCGTCGGGTCGAGCACACTGCGTGCAAGCGACACGCGAAAGGCTCCGAGCGTCATGTGGGACAGGTTCCAGGCGAGGCTCGAGTGCGCGGGGAAGACGCTAAACACAAAAGCGATCGACAGCGCAAACGTCAATCCCGCGAGGGCCCGCGCCGACGCCGCAATCAACATCGTCAAGGCGAGGAGCGCATTGAGCAGCATTCCGTAATGCAGCGTGCGCTCCATGCCGAGCAGCGGCATCAGCACAAAGCCAGGCAGCCAGGCCCCGCAAATCGAGCCTATCGTGTTGGCTGAGTAAACCCTCGCCACGTTTTCGCCCGCTCGCGCCTGCTGGCCCCAGATCTGAAGCGTGATCGGGAACATGGCGCCCATGCCTAGCGTGGCGGGCAGGGTGCAAAGGCCCGCGCACAAGAACATAAAAAACCGTACGGTGCCGACGTGACTTGGCAGATCGTCAAGCGAGCTGACCATGCGGGCAAACGCGTAGGGGATCTCGTCCTGAAAGACGTAGCTTGCGAAGGTGGAGGCTGCGATCGTCAGCTGCATCGTGCCGGCGAGTAACAGTAAGCGCCGGCGATAGAGCACGCCCAGCGAAAGGAAGATCGCGATCGACAACACCACGCTAGCTGCGATGTACGGCAAGAAGCCGTGGGCTGTGACGGGTGCGATGCTGCTGCGTCGCGTCGCGAATCGCACGCACTCGAAGAGAGACACGGCACACGGCAAGGACAACACGAACAGTGCTGCGCGGTCGAACGCGCCGATGCCTGTCCCACCGAGCTCTCGTTCGGCATCTGCCCGCGACCGGGCCAGCAAGACGTTTGCGCCGATTGCGAGCGCGCCAATCGTAAGGACCACCAGTGCCGTGCTACGGCTTGTCAGCACGAACGTGGGCGAAAGCGCGACGCACAGCAGCAAGAGACTGGCGAAGCTGCGAGATAGAAGCCCGCGTTGCGCAGCGCCCGTCTGACTTGCCGACAGATCCGCCGACAACACCGCGCTGCCACCGGCAATGCCGAGCAGAAACGTGATCAGGATCAACGCAAACGACTGCATCGACGAGCCAACGGCCATCGCCAGCGCCCGCGACCAAACGACTTCGTAGGTGAGCGCGCAGGCTCCCGACAGACCGAAAGTCCACAACGCAAGCTTGCGCACGCGGAGTGACAACGCGACTTCAGGCGCAGCTCCGAGTGCGTCTGCTGAAAGCGCTTGCTCGTCCTCTCGCGCTTCTGCTTCGCTTTTGCTGAACGTTGTGCTCTGGCTTCCGCCGCGCTGGCCACGCAGCGCAAAGATGCCGAGCGCGAGCGCTCCATTAATTGCAACGGCACTCAGGTTCGTGGCCTTCACCCCAATCCAGGGCATCAGCACGAAGTTACCCACGAGCGTACCCAAGACCGCGCCTGCGGTATTGACTGCGTACAACGCACCAATGCGCGAGCTGGCTTGAGCGCTTTCGTCGACGCCAACGAAGTGCTGTGCGAGTAGTGGTAGCGTTCCGCCCATCAGCGTGGTCGGTACGATCAACAACGGGAGCACGCACAGAAAGCGCGCGAACATGAACTCGTAGCTGTCTGCTCCCAGGGAGGACCTCAGCCAAGCGTTCACATCTGCAAGCGGACCGTCCGTGCGCACGAACCAGGGAATCAGTAGTGCGCAGGCGGCGATGCCCAGCTCGCATGCGGCGTAGACAGTCAGCGGGCTCTTGAGGCGATGCACCCGCTTGCCAACCCAGTAGGCGCCGAGCCCCAGACCGGCCATAAACGCAGTAAGGACGGAGCTCATGGCCACGCTGGTCGCGCCAAATACGTGATGGAGCATGCGCGTCCACAGCGCTTGAAAGATCAAGCTCGACGCACCCGAGGCGAAGAACGCGATGAAAGGCAGCCAGCGCATTCAGGGACAACGGGCAAGAGCGCGCCGCACGGGGCTCGTCATGAACGCACACAGCTGATGCGAGCGCGCCCGATCACTGCTAGCCACGAGTAGCTCAAGCGCGCGGATGCGGGCCGACATCTGAAGCTTTGCTTCTTCATCGCTGCTGTGTTGGGCCCATGTATGGAGCTCCATGCGACGCGCGCCCAGCGCTTCCACAAAGCGCCCGAGCGACTCGGCAACACGCCCACGCTCTCCATGCAGCGCGGCTTCGCTCGGATAGGTCAGCGCATGCACGCGCAAGGACTCGAGGGCACCGATCAGATTGCCATTGCGTTCGTAAGCGCGCGCGAGACCCAGCAGTAATAGTACGTGCTCGCCCGCATACCGTAAGCCTACCTGAAACACTTCGACGGCCTTCGAAAGCTCTCCGGCTGCGCTGTACGTGTCACCGAGAGCGAGGTACGCGTCGGGCTCCCGCGGCGCAGCACTGATAGCATCGCGATAAAAAGCCGATGCAGACACGCTATCGCCAGCAGCGCGCAACCGATCACCCCGTGCGATGAGTCTTGCTGCACGTGCTTTCGGCGCTATCGGCGTGATGCTACTCATCGGCTCAGCGCGCGCGCTTTTGGGCCCGCCGACCCCGCCGACACACAACGACAACGCGAGCAGGCAAGCCCACCCGCCCGATGCGCGAGCCATCACGCGCTCCACGCCCCAAGAATATTCCTCGTATGGCACGTCATAGGCGCTGCTCCGTCAGCAGGCTCTTACGCATTCTATCGAGTGCTTTGGCGTGTAGTCGACTCGCCCACGATTTGGATAGCCCGAGGCGTTCTCCTGCTTGCTCAATGGTGACCCCATCGAAGTAGACCGCTTCGAGTAAGGTCCGCTCCTTGACGGGTAGGCGCGCAAGCCCGCGCTGTACACCGGACTGCTCTTGTGCGCCGCTAAGCAGCGTCTCGGGCGTGCTTTCGTCTTCGACGCGATCCTGACCCACTGCAGCTATCACATAGGCAGCGCTCACCTTGGCGAGCACATCCTCGAGCGCCACGGCACGGGCGGTTAGCGAGCTCAGTGGTTTGTCCGCGTGCGCCTCACCCACCGATTCGGAGACGCTGTCGATAGCTTCAAACGCCTTGAGCTTCGCGTAAGCGCGACGCTTCATCCAGCCCTGACTGCGCACGCCATCGAGGATCGCGCCGCGCACGCGATAGTAAGCAAAGGTGGAAAACCGCACGTTTCGATCAGGCTCGAAGCGTTGCTTGGCTTCCAACAATCCCTGAAAGCCGTAACCGCGCAAATCATCTTGATCGCAGGAAAGGTCCAGCTCGTTCACGAGCCTGCGCACCACGCGCTCTACAAGCTCACGGTTTGCTTCTGTCTCAGCGGCACTTTCACTCGTCATGCGCGAACACGTGCCTACACGGCACGCACCACGGTCGTCAAGCGCAGGGCCAACCTTCGGCCATCAGGCGCCTTTTTCGGTAGCCCTTGTGGGTGACGCCTGAAGGCAGTATGACTCTCCGCCGTGTCGAGTCGTGATGAGAGTCGGCCTCCTCTTTTCTTCGCAGCAAGTCGCGGAAGAGTAGGGCCATTTGGTGCGCTGATCGTGGCTGCTGCCACCGATCCGGATGCAGCGCGTGGACTGGCGAGCGCATACGCTTCACTTGCGATTGGAGCCCGCCGGCACATCATCGAAGCAGTGCTCACCGATGCGACCGCCGAAGGCATTAGCGCATCGTCCGCTCTGATCGCGCTGCTCGCGGTCGAAGATGACCCGGAGCTTGCCCAGCAAATCGCAGGTGCGCTCAACTCCGCCGGTGGCGATGGCTTACGCTCGACCGTCTCAGCCCGTGCTTTGCTCGCCGGTGACGAAGAGCGCGGGGGGGTGCTGTTGATCCGGCCACTGCACGGTACCTTTGTCGAAGTGCTCGCGCTGGCTTGGGTGCGCTCCGATGGCGTGACCCATTCACTGTTCGATCCACTCGTCGATGATAGCGCCGCGTCTACACATACCGCGCGCCTGCCTGACGGTCTCCACTTCGAAGAGACACCCACATCTCTTGCCATCGACGTGCTAGCTGCTGTGCTGTGGAATCATCGTCGTAAGCACGGTCGTTTGCCCCCGGGCGTGGAGCGTTTCG
>JBBSJC010000417.1:0-7444 GCA_038257655.1 Polyangiales bacterium | reverse complement strand
GGGCTGGCCGTAATGGTAAAGCCACCGATCTTACCGAGGTTACCTACCGCGATGAGACGCGGATCCGTGAACTGAACCTTCTGCCGATTGGCAGTGTCGTCAGGGATGGTCTGCTCATAGGCCATGCTCACGTCGGCGATCAACGCCCAGCGATCGGTGAGGGTCAGGCGCGGAGCTAGGTACAGGCTGAGCGCGGCGAAGCGATTGTCGCTGTCGGGCATCGTGCGCATCGCGGGCGCGCTGGTCTGGGTAAGGCTGACGATGGTACCCGTGAAGATTGGCTGATCCTCACCGCCGCAACCCTCGGCCTGGGCAAGCGCGCTTTGGCCCTGGGCCATCAGCACGGCGCAGCGGTCCTTCTTGGCCTTGTCCGCCTCATCCGTGCCCTGAAGCGCGGCTGTGCTGGCCGTTGAGCTGACGCTCGCGCCGCTGTCGACCGAGCTCGGCGGAACCGACTCGGGCACCGGCGGTGCTTCAGTGACGGGAGGCGCAACCGGGGCGGGCTCGGGCTCCGGCGGTGCTTGCTCAGCCGGCGCGCTCTCCTCAACTACGCCAGCAGGCATCGTGTCGGTCGGCGCACTCTCGGTCGGCACAGTTTCAAGCGGCGCGGGAGTGGCATCTTGTGCCTGGCCGGCCAGGGGCGTGAGCAGTGCAAAGCACAGGGAAAGCACGAGCGTAGCGCGTTGAGTCACGGTGTTCTCCCAAGGTGGAATGCCCAAGTAGGGCGTTACCCCACGCACGCCCTAGCGGACTCGCGCGGCTCCAGGGCATGGCGTTGAGCAACCTGCGTGCCACGCGGTACATGCAGCGCTAAGTGGCTACAAGTACGCATGTATTCGTTTTGCGACAGGCCGACGCATCCTTTGTGAGACCGAGCCAAAACGGGGCTCCGTAAGACCTCTGACGGCTGGCTGCGCCGCCCTATCCCGCTCCGCTTGCCGAGCGCTGCCCGTCGCGCGGTTTGAAACTTGTTCCAGCCGCCACTAGGTTCTGCGCCACGAAGGTGGGGTGCGCGGCGATGACGAACGTGGTTCGTGGGCTCTGGGTTTGGATGTTGATCGGCGCCTATCTGCTCGTCTACGGATTCAGGCGGCTTGCCACGCTGACGATAGGCGACAGAGCCCAGCGCCGCGCCCGCGTCGCCGCCATCCAAGGCGAGATGCTGCGCCGAGGGATGAGCCGCCTTGGCGCGTGCTTCGTTAAGCTTGGCCAGGTGATGAGCAGCCGTCCCGATCTGTTCGAGCCGGAGCTAATTGCGGAGCTGCGCCAATTGCAGGACAAGCTGCCTCCCTTCTCGTTCGCCATCGTGCGCCGGACGATCGAAACCGATTTAGGCAAGAACCTGGACCAAATTTTCAGCGAGCTCGACCAGGTCCCCGTGGCGGCGGCCAGCGTGGCGCAGGTACATCGCGGGCGGCTGATCGATGGCAGCGAGGTCGCGATCAAAGTGCTGCGGCCCAGTGTGAGTGCCCAGGTCGAACGGGACGGCGGCTTGCTCCTGTTCAGTGCCAAGCTGCTCGCGTTGCATCCTTCGATCCGCCTATCCGATCCGGTGGGTTTTACCCGCGAGTTCGTGGCCGGCCTCTCGCGCCAGACCGACCTGCGCATCGAAGGCGCCAACTACGCGCAGTTTCGCGAGAACTTCAAACACGAGCCGCGCGTCGCCTTCCCCAAGGTGTTCGATGCGCTGACCGGCGAAAAAGTGTTGGTGATGGAGTTTGTGCGCGGGACCAAGCTCGATGCGCTCGGGCCCGGCGACCATTCCGCGCTCGCCAGCGCCTTGCGCGAGGCCGCGTTCAAGATGTGTCTCGACGATGGTTTCATGCATGCGGACATGCATCCGGGCAACATGGTAAGGCGCGACGACGGCGTGCTCGTGCTGCTCGACGTGGGCCTTGCCACCAAGATAGCGCCGCTCACCCACGAGATGTTCATCGACATGACCAAATGTCTGGCGATGGGTGCTCCCCAGGACATGGTTGCCCACTTCCAGCGTTACCACGTCTACATGGGCGAGGTGAATTGGGATCAAATGCTGTTTGAGCTGCAAGACTTCGCGAAGAAGTTTCGCGCCCAGGACGTGAGTCAGCTCGATTACAGCGAGCTCGTGAACGAGATGTTGGCGATGGGCCGTCGCTATCACGTACGCCCCATGTCGGACTTGGCCCTGGTGATCGTGGGCACGGTCACCGTGCAGGGTATCGGAAAGATGCTGGCGCCCCAGGTCAACGACTTCGCAGAGATCGCGAAGTATCTGATTCCGATCTTGATGAAGCGAGGCGAAAAGCTGCCCGAAAGCGTCGAAGCTGCGCAGGCCCACGCGGCCGTTTCGCGCGCTCGTCACGCTGAGTAGCCGCTCCCTAGCGCGTGTTTTTGCTCACGGATGAGCAAAACGAAGTGTCAGATCTCTGCCTAAGTGAATTCGATCTGAGTATCGGCGCGGTGAGGCCCAGGTGAAATGGGCGGGCTCAACCACATAAACCGCTGCGTTTCTATGCGAGATAGGCGGCGATAACGCCTGTAAAACAGCTGGATTTCGCACCACGCTGTGTACTTTGCAGCGGTGCTGCGTGAGCCAACTTCCGCGGTTGTGATGTAGCAAAGAACGCTTCCGTTGCGCTGCGACATCAGTGTTAGTGTCGCGTTTGTCGTGTGGCTGTGCATCGGCGTTTGCGTCGGGGCTGCGTCGGGTTTGCGTCGGGGCTGCGTTGATGTTTGCCTTCGATGTTTGCCGCCGATATTTGCCGAATTGCGATCGGTCGCTTTGTACCGCTTGTCGCTGCTTGCTTGGAGGGATCATGAAGAACCACTTACTCTTATCGGGGCTTTGTCTGTTATCTGCCGCGGGTTCGATTTCGCTCAGTGCGTGCGCAAGCACAGAGGAAGAAAAGCGTACGGTCACGAACCCGGGCACGGGCATGGGCAACGCCGGTGAGAACGCGGGTGAGAACGCGGGACAGAACACGGGCGGTGGCGATGCCGGCGCTAGCAGCGGCGGCTCGGGCGAAGCGAACACAGGCATGACTCAGCCTCCACCCGTCGACGACACCGATGCAGGTGACATCCCGAATACGCCGGTCGAGCCCGGGCTCGTTGCAGGCTGCGAAGGTCAGAAGTTGCGCGCAGGCATCCCCAGCGATCTCGGTAAGCCGGGACCGTGGCCGGTTGGTGCCGTCACGACGATGCTGGGCGGTGTGGTCACCGAGGTCTGGTACCCGGCCAAGTTCGGCAGCGAGGCGCAAAAAGACAAGGTGATTTACGAGCTCGAAGAGCATCTACCCACGATGGAGCAGGGTAAGATCAAGCCGAAAGAACGCCAGCCGTTCCAGACCTGCAACTGTTACGCAGACCTACCGCTCGACGATGCAGCGGGCCCCTACCCCGTGCTCGTGTTCGTCCACGGAACGGCGGGGTTTCGCACGACCAACATGGAAAACGTCACGCACTGGGCAAGCCGCGGCTTTGTGGTGGTCGCATCCGACCATCCCGGCATCCAGCTTGCAAACATGCTCGATGGGCTCGGGGGCGCGGCCGGTGCGGGCAGCGCCGATCAGGCGGGTGATGCTCGCAAAGTCTTGCTGGCACTCGCTAGCCCGAGCGGAGACATCGCCTTCTTGAAGGACCACATCGATCTCACGCGCGTGGGGGCGATGGGACACAGCGCTGGTGCCAACGCAGTCAGCAGCCTGAGCGACGTCGCCGATGTGATCATCCCTTACGCGGGCGGATCTGCGCTGACGGCGGGCCGGGTAAAAAGCGCCATGTTCGTGACGGGTGACAAAGACGCGGTAGTGGCACCCACGACCAGCGGCTACGACGGAACGACGGCCGCGCCAAAGCGTCGCGTTTGGATCAAAAATGGCGGCCACTTGGTAGGCGGTAGCTTGTGCGTGATTCGCGATCCCACCGATCCGACCAAAGATATCGTCAAGCTCGCGAACGAGTTTCGGATCGGCAACCTATTGATAAGGCCCGTCTTCGGCAACTTGTTCGATGGCTGTAACGCGACCCCGGACGCGACCGACGGCAGCTTCATCGCCACGCCCCGCGGCATCGACATTCTCAGCTACGTCAGTGCGGGCCAGTTTGAAGAGGCCTTGCATTGCTCAGCGACCGCAGCGGGCGAGCTTGCCAAGACGCAAGAGGTGTTCGGGGACGATGTGTCTCAGTACGCCGAAAACATGCCCTGAACGAGACCGAAAGCTACGCCCCAGCCCCAGTTTCCCTATCGGAAGGAACGAAGATGACTAGCCTGCAACGAACCTTACTGTGTCTCGCGCTCATGACGGGCTGCTCTGACAGCAGCACCTCGAAGATGGACACCGCCCCTGTCGGCGATGGCGATGGGGATGGCGGTGCCAACGGCAGCGCTACGGGGGGCGACAACGCAGGCGGCGACAACAACGGCGCCGCGAATGGAGGCGAAAAGCCCGGCGACGAACCGATGGGCGAGGTCGAGCCCACGAAGATTGTCGAAGGCTGTAGCGGACAGAAGCTGCGCGAAGGCATTCCGAAGGACCTGACAGCCGATGGGCCGTGGCCTGTCGGCTCGATCACGACGACCTTGGGCGGCGTGGTCACGGAAGTCTGGTACCCCGCCGAGCAGGGCAGCCAGGTTGGAAAAGACAAGATAGTTTACGACATGCGCGAACACTTGCCCGACGAGGATGCCAAGAAGATCCCCGACGATCACGTGCCGACTCACTCTTGCAACTGTTACGGCGAGCTGCCCCTCGACAAAGAAGCTGGCCCCTATCCCGTCTTACTATTCGTGCACGGTACAGCCGGCTTTCGCACGACGAACGTCGACAACATGAGCCACTGGGCAAGCCGCGGCTTCGTGGTGATCGCAGCCGATCATCCCGGCATCCAGCTCAAGGATTTGCTCGGTGCTGCGAGCATGGGCAACGTGGGCATGGGTATGGGCGCAGGCGGCAAACAGGCCCCTGAGGCGCGCGCGATGCTCGAGGAGCTCGCCCAGACGCAGGGTGACGTCGCGTTCCTCAAAGACCACATCGACCTAACCAAAGTCGGCGTGATGGGTCACAGCGCAGGCGGCGGCGCCGTCGCGAGCTTGGGCGATATCGCCGACGTGATCATCGTCTACGCGGCAGGGCAATCCGTAACGAGCGCCGCACGCGCCACCTCCTACGTCAACGTCATGGGCGAAACCGATAGCGTCGCGCGCCTCAGCACCGCGGGCTACGAGGGGACGACCATCCCCAAAAAACGCTTTGTGTCGATCGCCAAGGGTGGCCACCTCGTCGGCGGCAACTTGTGCACGATGCGCGACCCGACGGATCCCTCGAAAGACATCGTCGACTTGGCCGAGGAGTACAAGCTCGGGGGCCTGCTCGGCTCGATCCCCAACGCACTGCGTGCGTTGTTTGGTCGCCTGTTCGACGGCTGCAACACGCTTGCGGAAGACGACGAGCCGTTCATTGCCGCCTCGCGTGGCATCGAGATCATGAACCACGTGAGCTCCGGAGCATTCGAAGAAACTCTGCATTGCTCCGAGACTGGGAGCGCCCTGTCGAGCACGCCGCAGACCTTCGGTGCGGACATCGCGGACTACCAAGAAATCGTCCCCTGAGGGCCGAAGCCGCTGCGCGAAGCTGGCAAAAGCCCAGCACGAACGCCACAATAGGCCGCGTCGGACTGCTCCGGCGCGGCTTTGTTGTGGGGGATCAGGCGATATGTTCGAGCGGGTCTTGTGGAGTGGCGCGTTGCTCTTGAGTATGAGCGGCCTCGCGGGATGCAACCTGAACAAGCTCGCGGCCGATCAGACCGCAGAGATCGCAGAGGCGGGGTCCCTGGGCATCAATGGCTTTTGGGACTACGAGATGGCCGGGCTCGCGACTCCGGGGGCGATCCTGCAGGGCGAGGCCATGCTGAGCGTGAGCCCCGACAACGAAAAGCTCGCGCTAGGACTCGCCCGCGCCTATGTCGCTTACACCTACGGCTGGGTGCAAGACGAGTGGGAGCGCGCCGATCAGGCCGGGGATTTCGAGCGCGCCGACGCCCTCGAAGCGCGCGTCAGGCTGCTGTATCAACGCACGACGAACCTTGCCCTGCGTGTGATGCGCGCCCATGACGACGAGGGCAAGCTCGACGAAAAGCTCAAGACCGGCAAGGCCGATGTGCTGCGCGCCTATCTCCAAGAGAACTTCACCGATCAAGAGGACGTACCCGGCCTGTACTGGGCGGGTCTAGGCTGGGGGTCGTCGATCGCCAATGCGGGCGGCGACATGGCACAGGTGGCCGATGCGCCGCTCGCACGCGTCATCCTCGAGCGCTCGGTCGAGCTTGACCCGACTTACGCCGATGCTGGAGGTCTGGGCATTCTGGCCTCGGTCGAAGCGATGTTTCCCCAGCTGTTTGGCGGCGATCTGAGCAAAGCCAAGGCGCTGTTCGAGCGCGCAATCACGATTTCAAAGCGCCGTAATCACTTGATCTTGCTGGGCTACGCCAAGAACTACGCGGTGAACGCCCAGGATCGCGCACTGTTCATCCAGCTGGTGAACGAGGTGCTTGAAGCGCCCGATCAAGGCTCGGACATTCGGTTGTCGAACAAGGTCGCGCGGCACCGCGCAGAGCGCTACATCCAGCACGTCGACGATTGGTTCGACCCCGCCCTCAAGTAGGGGCTCAAGCCCTCCCTCGAACAGGGCTCAAGTCTCTGAACCGTCACTGGAACACAGAGCCGCGTGCTGCCGAGGCACGCGCGAGGGGGGCTTTCTCGTCTTGGACTGTCCGGTCTAGATTGGCTACTGTCTTGAGTATGGTAGCAACATCAGGTCGCGCGCTCGGACTGCTCGTGTCCCCCGAACCTGATCGTTCGTTGGCCGAGCTTGCGGGCACACTTGGCGCTGCGCGACCTGGCCTCAGGTTTCTCGCGGTGTTGCCCGACGCTGCGCGCGATGCCGCGCTGCAAAGCAAACCCGAGCTTATCGTCGTCGACGGTCGCAGCGTCGAAGGCCGCAGCACTGACGAGCATTTGGCGCCCGTCCTGACTGTCCTACGGACGGTGACCGCCGCGGGGATCGTCGTGATCTTGGATGCCGATTCAGCGCGAACCGAAGACGTGCTGGCATCCGGAGCCGATGAGTTATCCCAAGCCTCCGAATCCGCCATCAAGTCCGCGATCGGTCGCGCCACCGCACGCAGAACGGCTGCGCTGCACCTGACGCGCGCACTTGAACAAGAGAACGAACGGCTGCGCCAACAGCGGCTGCGCAAGCACAACGAGCTGTTGCGGACCCTAGCCAAGCAATTGGCCACCGATGACCTCGCCACCCAGTTGAACGCGATCACCGAGGCGGCAACCCGCAGCATGGAAGTAGCGCGCGCAGGGATCTGGCTGTTCGATGCGGAGCACGCGGGGATCAAGGCGCAAACCATCTACGACGTGCGCACCGGTCAACACGAACAGGGATTTGAGCTT
>JBBSJC010000416.1:0-7484 GCA_038257655.1 Polyangiales bacterium | reverse complement strand
TCTACCTTTTTCTCGGCGATACGGTGGGGATCTTGGCCGGGTTATGGCTTGTCGGCTTGTGGTGGCGTAACCGCCGCGCTTAATCAGAACGAAGTGCCTCGACCATCGATCGTCGCACCAGCCTGGTCGTCCTGTTCCTCGTCCTCGTCATTCCCGAGCTCGAGCTCGGGAATGACCTTCTTGGCCTTCGGTTCCTTCTCCGAATCGTCTAAGAACTCCACACTCAGGCAGACTCTGGCGAACTGTTGATTGGGTTTGCCGTGGGCCATGCGCAGTGTTTCGACATGTTCGTCAAACTGTGCTTCGACTTCGGCCGGATACTCTATCTTGGCGCCGGTGCGCATGAGCTTCGTCATACGCGCCTGGAACTTCTTGTCCCGCCCTACGAGCATGCAGTCGAGATCTTCCGGGCTGTCGTCCCACTCGACCGCTACGTGAAACACCTTATCTATCTGCTTGCGGAGGATGCTGGCAAAAGCCGGCGCAATCGAGCTGGGCGCCATGCGGAGCACAGGATGCATACGCTTGGTGTCCTCTTTGCGCATCCATTCCGCCTTGGTCTCGCCAGGGTCCATCGGGCGCGGCTGATTGAGGGCGCGCGCCTCGCGTGCGTTGAGCACGGCCAAGCCGACTCCTGCAACGAGGGTCATCGCCAATAGTCCCGCGGCCGCCTTGGCCAGCATGGTCTTCGCCGTGGCGCCTGCCGCTTCTTTTACTGCGTCGCCGCCATCGCCGGTGAGGTTGCCTTGATCGAGCGACTTGTCCTGGGCAGGCCGCCAAACCTTATCCTCGCCACGTGGTGTAAGCGGACGGGCCTGAGCGTCTTTGTGCCCTGGGTAGGCTCGCCCCTGACCAGGCACCTCCGCCTTACCTTTGTAGTAGTGATCCGCGCCGGGCGGGCTGAACAGCTCGTCTATCTCGTTACCCTTGGCTTGCCCAGACTGAGCCGTCACGCCTTGTGTCGTGGACTTCGCGGGCGGCGGCGCAAAAAGCTCATCGACCTCAGGAAAGCCCGGTTTGCCCGCCTGCAGTTTGAGCCGAGGCTGTTGCGCATTCTCCACTTTGGCCGACAGCTTTTCGTTCGGCGTGATCGGGTCGGCCCAATCATTGCGCTCGACAGGAGGAGGCGGACCAAAATCCGTGACCTCGAAACGCTGCAAGTCCGCTTCGATGCTTTGCATCGCGACGGTGCTGAACATCTTACGCGGCGGCGCCGCGTCCAGCGCGGCCACATCCTTTGCGAGCTGCGCCGTAGCCGGACTGACTTGTGCTGCCGCGGGGCTGACCTCTGCTGCGGCGGTGCTCGCTATCGCACTGGCTGCAAGCGGCTGCACCACGCCTTGTTTTTGCTCCTGCAGCTTTTTCGCGATCGCGGCGAGCTTTTCGATGGCATCGCTGCCGAACGCCTCCGTCTTGGCGCTGCCCGCAAGATCTGCTGCCGTCTTGGCTGAGGGTGCTGAGGGCGGCGGCTGGACGTGTTCGGCGATCTCCACTTTTGCGCCAGCTTCGCGCAGCTGCTCTGCTGCGTTCTCCGCGTGCGCGCGGGAGGTGCCTTGGATCACGGTGGCAGGGAACGTACGGACCAGCGCGCGTGCGCGCTCGGGCTCGATGCCGAACGCGCGCTCGAGCACCTGCGAAGCAGACTCCCGGCTGTTCATCCGAAAGCTAGTGATGATTACGTCAAAGGTCACGCCTTACACTCCCCCGCTCTAGAATTATCACGAGCCGTATCAGGGCGAACAGTGGGGCGTCGCGGCGTGATTCTGCGTGTGCCGAGGTGGATTACCTACTGATAGGATGCCGCATCAGGCACTTACCTCATCTTACCATGTCGCCCCGAGGCAAAGGCGCGCGCCGACTGCTACAACTCACCCGTGGAAAAACGCAACTACATCACGGCGGCAGGGCACAAGCGCCTGTGCGGGGAGTTCGACCATCTGCTCACGGTCGAACGCCCGCGCATCGTCAAGGGTGTCGCTGATGCGGCGGCCGAAGGCGACCGCTCCGAAAACGCGGAGTACATCTACGGCAAGAAAAAGCTGCGCGAGATCGACAAACGCATCGAGTACCTCACACGTCGTCTGGATGTGTTGCAGGTCGTCACCGACGTGCCGCCCGAAGGTACAAATAAGATCTTCTTCGGTGCCTGGGTCGATCTCGAAGACGATGGCGGCGAGCGCCACTGTTATCGGATCGTGGGCGCCGACGAGACCGACGCAGAGCGCGGTTTCATCAGCATCGACTCTCCCGTCGCGCGTGCGCTGCTGGGCAAAAAGCTTGACGATGAGGTGACCGTGCAGCGCCCGAAGGGTGAAGTCAGTCTTACCATTCTGTCCGTGCGCTACTCGGCCCCTGCATCGGGGATTTGAGGCGGCATATCCAAGCTGCGCACTTGGCTCGTGAGCAGCAGGCTGTAGTGTCCCTCGGCATCCGTCAGTGTTTGCCCAATCAGCACGGCGCGTCTGCCGCCATCAAAGCCTTGCACCAGCGCGTAGGCGTCTACGCTGGCCGAGCCCTGAGGCTTGCCGCCCTCACGCGCGAGAGTGCCTGCCAGCAGCAGAGGCGTAGGCAGCACGAACCCTGCGACGTTGATCGTCTCCTTTTGTACGCCGATCGCTTGATTCGGCACGTACATCCAAGGAAAGCCGATGCTTGCGGCAGGGCGCGCGACGAGATCGTAATAGCCGACGTCGACAGGCAGCTCGAAGGCGCCCTCGCGGCCGCTCACGGCTTCGGAGGTGCGATTGTAGGTGGCGACTTCGCCTAAGTAGCCGGGCAAGCCGAGGGCTACCGCCCGCACGAGCACGTTGTCTAGCGGCTCGCCGTCTTTCGCGCGCACAGCTCCTCGATAGCGCGATCCGGTCGCCAGCATGTAGAGCTGTCCTTGCTGGGGTGCATCGCCCGGCTGGGTTTCGATCACGGCAGTCGTCGCCTGCGTGGTCGCGCGATCCACATTCTGACTGTCTCGGTTCGGGCTAAGAAACACGCGATAGTCGCCCGGTAGCAGCGCCACGTTAAAGCGCCCTTCATCATCGGTTGTGCCCTGGCGTGTCGAGTGACACCTGAAGGGCGATTTCGTATCGGAGGGTAGCGTTGCTCGGCAGAAATCACGTCCGCCGACCTCGCCCGGCACGTTCGGCACAGGGAACTCGGACACGAAGGTAAGGTCAGTGCTCGACAGGTTGGCGATCTCGCTGCTCTTGTCCACCGTGCCCTGAAAGCGCACGTAATTAGGGATGACGGGGATGGTGATCGTGTTGTCCTTGGCAGGATCGATGTGCGTGTGATCGGCCTCGATCACCGTGGCCCAGGCGTTCTGGTCGTCGAGGTCGATTTCGAAGATATAAGCTTTGTTGGCGAGCACATTCGGGTTTACGGACAATTTGAGCTCACCCAGTTCGCCCACGACCCCGATCGAAGACACGACGTCGCGGGTTTCCAAATCGATGATGCGCACCCAGTGGCCAGTCAGCGGCACGCCCTTTTCATCGATCAAAAACCCACGAAAGGTTTCGAGGCCGGCCCCGGAGTACATGAAAGTCACAGGCGAGTCGGCAGCCAGCTTCGACGAATCTAACTCAGTAACAAGTGGAGGATATCGCGTGCTGTCTTGTCCAAGCGGGTAGACCGTCACCCTGTACATCGTGTTCGGTGTCAGCGTGACGCTGAAGTTTTGGCCCTGCTCGTCCAACCGAGCTCGGCTGCTTGCCGTGATCGCAGCCACCGGTAGGCCCGGCTCCGAATTGGGCTTGAATAGCAACTGCGATTTGACAGCTCTTGTGTCGCCCTCGTTGTCGACGCCCACGGTACCCTGCAGCGACAAACCGATTGGGATGGTTAGGTCGTGGTCGTTGTCACTCGCGCCAAGCTCGAAGACTGGAAAGGTATGGCGCGCTACCTCGCCCGCGCTTGCAGTCTGAGTCGTAGCTTGCAGCACGAGCGAGTAAGGGGTGCTGGTTTTGAGCGCGAAGCAATGAGAAACTTCGCGCTTACAGCGCGCGTCTGCCGCACAGTCGCGATCGTCAGCGCAGTAGTTGCGTAGCGGCGCAGGCTTGTTCTCGCCGCAGGCCGCCCCGGCCAGCACGCCTGCCAGAACGAAAGTGAGCATGCGCAGCAAGGTCACAGCACGCCCCCATCGAACAACCGTTCGCAGTTGTCGGTGACCGCCATCGGATCTTCGTCGGCAGGCGGCAGGACCCACCATTCAACCTTCGCGAGGTCTGACTCGACCCTGACTTCATACTCAAATTCCCCGCCAAACGCGTTCGCGACGACGAGCACCACGTGGTTGCACGAGCTCAGCAGCTCCCTTTGTGGGGCGCACAGCCGCAGCGGGCCGCGCGAGATTTCACCGGTGGGGGGGATTTCGCGCCCCACGATGTATACGCGATTGATATACAGGCGTGCGTTGAGCACATCCGAGATGTTGGCGTCGAGGATCTCCACTTCGAAGGCCATGAAGTTTCGATCGGCTGCGCACAGCGGATTCGGCGTCAGTGGCGCACGCAACAAAGACTGCCTCGGAGAAATCGGCCGCAGCGACGCGGGCGCATTGGCCTCACCGAACTTGGGTTTGTCCGTGACCAGACATGCACTGCCCCACGTACATAGTAAGGTTGCACAGCCCACGCGTAGTGCGCCTCTCCATTGCATGATCAGCCGCTCGATCCCGACTCGGGCGCGTCAGGCTCGCGCTCCAAATATCGAAAGATGGTGCGTGGATCGACGCCGAGATCGCGGGCAGTCTTGGTGCGGTTGCCGTTGTTGCGCTCGAGCACCTCAAGGATGTAGCGCCGTTGAAAGTCTTCGCGCGCCTGGGTCAGCGACATGATCGAATCGAGCGCCTCCGGGAACAGGTCAAGGTCCTCCGGTCCGATCAGGCTGCGGTCACACAACACGAGTGCTTTTTTGATGCGATTTTCAAGCTGACGAACGTTGCCCGGCCAGGCGTACTTGCGCATCGCGATCAGCGCGTTGGGCGTAAAGCCCTTCACTTTGGCGCCGTACTCTTCGCCATACTTACCGAGTAAGAACTTTGCGATCACGACCACGTCGTCACCGCGATCGCGCAGCGCTGGCAAATGCAGGTTTACGACATTCAGGCGATAGTAGAGATCTTCGCGAAATTCCCCGGTGCGAATGCGCTCTTCGAGGTCGCGGTGGGTCGCAGCTACCACGCGGATATCGACGTGCTCCTGCTTGGAATCGCCCACCTTGATCACAATGCGTTCCTGCAGCGCGCGCAACAGCTTCACTTGCAATGCGGGCGGCATCTCGCCGATTTCGTCGAGGAACAGCGTGCCGCTGTGGGCCTGCTGGAACTTACCCTGGCGCGTTGCCACAGCTCCCGTGAAGGCGCCGCGCACGTGTCCAAACAGCTCCGATTCCATCAGATTCTCGGGAATGGCGCCGCAGTTCACGACCACGAACGGTGCGTTCTTGCGCGGGCTGCGATTGTGAATTTCGCGCGCGATGAGCTCCTTGCCGGTGCCCGTTTCGCCGGTGATCATCACGCTGATGTCGGTGCCCGATACCTTCTCTACTTTCTTGAACACTTCGACCAGACCCGGACAGCTGCCGATGATGTCGCCAAAGCGCTTGTCTTCGAGCCGCTCTTTCAAGCGGTCACGATCGCTCTTGAGCTGATCGAGCACGAGCGCTGTCTGCAAAATCAATGCGGCCTGACCGGCAAAGATTGCGAGCACATCCAAGCTGCTCTCCTCGAACAGATTCACGACGTTGTCGTTGCCGACGTACAACAGACCGAGCAGCTGACCCTGGGACATGAGCGGCGCGCACATCACCGAGCAGAGCTTCAGGTTCATCACGCTTTCGCTGCCCTTGAACTCCATGTCATGCAGCGCGTCGCTCACGATAAGCGGGCGCTTGGACGACAACACCTTGGCAACGATGCTGTCTGAAAGGTGCCGTACCCCATCAGGGATATCTTCCTGCTTTAGGTTGCGGGCGACGGCGATCTCAGGTCCCTCGTCGCGCACGAGCAAGAGAAAGCCTTTGTCGGCATGGGTCACTTCGACCACGGAGTCCATCAACACTCGCAACAGCTCGCTGACGTCTTTGATTTCCATCAATCGCTGGCTGAACTCATAAAGCTTGCGCAGGCCGGAGAGCTCGCTCGCCTCGTCATCCTCGACCGCAGAACCGGTGCTAGCCGACTCGTCGTAGAGCGAGAACACGAGCGCGATGCCCCCAAACTCGATGCGATCGTTGTGAAACAACTTGGCGCGTCGCTTCTTTTTGCCGTTGATGCCGATGTCGCCTTCGCGATCGACCTCGGAAAGGTTGAAGTCGCGACCGTCAAAGACGATTTGCGCGTGATAGTCGGCAACGCCGGGCGCCTCGAGGGGCACGTCGTTGCCGCCCGCCCGTCCGATGGTGGTGATCTTCTTGTAGATAGGGAAGATCCGCGGCTTGCCAGCGGTCGGCACGAGCTTGAGACAAGGCATCGCGGCAAGCATACCAGATGGGGCGAGTCTCGCGCTGTAGGCCAGTCGGGGTGAAACTCGCACGTAACGGCGAGCTTTCTCCGGCGGACCTTGCCTAAGTGCCCGCAGGCAACGACCGTGTCCTTGTACGTTTACCGGCAAAGGTCGCGCGTACGCGAGCTTACCCTTGCCTGGGCCGATTCGGGCCAACGCCGTGAGTTGTCACATACGTTGTTCTTTGCCGCGGAAAATCGCGTTATCCTGAAAAGGTCTCATGCAGGTGCTCGTCCTCGATCAGGGCTACTCACCGCATCGCGTTGTCAGTTGGCAACGCGCGGTGTGTATGCTCTTTGGCGGCAAGATCGAAGTGCTCGAGGAGTACGACGAAGAGATTCGCTCCCCGAGCATCGCCATCCGCATGCCGGCTGTGGTGCGGCTGCTCAATCAAGCGCGACGGCAAAGGCGCATCGTGCGTTTTTCACGCTTCAATGTGCTCTTACGCGACGGCTTTTCCTGTCAGTACTGCGGGGAGCTACCGCACCCGCGGGAGCTCACGATGGACCACGTGTTGCCCAGGGCCCGCGGCGGCGGCACGCGCTGGAACAACGTGGTCGCCGCCTGCCGCGAATGCAATCACCGAAAGGGCAACCGCACGCCCGACGAAGCGCGTATGCAGCTTGCCCGCTTACCGCAGGAGCCGCGCTTTCTCCCGTCTGCAAGCTCGCGCATCGGCGCCCGCTTCGTGCACGAGAAATGGGAAGCCTGGGTCGCTTAGTACAGCTCCCCAGAAGTAGGTGATCAGTCGATGTCGGGCGGGAGGGGCGGTTTTGTCAAAAAGTTGCCAGGCTCGAGCGTGGTGATCGTATGCGGGCATGGCGATGCAAACCCCGATTCGGAGTGCCGCATCGTGCGCAAATGGGGAACTCGCTTCGACGCGGCCCTGCGCGCTGACGCGCGCGTAGAACAATGACCGCAGACGTCAACGGTGCCGACCCCCTTCATCGCGAACGTTGTCGTTGTCGTTGTCGTTGTCGTTGT
>JBBSJC010000415.1:0-7504 GCA_038257655.1 Polyangiales bacterium | reverse complement strand
GCAGCCTTTGCGCTCGCCTTCGCGATCAAAGTGCCGATGTTCCCCTTCCATACCTGGCTCCCAGATGCCCACGTGCAGGCGCCGACAGGTGGCTCGGTCATCCTCGCGGCCGTCTTGCTCAAGATGGGCACCTACGGCTTCATTCGTTTTGCGATGCCGCTGTTTCCCCTCGCCAGCCACGCCATGGGCCCGACGATCGCCATCTTCGCGATCATCGGCATCATCTACGGTGCGTACTGCGCCTGGGTGCAAAAGGACGTCAAGAAGCTCGTCGCTTACAGCTCCGTAAGCCACTTGGGCTTCGTCATGCTCGGCATCTTCTCGATCACGCAGCAAGGCGTCAGCGGCGCCATTTTTCAGATGGTCAACCACGGTATCTCCACCGGCGCGCTCTTCTTGCTCGTCGGCGTGATCTATGAACGGCGCCACACGCGCCTGTTGAGTGAGTTCGGCGGCCTCGCGAAAGTGATGCCGATTTACGCGCTGATCTTCGTGATCGTCACGATGAGCTCCGTGGGCCTACCCGGGACCAATGGCTTCATCGGCGAGTTCATGATCTTGAATGGCACGTTCGTCTCCGATCGCTTGCCCACGCCCTTTTTCTTCGCGCTGCTCGCCGGCACCGGCGTGATCCTGGCGGCCGTGTACATGTTGCACGCGGTGCTCAAGATGTTTTGGGGCCCTATCACGAACAAAGAGAACGAGGCCTTGCCCGACGTGGGCCGGCGCGAGCTGACGTTACTGTTGCCGCTGACGGCGCTGATCTTCGTGCTCGGCTTCTTCCCCAGCATGTTCCTCGACAAGATGAATCCATCGGTGGACGCCTTCCTCGCGAACTACCGCCAGAAGCTGCTCGACACCGCTCAGAACGACAGCGTGCGCATGTGGAAGAGCGCAGCTGTGCAAGACAGTCTCGACAAGACCCAGAAGCAGTTTGCGCTCTCCCTGGACGCAGACAGCGGAGATGACCGATGAGCGAGTGGGTAGCGGCAGCCCCGCTTTTGTGCGTGATTGTTGGTGGACTTGCAATGCTGCTCGTCGACGCTTTCGTCGAAGAGAAGGGCGAGCTTGCCATGATGACGGCGGTGGTCCTCGCCGGTTCAGCAGGGGTCGCCTGCGCAGTCTGGGACGGCGGCACGACCACCGCGCATCCCCTGCTCACGAACTACCTCGCGGTCGATAAGCTTGCGCTGTTTTCCGACGTGGTGATCTGCGTGGGCGCAGCGCTCGCAGTGTTGCTCGCGGGTGGCTACCTGCACGAGCATCGGCTCGAGCGCGGTGAGTTCTACCCGCTGATCCTCTTCTCTGCGTTCGGCGCCATGGTGCTCGCGCGCTCCAACGACCTTTTGACCTTGTTCATCGGCCTCGAGACCATGTCGCTCGGTGTCTATGCGCTCGTCGGGTTTCGTCGCACGAATGCGCGCGCCGCAGAGGCGAGCATCAAGTACTTCCTGCTGGGGTCCTTCGCGGCAGCCTTACTGTTGCTCGGCAGCGCCTATCTTTACGGCGCCACGGGCCACACCGATTTCGTCGGCATCGCCGCAGGCCTCAAAGCCGGTACGGCCGATACGCGCCTGGTGTTGATGGGCCTTGTGCTCGTCTCGGCCGGGTTTGCGTTCAAGATCAGCGCCGTTCCGTTTCATATGTGGACGCCCGACGCCTACGAAGGCGCGACCACGCCCGTAACCACGTTCATGGCCGTGTGCGTGAAATCGGCCGTGTTTATCGTGATGGTGCGGCTCTTTCTCGTCGCTTTTGGCAGCGGCGACCTCGTATCCGGCTCGTCCGGTTGGCCGCCGATCTTCGCCGCGCTCGCCGCGATCACGATGATCTTCGGCAACCTCGGCGCTGTCGTCCAGACCAGCGTCAAGCGCATGCTGGCATACTCGTCGATCGCCCACGCAGGCTACATCCTGATCGGTGTCGTTGCCGCACCCAAGGTCGGCGAGCTCGCGATCTCCGCCGTCCTCTATTACTTGGCCGCCTACACCGTCTCGAATGCGCTCGCTTTTGGAGCGCTCGTGATGGCCGGCTCACGTAACAAAGAAGCAGTGAGTTACGAAGACCTGTCCGGCCTTGGACGCCGCCACCCCATGCTCGCGATTCCGTTCGTGCTCGGCATCCTGTCGCTGATGGGCTTTCCCCCGACGGCCGGCTTCTTTGCCAAGTACTACATCTTCACTGCGGCCGTGCAGGCGGGTGGGGGCATGGTTTGGCTGGCCGTGATCGGCGCACTCTCCAGCGCCGTCGGGGCTTACTATTACCTGCGCGTCTTGATCTACATGTTCATGCGTGAGCCAGAAGCTGGCGCACCAGTCGCGGTTCCGATGCGCTCGGGTTACGTCGTGACGGCCATGGTGATTTCGGGCTTGTTCGTGCTGCAGATGGGCATCTCGCCCTCGGGCTATCTCGAGCTCGCTGCGGCCGCGTCCAAGTTCTTCGCTTGATCCGGAGTAGACCAGTGCGCCTTGTACCCTTTATCGCTTTGCTATGTGCGCTCGGTGCATGCGGCGGTGACAAGAAGGCCGGGACCACCCAAACCTCAACCTCGCAGCAGCCAGCTGTCGAGGCGACGCCCGCAGCCGCCACGGGCAGCATTGAAGGCGTGATCGTACTCGCTGAAGGCGCAACGCTGCCCAAGCTCAGCGATCCACTGAAAACCTCGAAGCTCGTCGTCACCAACCCGCCTAGGCCTTGCACTCCCGTCAGCGAGAGTGACCTCGAGCCCGTCAAACAAGCTAGCGACGGTGGGCTTTCGTCGGTGCACGTGGCGCTGACCGGTATGGAGAGCACCGCGCCCGCCGAGCCGAAGACCCACGAGCTGCGCCTCGAGAATTGCCGGCTGAATCAGTTCCTGCTCGGTGCTCGCCTAGGCGATCGAGTGCGCATCACCAACGCGTCGGATGCGCCGCTCTTGCCCTCTGTGCTCGGGGACACGTTCATGGAAGCGATTTTGGCCAACCAGTCGCGCACCGTTGACCTCAAGCGCGTGGGCGCATCCCGCATCGCCTGCAACTTCGGTGCTTACTGTGGTCAAACCGACCTGCTCGTCACGTCCCATTCCCTGTTCGCGGTCAGCGACAAGGCCGGACACTATCGCATCGACAATGTGCCACTCGATCGGGAGCTGACCGTACACGCGTGGCATCCCTTGTTCGAAGAATCGCGCGAGACGATCACCCTGACCAAGGCTGCTCCCACCCGCACGATCAAACTGGTGCTCAAGCCAACGCCCGTGATCCCCACACCCACAGCGCAGCCTACCCCAGCGACCCCTGCCAAGACCGAGCTCAAGACGAAGCCCAAGGCTGACAAGATCCTGGTTCAGTAAAGCGTCTCGGTCAGGCTTCGCGCACGCGCGCCGGAACTTCAGACACCGCACGTACAGGCTCTTCGCGCCGCGCAGCAGGCTCTTCGCGCCGCGCAGCAGGCTCTTCACGCCGTGTGACAGGGTCGTCGCGCCGTGTGACAGGGCCGAGCGCAGCATCGACCACGAGCCCTGCTGTCAGGATGCCGCCCGCCAGAAAGCGCATCACCGCATCCGTGAGCTCATGGGGAGAGGACGAGAGGCGGCCTTCGACCGACTGCAGCAAGATCTCTTTGACTGCGCCTAGCGATAGTGCCCCGAGCACACGCCGATCTCCCTGGCGCACGAGCCCCAGGCGTTGACCATTCAACAAGCTCAGGGCCAGTAGCTCCTCGAGTGCACGAAAGAACGAGCGCACCTTACGGTCGAAGTCAGGGTCGAGACCGACTGCGTGTTGCAGCAGGATTTTCGTCATACCTGGGTCGCCCAATCCGACTTCGATTACGCGCTGCACGTTGTCCCGTAGTTGAAGCAGGGGCGGCGCGGTGCCTTCGTCGGTCTTGATGCGCACGATCGCTTTGCCGATGCGCTGCAGAATGCTGTCGACCAGCTCGTCGAAGATGCCGCGCTTATCCTGAAAATGCAGATAGAACGTGCCGCGCGCCACGGCCGCGTGCGCGACGATGTCGTCGATTTTCGTCGCGTGGTAGCCCTTTTCGGCGAACACATCGCGCGCAAACCGAAGCAGCTGTTCTCGTCGTTGCTCGCGTTTCATCGGTTCGGGCTTCTCGAAGCTGAGCGTTCCTTCGATGGCCCGCCTTGTCAAATCCGCTCTATGTTCGCTTGAAGCCATGCGGCCCTCAGGCGGCCCACATGGCGTCCAACGGACGCTCAGACTACATCGCAGCTATCGCCAGCGGCCGCTTCACGCGCTTTTCCGGTAGTGTCGCGAACGCGCGCTTGTAATCTGCGAAACGTCCGCCGGCTTTGACCGCGTCGTAGACCGCACGCCCCTCGGCAGCGCCTCCCTGTGCGAGCACGTATTCCACCCACGCCCAGCGCGCACTGGTCGCGCGCACTTCGAGGCGTCCTTTGGCCCCGTTGCGCAGGTGCTTGAGTCGTTCCTCGACCACGCTGATACCGGCAAATGGTAAGCCATCGAGAGGCGTGTTGCGCTTTGACACGAAGGGCGCAACGCCCAGGGACAGCGGGATGATTTTGGAGATCTCGGTCCCAAAGCGGATAAGCTCATCGATGTCTTCGTTGGTCTCGCCCGGCAGCCCCACGATCATGTAGAGCTTCATGCGCTTCATGCTGTTGACACGAGCCAGACGCGCCACTTCGAGCAGGTGCTTCTCCTTGGTCTTACGCTGCACGGCGTCGCGCATCCGCTGACTGGAGCCGTCGCCGGCCGTGGTGATCACTTGGTGGCCTGCGCGTTTGAGCGCCGCGACGAAGCGCTCGCTCATGCGATCGGGGCGCATGGAAGACATGCTGACCTCGCGGCCCTGATCGGCGAGCGTCTCGATGATGTCGCAGATCTTGGGATGGTCACTGACCGCTGCGCCCACGAGGCCCACGCGTTTGGCATCCTCTGGGATGCGCGCCAGGATCGTTTCCATCGGCACGATGCGCATGCCGCCGTTGGTCGAGCGACGCATCACGCAATAGGCGCAGCCCCGTGAGCAGCCGCGCTCGGCTTCGAGCAAAAACATGTTGCGGAGCTCGGTGTTCGGCGTGCGAATCACCGCGTAGGCGGGCAGCTTGGAATCATCACACTTGGCCCCAAAGGGCAGCGCGTCGCCGTGAATCGACGGTACAAAGCAGGAAGGAATCTCGCGCGCCAACGCCTCGAGCCGGCCTTGCTTGTCGGGGATCGAGAACAAGATGTCCAGGGCGAGATTGATCGTCTCGTCGGCTTCGCCCATCAAAATCGCATCCGCAAAGGGCGACAGCGGCAACGGATTCGAGAAGGTGAGGGGGCCTCCCATCAAGATGAACGGATGGCTGTCATCGCGCTCTTCGCTCAAGACGGGAATGCCCGCAATCGTCAGCGAGTGCACGACGCCCGCGAGCTCGAGCTCAAACGCGACGGACATGCCGATGACCGCAAAGTTACCGACCGGACGCTGCGATTCGTAGGTTTCCAATGGCAAGCCGGCCGTGGCATGCGCTTCTACATCATCCGGCAAAAAGGCGCGCTCGGCGGCGCGGCCCGGACGCGCGTTGATCTCCCGGTACATCGACTGAAAGCCCAGCGAAGACATGCCCACGTGGTACGGGCTTGGGTACAACAGTGCGACCTTGTCGGGCGCATCCTTACGAATCGTGCCGATCTCTTCCTCGAGCCGCGTGCGAATCTCGCGATGGTACGCGGCAAGGTTCATCAGTCTACTCCTTGAAACATGCGTTCGGTGCGCAGGCCTTCGGTCGAGACGCAGCCAGCGGGACCGCCTTCGCTCGACCAGTAGATGCTGAGCACACGACCTTTGACGCGGTTGATCGGAATCGGCCCCAGGGCGCGACTGTCGTTGGAGCGATCCCGGTGATCGCCGAGCACATAGAGCGTATCCGGAGCGATGGTGATCGGGGGCCGCGTGGAGCGAATCGAGTCGAGGTTTCGGCTGGTCCGATACACATGGCTGCCCAGCTTCTCTTCGACCCACTCACAGCCGAAGGGATCCGAATCCGGACGATCCTTACAGGTTCCTTGGCTCATGCTCGGTACCGCGCTGCCATTTCTATAGACTACGCCATCTTTCAGCTCGATCACGTCGCCGGGCAGGCCAACCACGCGTTTGACGATGTCGACGTTGTCACGCGGGCTCTTCACGATCACGACATCGCCCGGGTTGGGCTGACCCCAGGTCAGAACCGCATCATCCATGAACGGGAGAAAGAGTCCGTAAAGGAACTTGACCACAACCACACGATCGCCATTGAGCAGCGTCGGTTCCATCGAAGGGCCGTCGATCTCGAAGGCTTCGAACAGCACGATGCGGATAAACATGGCGAGCAGGATGGCGCTCGTAATCGTGCGCAGGCTGCCAGGTTCTTTCTGTTCACTCATCCGTGTACCTTGGGGCCGAGGGGCAGCTTGCCGGCGATGACCGCTTCGCGTCGTGCGAGCTCAGAGCGGCGCTCGCGCGTGAGGTCTACACCAAACAGCTCTTCGGCGAGACCGCAAAAGAGTCGATAGTGGCGTGCTTCAGACTCCATGAGCCCGCGATAAAACGAAGCGAGCTCGGGATCTTCCAGGTGATCGGCCAAGAGCTTGAAGCGTTCGCAGGAGCGCGCCTCGATCAGTGAGTTCACGAGCAGCCGATCCAGGAGCACCGGCACGCGCTGGCGCTCAGGCTTAGTCATGTTCCAGAGAGCGTTGACGTATTCGTCTGGCTCAGGTCGATCCAGGGGCACAGCACGCTGGCTGAGTCGTTCGTGAACGGCCTGAAAGTGCGCCGTCTCTTCAAGTGCAAGCTCGGTCAGGGGGGCCACGATCGCGGGGGCGAGCGTGCCAAAGCGCCCGATCACGCCGAGCGCGCTCTGTGCAGCCTTGAGCTCACAGTGGGCATGGTCTGAAAGTAGACCGGGCAGATCGCGCTGAGCAGCGTCGACCCAGCCTGGGTCCGTGGGGGTCAGTAGGCCGAGCATGCGAAGCGCTAGGGCTACCCTGCCGCTTTGGGAGGGTCAAGCAGCATCCCGGGTGTGTGATACCTTGCGAAGCCCTTAGCGGAGGCGTAGTCGCTGGCCACATGCGGATCTTAGCAATTGATACCTCCACCCTGGTTGGAAGCGTGGCCCTGGTGCGCGATGGCGAGCTCATCTCGGAGTGGAGCGCGTCGGTGCGCGCCTCACACGGCGAGACGCTGCTGCCTGCGGTTCAGCGTCTGCTCAGCGCAGCTTCCACGCCTTTGAGCGACATCGACATGTTTGCAGTCGGCATCGGGCCCGGCTCGTTCACCGGCGTGCGCATTGGGGTCGCGACCGTCAAGGGGCTGGCGCTGGCTGAAGCAAAGCCTATCGTCGGGGTGACTTCCCTGCGCGTGCTCGCGCGCGGGCTCGTGGGCGGGGCCGGACTCCGGGTACCCGTGATCGACGCGCACAAAGGCGAGGTGTATTGCGCGGCCTATGCGATCGGCGACGATGGCGCCCTGCTTACGCGGATTGAGCCGTTCCATGCGCCGCCCGAAGAGGCTG
>JBBSJC010000414.1:0-7511 GCA_038257655.1 Polyangiales bacterium | reverse complement strand
GTAAGGGCGATAATGGCTCAGCGGGCCCAACCGATAACCTTACGGATACCGAGCTTGTGCAGCAGTGGCGCGCCAAGCTCGAGGAATGCAAGGTTCACCTTTCACCTGGCAACGCAGGAACATCCAATTACGAAGCGATCGAGGATGATTTCAGCCGCTGCGCCGCCCGCTGCGACCTTGCAACGACGTGCGACCACCTGCTCGAGGCATGGTGTGAAGGCGGGCTCCCAGCGGGCAATCCACTCCTGACGTGCCTGCAAAAGTGCCCGCTCAACCCCAAGGATGGCTTCACTTGCGAGGACGGCGAGATCATACCTTTTGCGGCCGTCTGCGATGGCTTCGGCACCTGTCGCGGCGAAGAAGACGAGGAGGGCTGCCAAGCCTATGTCTGCGAGGACGGTGAGGAGATCGTGGGCAAAGACCTTGCGTGCGACAATCGCGGCCAATGCGAAGATTACTCCGACGAGGACTCCTGTCCGTTTACGTGCGAGCTGCGCGGTAGGTAGGCGCCGGTTCGACATGACCACCCCTCGCTCGAGTGGTCGCGTGTTGCGCGCCAACCGCTCACCTCGCCTGCGTCAAGACCGGAAGGTCCGGCACAGACAGCGCGAGGCCCGTTCGTCGCGCTAGCCGCTCGCCCCCCGCGCATTGCCAGCATGCTGCCTGCGACATGCGATCACAAGTGAGGCGAAGACGAGCAGAGTCGCACCGCTTTTGTCTGCGAGAGCGGCGAAGAGATCGTAGGCAAGGACATCGCCTGTAACTTTGGCCTTGAGTGCCATCCAGCTCCCAAAAATGGCAACGCCATGCGTCATGCGCGCCTCACTCGCATTATCGCCCCAATTTCGCCGAGCATTTTTTGAACAGGAAGGTCATGCACGCAAACAATTTTTGCCAAAGGCCATTGAAGGGCGATCTGAATCGGAGCCACAGACGTACACTTCCGGGGTGGGGCATCTCGTCGTCTGCGATGTAGACGGACGGAGACGTACGTCCGATCCCGCACAACACGTCGGAGGAGAATCGATAATGCATTTCTCGCCTTGGAAAAAAGCGCTGACGCGCACGCTCATCGTGGGGACCTTGGTCGCTGGCATGGGGGGATGTAAAGACGACGACACGAACGGCGACGGTGACGGTGGCGGCAATAACGGCGGTAACAACGGCGGCAACAACGCAGGTGAGGACGGCGGCAACGCGGGCACCAATGGCGACAACAACAACGGCGCCAACAACGCAGGTGAGGACGGCGGCAGCGACCCGGTCGGCGACACCTACGGCATCACCTCGGCCGGCCGACTCGTCTTCTTTCAGCGCTCCACGGGTGGCGTGGCATGGGCCGCGGCAGTCACAGGTTTAGCAGCTGGTGAGACGGTCGTGGCGAGCGACATGCGCCCCGCGGACGGCGCGCTCTATGCGCTCAGCAATGCAGGCAAGTTGTACGTCGTCGATCTCGCTACGGGCGTGGCGACACTCAAGTCCACCCTGGCGGCCGACATGGCGGATGCCACGGATCCGTACGCAGGTCTTACGGGTACTAAGTTCGGGATGGACTTTAACCCGGTGGCCGATCGACTTCGCGTCGTGAGCAATGACGGGCAGAACTTGCGCGCCAACGTCGACACCGGCGCCACCACCACGGACACGGCGCTCGCTCCTGCTACGCCTGGCGTCACGGCTGCTGCGTATTCGAACAGTTTCGCGGCTGCCTGCCGCACGCGCCTGTACGTGATCGACAGTACTGGGAAGAACTACCTGCTACAGGACCCACCCAACGACGGGAAGCTCACGGTGCTTGGCCCGCTAGGTAGCATTGCTTTCGATGAAGTGACGGCCTTCGAGATCGTCACCGCCGGCGACGGCGCCAACCAGGGTACGATCGCCGTAGCGAGCGCCGCTGGCGCGCAGCTTGTCGACGTCGATGTCGCGACAGGTGCCGCGAGCAACGCACGCGCGCTTGCGCTGGACGCAGGCGAAACGCTGATCGGGCTTGCAGCCCTACCGCCCGCCATGGCGCCTGTGCAAGGCGTGGGCGAGCTCTTGGGTCTGACGGTTGAGAATCGCGTGGTGAGCTTCAATCGTGGCGCTCCGGGCAAGCTATGCACTTCGGCGGCCATCACCGGACTTGCCGCTGCCGAACAAGCCTTGAGCATGGATGTGCGACCCAAGGATGGCGCTCTTTACGTCCTAGGTAGCACCGGCAAATTGTACACGGTGGTTGCTGCCACGGGCGCGGCAAGCCTCAAGTTTGCGTTGAAGGCGGACGTGGCAGACCTTACTCTTGCGTATACCGCGCTGAGCGGCACTGACTTTGCGGTGGCCTTCAATCCCGTGCCGGACCGGCTGCGCGTGATCAGCAACAGTGGCCAAAACCTGCGCATCAACGTGGACACGGGCGAGACCATCACCGACGATGCACTGACCCCGGGCACATCCCAGGTGACCGCTGCGGCCTACACTAATAGCTTCGCTGGCGCCAAGAGCACCTCCCTGTTCGCGATGGATACTCTCACCGACTCCCTGGTGCGGGTGGGCGCGGACCCTGCCACCGGCGGAGTCTGTCCCGGCAGCATCGGCAATCCCAACTGCGGTGTGGTGACTGCGGTGGGCCTGCTCAACGCGGGGGACGTCACGGCCGTCAACGGCTTCGACATCGACGGTAAGACCGGAGCCGCGCTCGCGTCGCTGGTGGTGGGCGCCGCGACTACCTCCACACTCTTCAGCATCGACCTCGTAAGCGGCGCAGCCACGCTGCCTGTCGGCACGGCCAACGGGACCATCGGCGGTGGTCAGCCGCTGCGCGGTCTCACGTTCGCTGCCAATCTAGTCGTGACCGCCTACGCATTGACTGCCGACAATCACCTGCTCGTGCTCGCACCCGCCACGCCCAGCGTGCCGAGTGCGGACCTTACTATTACCGGGCTGCAGGCGAGCGAGAAGCTCGTTGGCATCGACGTGCGACCCCTGGACGGGAAGCTCTACGCGGTCGGCAGCACGGCACGTCTGTACACCCTCAACACGATGACCGGCGCCGCCACCGAGGTCGTGATGCTCAAGGCTGCGGCGAGCGACCCCAGCAACCCGTTCACGACCCTGCCCGCCGTGGACCATGGCTTCGACTTCAACCCGCAGGCCGATGCTTTGCGTATGGTCAATGCCTCGGCAGACAACCTGCGCATCATCCCGTCTGCACGCGCGGCTTTGTTGTTGGGTGACACGTTCACGGACACCGACCTGACAGGTGGCACGCCCGACATCAGGGGCGCGGCCTATTCGAACAACTTCGTGAACGCTGCTAGCACCGTGCTCTTCGTGATCGATTCCACGACGGACACGCTCTACACGCAGACGCCAGCCAACGACGGTACCCTGGTCAGCGTCGGTGCGACGGGCGTCAGCGTAAACGGCGACATAGGCTTCGATGTGGTGGGTGGCCACAACGGCTTAGCGCTGGCGGCCATCCGCGTAGCCGGTACCCAGTCAGAGCTTTACAGCATCTCGCTAGGCGCGGGCACGGCGACCGCGTTCAACGCCGCCGCCAACACCGTCGGTGGCACCGCCGCCACGCAGGTGGTGGGTCTCGCGCTAGACCTCAAGTAAGGCAACGGGCTCGGTCCGACACGGCTGACTCTCCCCTCCAGCCGAAAGTGAAGTAGTAGATCCGCCCCGGGCTGGAGATGTGGCTGAGCGTCGCTGGGCGCGGCGGTGGGGTGTCGTCGAGCACCTACTTCTGCGAAGCCACGTCGATGGAGTGGTCAGGATTCTGCCCCTGGATTCTGCCCTCGCGTCGATGGGGTGGTCAGGATTCTGGTCAGGATTCTGGGTCGTGAAGCGTCCGGCGTGTCTGCGGGATGCTTACCCCGCGACGGCGACGCTGCATCTTAGTCTTCCACCTCTCGCTTGCGGCGCGTGGGCGCGAGCTGGCAGACGCGATAGTCCTTATTCGAAGCGGACATCGAAAGTTAGGGACAAGTAGGCTGAAAGCCCGCAACTGCTCGCACCGCTGCAGCCGCTTTCGTCTCGATCCCACCGAACCACAACCGGGTAGAGCCCCGGCCGGGCTCCCTCGCCACGCGGCACTTGCCATACCTGACTCTCTGCTCCCCGCTCCAACGGTGCATTCAGTGATTGGCTGATGCTCTGCCCGTCTGCCGTGATGGCGTGAAGGACGGCCTCCACGCGAGCCGGCGGCGTCTTGGCGAAGAACGCGATGACCCTGCCCCCGCCCGGGACCGGATTTCCATCAGGAAACTCAAGTCTCAAGAAGTCGGGCGGTGTCGCCCAGCGTATCACGTGGTCTTCGCCACCAGCGGGAAGCGCAAACGTCAGCTCTTCACCAAGAGGTAGAGTGCGCCCTGTGGAGAAATCCGCCGAGTTGCATTCACATCGGTCGCTTTTCGGCAAAAAGCCTTCGTTTTGGCTGACTGACATACCCCCAGCGCCCTCGGGCCTGACGGTGCGGCCATTGATGCTGGCTGCGGCGGTCGTGGAAAGGCAAGGCTCTTCATCGAGTGCAATGCTGACCTCTACCTCCGCCTTGGAAAAATCACATTCGTCCGCGTGACCGCAGTCCCGTTCAAGGCGGATTGTGGTGAAGCCCGACACACTCTCCGAGTACGTGCACGGCGACGGCCCGCATGCTCCAAGAAAAGAGAGATAAGCAATGCCGAACCTGCCTAACCCGAGGGGCGCCGATTCCTCTTTATCGGATAGGATCACCGAGTGAGGGTAGCGCCAAAGCAGCTCTGCCTCGGAACCTAACCAGTCAGTCGATAAGTGGCGATCGCCTGCTGGAAATGATGCGCGGCATGCGCCAGAGCCCAAGGCAGGCGCGGCATAGGCGTTAGCAGCTTTCCACCCAACGGCCTGCTGGGGTCGTGAGCGTGAGCGTGGTCGATCCGAGCAACCGACAGCACCGTGGGACGATACAGAGGCAGAGGTGAAACGGTGCTCCACTATGAAAAGCTCGACGTCTACCAGGTCTCTATCCAATTCGTTGCCGCGGCAGTGGCGCTCAGCGAGCAGGTGCCAAGGTGCTAAGGGGCGCTTGCAGATCAGCTGCGGCGCGCAGCATGGTCGATTCCACTCAATATTGTCGAGGGAGTCGGCAAGCCCAAGAGACGTGAAGTAGGACAGGTTCCCTTCGCATTCAACGTCGCGCTTCGTTGAACGCGTACAGCCGGCTTATGCACATGCCAGTTTGAGAACGCAACCTTAGCCCCGTAGCACTATCAACCAACTCCCTAATCTTACCTTCAGGCTGATCGTGGTATCCGACAGGATCTCGAAGCTCAAGCTGCGCCCTTACGCTCGCTGACCATTGTGGCAGCCGCGACCGCGTGGCCTTGCCAGGCGGCGCCCGCCGCGCGAAGCTACTCGCACTATGTTCGAATGGTGGCGCGAGCGGCGACGTGAACGGATCTTGGAAGAACCCTTTCCCGAGGTTCAGCTCGCTGTACTGAACCGCAATGTCGCGCACTACCGTCGCCTGAACGCCGACGGTCAGAAGCGATTGCGCGATCTCGCTCAAGTGTTCGTGGCCGAGAAGCACTGGGAAGGTTGCGGCGGTCTTGCGCTCAGCGATGACATGAGGTTCACGATTGCGGCCCAGGCTTGCATGCTCGTGCTCGAGTTGCCGCATCGCTTATACAAAAATGTGGAGTCCATCTTCGTCTATCCGAGCGCGGTGCTACGTCCGGAACCCAAAGCAGGCGTGTTCGCAAGGGGGCCCGGGCTCGTCGCAAGTGGACCCCTCGCGCTGCTCGGCGAGGCACATGTGCTCGGCCCCGTGGTGCTGGCATGGGACAGAGTCGTCCGCGACGGTCGCAACCCACGCGACGGACATAACCTCGTCTATCATGAGTTCGCCCATAAGCTCGATCTGCTCGACGGCGATGCCGATGGCACGCCTCCTCTCGCATCGCGCGAAGATCGCGAGCTCTGGCAACAAGTCTGCGAGGACGCCTTTTTAGATCTTCGCGCTCGCACGTCGCGCGGAGAGCGCACCTTCATCGACGAATACGGAGCCACCAACGAAGCGGAGTTCTTTGCCGTGATCACGGAGCACTTCTTCGATCAGCCGCGTGCACTGCGCGAGGCAGAGCCGGCACTCTACGAAGTGCTGCGCACGTTCTACCGCCAGGACCCCGCGGAGCTTGAGTGCGAAGCGACGTGATATAATCGCCGGTCGACGCTCGACCGACCGGCGTAGGGGACTTGGTTTACAGTGCGCCGCAAACCATGAAAACCTTACCAATCATCCGGAGGTTCCTTGCCGATGAGTGGCGCACCTATCGCGCGCTGCGATTGCGGTCACTCGCCGACTCGCCTCAGGCTTTTGGGAGCACGCTCGCCGAGGAGCAAGAACGCCCGGATGCCGCCTGGGCGGAGCGGCTCGCTGCAGGGATCCACTCGAGCCGCGATCTTCCGTTGCTCGCAGAGTTGAATGGGCAGCCGATCGGTCTCGCATGGGGAAGGCTCGATGGGGCCGACCGCGAGACCGCACAGCTCTATCAAATGTGGGTCGATCCCAATCATAGACAAATAGGGGCCGGACGAGGGCTTTTGAGCGCCGTCACCGCGTGGGCGAAGGCCCTAGACGCTCGCCGGCTTGCGCTAGCAGTCATGTCTTCAGAGAGCCCGGCCATGCAGCTCTATCGTCGCGCAGGGTTTGAGCCAACTGGCGAGCCGCGGCTGTTACGAGTGGGATCGTCCTTGCTGGCTCAGTCGATGCACTTGGATCTGGTTGGCGGCGCTGACTAATGAGCCGGCTATGCTCGAAGGACCCATGTCACGTGACTTAACTCTTCGCTGCAGTTGTGGCCGTCTCTCGGGCAGGGTGCGGTCGGTCACCCCTTCCAATGCGCATCGGCTCTCGTGCCTGTGTGACGACTGCCAGGCTTATGCACACTACCTTGGACGCGCCGACGGCTGAGGTTGGTCGAGCGCCGTTGAACCCGCGCCCATCACTTGTCTCGCTGTGCGAGGGCGCGCTCTCGCGCGGCTCGACCCGCAACAGCGCTGCTTGTTGTCGAGGCCATCTCAGTTCACGGTAGACCTCGTGTCGGGCCGTGCTCCCAAAAATTTGTACACTCTCGCCAGTGCTGCCGACTCGGGTGAGTCGTGACGTTCTTTCCCTGGCTGGTGATTGCGCTGCTGGTCGCGGTGAACGCGCTTTACGTCGCGGCCGAGTTTGCCGCCGTTGCGGTCGAGAAGAGCCAGATCGCCTTCATGGCACGCGACGGAAGCCGGCGGGCGGCGTCGCTTCTTGCGGTGCTCGAGGATGGCGGGCAGCTCGATCGCTACATCGCGGCTTGTCAGATCGGCATCACGCTGTCGAGCTTGGTGGCGGGCGCATACGGACAGGCCACGATCGCGCTCGAGCTCGTTCCGCTGCTCACGGGCACGTTCGGGCTCAGCCTCGCGGCTGCACACACCACAGCCTTCGTCGCGGTCCTGCTCCTGCTCACGACGCTGCAGGTCGTGCTGGGGGAGCTCGTCCCGAAGTCGCT
>JBBSJC010000413.1:0-7530 GCA_038257655.1 Polyangiales bacterium | reverse complement strand
ATATTCATCCGCATCTGCCGCTGCCCGCGTTTCGCTTGCGGGACAAGGCGCGCGCGCGTCTGGTCGAAATGATAGGCGAGCTTGTCACCGAGCGTAAACGCAGCGGCCAAAAGGGCGAAGACTTCCTGCAGACGCTGATGGACGCCGAGTACAACGACGGTAAGAAGCTTAGTGAACACGAGATTACTGGCATGTTGCTCGCTGCCATGTTCGCCGGTCACCACACGAGCAGCGTGACCACCGCCTGGACCTTACTCGAGCTGCTGCGCAATCCTGATTATCTCGACCGGCTTACGGGCCAGCTGCGCGAGGTGTACCCGGCGGGCACGGAAGTCACCTTCCAATCCCTTCGCCAGATTCCGCTGACCGAATACGCGATCAAGGAGGCCTTACGCTTGCACCCGCCGCTTTATATCCTGTTGCGCGCGGCGATGGTCGACTTCGAGTACGACGGCTATCTGCTGAAAAAGGGGACCTGGCTTGCCACCTCGCCCTGGGTCTCCCACCGCATCGCTTCTCTATTCAAAGAACCTGAGCGTTTCGATCCGGACCGTTTCGCGCCCGGTCGCGAAGAAGACAAACAACAGTTCGCATTCATGTCCTTCGGCGCTGGCCGACATAAGTGTCTAGGCAACGCCTTTGCGATCCTGCAGGTGAAGACCATTTTCGCGATCTTGCTGCGAGCCTTCGAGTTCGAGCTGATGCACGACCCGATCCTGCCCGAAAACGGCATCGTGATGGGCCCACGCAAGCCGTGCCGCGTGCGCTATCGGCGCATCGAGGGGGCCGGCGCCCTGTAGTAACGTGCGCTGAGTAAGTTCGCTGACTAACCGAGTTCGGCTAAGGCACGATGCCTAAGCGCTTGGCGAGTGCGCTGGCAAGGCTGAAGACGAGCAAGGCTGGCAACAGTAAGGAGAAGACCATGAAGATCATCGTCGACTGGGATCTATGTCAGGGCCACGCCAACTGCATGGGCGATGCGCCCGAAGTCTTCCGCGTGGACGATGATGGCATGCTTACAGTCCTGCTCGAAGAGCCACCTGAAGTCCTGCGCGCGAAGGTGGAATTAGCGGCTCGCTACTGTCCAACCCAGGCGATCAGAGTGGAAGGTTGAGCGTTTACGCACATAGTATGGGACCCGATCCCACGAATGTGAGTGTTTCCTCTGGCGTTCCGTAGCCACTTCGAGATCATGCCGACTCTTGGAGGCGTGCATGGATCGACGACTTTGGCTTTTGGTTGCATTTGCTATCACCGGAGCAGCCTGCTCGGCGGGCGGAGGCGGCGGTAGTAACATCACCACCCGCGACCCCGTCACCGAGGAAGACGCGGGCAGCGCCAACGGCGGTGCCAACGGCAACAATGGCGGTGCGAACGGCTCGGCTTCGGGTGCTAACGACGGCGCACCCAATACCGGTGGCACGGCGAACGGTGGCACCAACGGTCCTGAGATCTGCGAGGAGGTGACGGTCCGCGCCGACAAGGTGATCCCAGACATTCTGATCGTGCTCGATAAGAGCGGCAGCATGGTGGACGGCGTTGATCGATGGGCTCCCAGCGTGGCGGCCCTGAAGACGACCACCGCCGAGCTCCAGGATCGGGTGCGTTTTGGCCTGATGATCTTCCCCGGTGCCGACATACCGGGGAGTGGTGGGCTCTTCGGAACGCCCCCCAAGAACTGCCAGCCCGGCAGCGTGCTGGTCGCGCCGGTGCTGGGCTCCGCAGCGGACATTGCTGCCCAACTCGACGCCGCAATGCCCGACGGAACATCGACTCCGATTCCGGGCGCACTCAAGACCGCCCATGACTCGCTCGGGACGGCGATCGCGGGACCCGACAAGTCTCCCACGCCTAAATACGTCCTCTTAGTGACCGATGGTGGACCCAACTGCACCGTCGATGCGAGGTCCGCCACATTGCTATCACCCGAGTCGTTTTTTGTGGAGTGCCAAATGCAGTCCTATGCCGAGGTGGACTCGCTGGCTAAGGACGGCATCAAGACTTACGTCATCGGCTACGACACGCAGACGGTGCCCGCGCTTATCCCGATCCTGGATGAGATGGCCAAGCGGGGTGATACGGGCGAAACCACCCACCGTGTCGTGACCGACGAAAACTCCCTGCTCGCCGCCATCGACGCAATCGCGGGTCAGTTGACGACCTGCACCTTCCAGCTCGATCAAGCACCACCTGACGTTAACAAGATCCGCGTCACCCTCGATGGCGTCGACCGCGCTAACGGCGATGGTTGGGAGCTCACGGGCGATCGCACTATCGAGCTGCGCGGCCAAGCTTGCGAACAGATCCAGGACATCAGTATCCAGCACACGCTCTCGATCAATGTGGAGTGCAAGGACGTCATCATCCAGTAGCTGAGGTGCGGCCACTGCTGCTGCGCTCTGTGCCGGGGCTGGAAAGCGCCGCTTCACGTGCTGTGGCGAGGTCGGTTGCATCGTTGCATCGACCGCGCCCTTTGCGCGTTTTGGGTAGCGAGAACCCCTCAAGCCGCCAAGATCCGCGTCACCCCGCACTGCGCTTCGGCCAGCCACGTCTCGATCCTCGTTGACCACACATCCGCAATCGAATCACTGCACGACGCAAGAAACAGCTCCACGCCATCGAAGCTCACCGCGCGCACGTGCACAAAGCCGCTATCGAAACGCGAGCCGTGCGGCACCGGAAGTTGACGCGCTGCGATCGGCGCGAGTGCCGCAAGCTCTGCACACACTTGCCCGTCGCCCGAGGCTGCCAATGGTAAGCCCGCGTCGTCTGCGAGTACGAGCGCGTCAAGCCCGACTTCATCGCGTACGCGGTCGAGCTGATAGCTAAGCGCGGTGCGGGTGTCGTTCGAGCGGCGCGTGCGCCGGTCCGTGTTGATCGCTGCTCTGATTTCAACCATCGGGGTGCCTCCGGCCGAAATGGTCCGCGCGCGACACCCGCCAGCGCAAGAAACCGACACTCTCAAGCAGGGCTCATTAACCAGTTAGTCACCTCGAATCAAGGCGTTACGGCCGTTGTCGTCAGCTAACTCACCAGGGTGTGAAAGTGTATTCACTTTTCGGTTAGTTCGTGAGAAGCTCTGGAAAGAGCGGGCCGCGGATGCGTGGGTCCGAGGAGGTTCAGCGTGGACATCGATCGAATGCTCGAGAAGTGCAAGCGCGATCAATGGAAGCCTGAGGATCTGGATTGGAGCATTCCCCCGCGTGCGATGTCGCGCAGCGAAGAGGAAGGCATCGTCCAGTACTTCGTGAACATGGCGGCGATCGAGCGCTTTGCAAAAGCGTTGTTCGAAGAGCAGCGCGGTCGCGTCGGCGATGTTCGCCTCAAAAAGATCTACAGCACGTTCGTAGCCGACGAAGAGCGCCATGCGGTCGTCGCTGAGCGCCTGGCTGCGCACTACGACGTGCACAAGTACAAGACTTACCGTGTGAGCCGGCAAATCAACGCTTTCAAGCCGCACTTTTTGCGCGCGATAAGGTACCTGTCGGACGAAGTCGCGAACGCGTACATCACGGGCGGCGAGTTGATGCTCGACGTGGCGCTCTTACGATCGATCGACGACTACGTTGACGACGAGATGTCGCATCAGGCGATGGCGCTGATCAACCGCGATGAGTCGCGACACATCGCGGTCGACTACCACATGATCGAGTACTACACGGGCGACGTCTACTGGGAGACCAAGAAGCGCAGCGCGCGTAAGCCCCTGTCGCACTACGCGCTAGCAGGTTGGTCGTTCCTGAATTTGATTCGCACTGGTGGGCCATTTTTCATGGAGATGTTCTTCAAGCCGATGAAGACCGTCGACCCCACTGGCAAGCGATTGCAAGAAGCTTTCAAACGCATTCAGCTGCTTCAGAACATGCCGGGTGTCGAGCGCAGTCCGTTGGCTCGTCTGAGCATGTTCCTGCGCAACACCCACAATCATCCACTTTACGGTCAGCTCTTCGGGGGCATCGTGCGTCGCGTCGCGGGCCTGCCTCCCGAGCTCATCCGCGACCTGTACTCGCGCGAAGAGGGTGAGGTCGCACGTAAACGGGGCTTCAGCTGGCTCGCGGACGAAGCGCTGTCAGCCAAGCTTGCCGCGTAGGGGACGGACCTTACTAACCCTTACGGCATGATCCGTTGCGCTGATAAACCGTCGTGGCCCTAACGCGCCATGGCTTGCATCACGACCGGGATGATGCGCGCGGCTGCCGCGACATGGGGCCGATAGTGCAAGAACAAGCCTGCCAGCGTACCTATCACGCGGCCGAGCATCACAAACTCCGCGGGCAAACGCGAGATCGGATCATCCTCGATCGCGCGCGCCATCAGCGTCATCTGCGCGAGCACATCGGCCTGGCTTGGCCAGTCGCCGCCCTTGGCCTTTGCCTTCGCAAGCTCATCGAGCACAAGCTGTGCATATTGCTGCAATCCCGCCAGCGAGCCGCTGTCTGTTTCGAAACCCAGCTCGCGCATGGCGAGTGCCATCGCCGTGCAGTCTTGCGCCACGAACGCTCCGACGAGCGCGAGCAATGCGCGCCGCTTCTCAAGCGTGATCGCTCGCGCGCAGCCAAAGTCGAGCACGACCAGGTTGCCCCCTTCAGTCGCAAGCAGATTGCCCGGATGCGGATCGGCCTGGAAGAAGCCGAGCTCGAGCACCATGCGCGCATACGCTTCCATCACATTGCCGAGTAGGGTGGTGATCTTACCTTGTGCAGCGTCGTCGCCTGCGTCACGCGCTTCCCGTAACCGGTCGAGCACGTTCGTGATCTTCTCACCCGGCATGAACGTGGTCACGATCACTCTCTTTGTGCAGTGCTCGCGCACGATCTCGGGCGCATGAATGGCGGAGTCGTTTGCAAAAAACTCGGCCACGCGTGCGGTCGAGTTTGCCTCGCGTGCGTAGTCGAGCTCCGCGGCGATCATCTCGCGCACTTCGCGCACGATCGTGTCGAAATCGAGGGGCGGCAAGCCCTCGGCCAAGCTGCGCACGAACAGCTCGAGCAACTCCATATCGAGCGCGACCAACTGATCGATCTGTGGGCGCTGCACTTTGACCGCGACTTCGCGTCCGTCGTAGAGCTGCGCGCGATGCACTTGCCCGATGCTGGCTGCCGCCACCGGCACTTCGTCAAAGAGCGCAAAACATAGCTCAAGGGGCGTATTCAACTCGCGCTCCAGCACGCGCTTGATGTCATCAAAGGCCACTTCGGGCGCTTGGTCTTGCAGCTTTGCAAGCTCCGTAATCCAGGGTGTGGGCAATAGATCGGGCCGCGCGGACAACATCTGTCCGACCTTCAAAAAGGCGCCGCCCTGGCGCACACTCAGCTCGTAAAAGCGCTGGGCATTAGCCGCATGCAAACTCTCGAGCGCTCGCGCGGCGCGAGGCTTGGAAAGAAACGCAGCTTTGGTCGTGTGCAATCGGTAGCTGGCCGCAATCCGCGTCAACGCAAACCCCGTGATCGTCAGTCGCTTCAGCCGCTCCGGCCAGTTCGAAAGCTCATTGGCGATGGCACGTCCGCCCGCCACCACGCGTCCGAAGTTGCCCTGAACGCCCTGCACCGCCTCACGGGTGCGGGCGCCGATCTCGCGTGCCTGCCAAGCGGTGCTTTCAACCGCGACCAGCACGGCATCGATCACCTTGAGCCAGAGCTTGAGTTGCTCCCTCGGGTCCACGCGACCCGCCACTTCAGGCGGGTTCGGGCGCGCTGTCGGTCGCCTGGCTCGATAGAGTGCATCTTGCGTACGTGCAGTGCTGGGCATTCTCGTCCTCCGCCGTTGTATTACATCGTCTGTAATACAATGGATGACGCGTCACAAGCACTATCGCGTTCGGCTACTCCGACCCGCCGCCGTCGTCCAGATCCTGATCGAACGCCTCAAGGCAGCTCTGGCACAGCCACGCCTTCGGCATATCGCGCGCCTCCGTCAGGCCCAGGTGGCCTCGTTCGCCACGCGCCAGGGTGACTTGGCAACGCGCACATTGCGCAGGGCGATTGAGCGTGAGTTCCTGCCAGGCATAAACGTGTGCGAGCGGTCCGCTGCCCACGCGATCGAGGGCAGCTTCATCATCCGCCAGCGCGGCTTCCGTCGCGTCAGTCACGTTCACGGCGCGGGAGGGCACATCGATCACCTCGGGCGCGACAGGTGGAGGCGGTGGCTCCCGATGCTTGGTCTCGCCGCGCGCGGTGGCGGCCAGTCGCTGGGCGTCACGCTGCAGCGTCTTAGCCATCTCGACCGAGTCAGACACGACTCTATCGACCTCGACCACCACGTTATCCACCAGGTTGAACGTGTCTTCGAGCACGTTGCGAATCAGATGGGAAACCGACAGCCTGCGCTTGCGCGCTTCATCCTTGAGCGTGCTCTCCAGGTCCTGGGGAACACGCGTTTGGATCAGTCGATCTTTACGTTGGCGGTCGTTCATGGGCGCCGGTCGTTCGGTACAGATCGCATTAAACACGAAAAGCTCGCGCATGCGCGAGCCACGTGAATGAAATCAGACGTAACACCGCCTCAGGTGTTGCGGGGCTCGAGAGCTTTGCGCGCGCGCTTGCGGCGATTGCGCTCGGCCTCTGCCTGCTTCTTGCGGCGCTTGACCGAAGGTTTCATGTAACTGCGACGCTTCTTCAGCTCTCGCATGATCCCTTCCGAAGCCATCATGCGCTTGAGCTGCTTGATTGCACGCTCGACGCCGCGCTCACCAACTTCGACTTCGACGGGTTTGCACTGAACTGGATCGCCAGCCATGGGAGTCCTTTCCAAGGGCGGCACTTGTGGCCCGGGTCGCGCTGTTTTTCAAGCCGACGAGCCCAAAAAAAGGCCATCACGCAAAGCTTGGGTTGTTTCGGTCAGCTCGATAGACTGTGGTCGTGGCCCGTCGTCGTCCCCTTCGCCGCAGGATTCGTCGCTTTGCAGCACGCTGGAAGCGTTCCGTCCTTCCGCTGTTCTGCGTGGTTTGTGGCGTAATTCTCGGGATCAACGGCGCTGTGCGCACGCTCGGCGGGGATGTGCGCTGGTGGAGCGTGGTGCGTTTAGAAGAACGCGCGGACGCATTATCGCGCCTGGGCCAACATCGCCTGCGCACGATCTGGCAGGGCCCCGGGCTGGAACCGGAAGCGGCTTTGCAGGCCGCCGCGCAGAAGCATGGCGTGTCGCTACGCTTGCTACGCGAGGTGGCGCGCGCCGAGTCCGACTTCGTCCCCACGCGCATCAGCGGCACGGGCGCCATGGGAATGATGCAGCTCATGCCGGGGACCGCGGACGAGCTCGGGGTGATCGATCCCTTCGATGCTGCGCAAAATGCCGAGGGCGGCGCGCTTTATCTCAAGCGTCTGCTCAAGACCTACCGGGGCGACGTGCGACGGGCGCTCGCCGCCTACAACGCCGGGCCCTCGCGGATTCCGAGCTCGGGGCCGGTTCGCATGCCCGCTGAAACGCGCGGCTACGTCGCTAAGATCACCGCCGGTCTCTGAGCGCTTTCGGCCATGCGAACACGGCGATTCCGCGACTATACGAGCAGCTTGCTCGCGGCGGCCGCCGCCT
>JBBSJC010000412.1:0-7542 GCA_038257655.1 Polyangiales bacterium | reverse complement strand
TTGCTCGCCCAGTTCGCAGACATGGGCCTGCCCACGGCCTCGGAGGCACTCGACCCGCTATCGCCCCAGTACCTTGGCGATCTGATCAGTTGGTATGCCATCGGCGCACGCACCACCGAATCGCAGACCCATCGTGAAATGGCGAGCGGTTTGTCTGCCCCCGTCGGCTTCAAAAATGGCACCGACGGTGGACTCGAAGTAGCCGTCAACGCGATCCGCGCGGCAGCCTTACCCCACAGCTTTCTCGGTATCAGCCCGGAGGGACGCACCGCGATCGTACGCACCACTGGCAATCGCCACGGCCACCTCGTGTTACGCGGCGGCGGCGGTCGCCCTAACTACGACACAGTCAGTGTGCGGCTGGCAGAGCGCGCGCTTGCCGCCGCCAAGCTGCCGTCAAACATCGTCATCGACTGCTCCCACGCCAACTCGCTCAAGGATCACACCCTGCAGCCCCTCGTGTTTCACGACTGCATCCATCAGATCAACGAAGGAAACAGCTCGATCGTAGGCTTGATGATCGAGTCCAATCTGCACGCAGGCTGTCAGACGATCCCAGATGACCGCACGCAGCTAAAGTACGGCGTCTCGGTGACCGACCCTTGCGTCGACTGGGCCTGCACCGAAGAAACCTTGCTACGGGGTCGCGACGATGTTTTGAGCGCGCTCAAACGTCGCGCTGCCGGTTGAGCCGGCATTCAGCAACGTAAGCCCGGGTGCAGCCCGACAGCTAAGAAGACCGTAAGGTGCGAGGCCGAGCGAATCGCCAGATAGTAACTCTCAGGAGCTGCAGGAGAGGGCGGAGCAGCCCGGCGCGCTGCGTGCCCATTCGGGTCTTTTTTGCGCCAAATGCGCGTACTCGGGACGCTCTTCATAGGGGCGGCGCAGCGCTTCGAGCAGCGCGTCGATCCGTGACACCTCGCCGGCTTCGGCGGCGTTGATTACTTCTTGCACGATGTAGTTGCGTGGAATCAGGTACGGATTGCTGCCGTTCATCCGTGCATTGCGGTCGGCCGCTTGCGCCGGGTCACTCGCACTGCGGCCGGCGTAACGCGAAAGCCAGTTCAAAAGCCGCGCTTGGGCTTCAACGGGCAGTGTTTCGGCGGCGTAGAATGCATCGTTGATCGGCGCAAACAGCGCAGCCGCGTCGTTGCGCGCGCCTTCGTGCAGCGGGAGCTCGGCGAGCTTACGAAAGAAGAGCGTCATGTCGATTTCAACCAGCGTCAGACAGGCGGTCAGCTCCTCGAGCAGAAACTCGTCTTCATCATCGTCGACGCCCGCTGTCAGGCCGAGCTTGTCCAGCATCATCTGCCGGTAGGTCTGATCGAACGTGCTGCGATAGAGCTCAAGCCCCTGCTCGAGCGGGCCCGACTCGCCCACGATCGGCAACAGCGCCCGCGCGAGCTGCAGCAAGTTCCACTGCGCAATACCCGGCTGATTGCCGTAGCAGTAGCGGCGTCCGCCCGCATCGGTCGTATTGGGCGTAAAGCCAGGGTCGTAGTGATCGATCCAACCGTAAGGTCCGTAGTCGATCGTCAGACCCAAGACCGACATGTTGTCCGTGTTCATCACGCCATGGATGAACCCCACGCGCATCCAATGGGCGATCATCAGCGCCGTACGTCGACAGATCTCGCTGAACCAGCGCGCATACGTTTCGGGCCCGGGCGTGCCGAGCTCTGGGTAATGCTCAGTCAGCACGTAGTCTGCAAGCTTGCGCATCGTGGCGTGATCGTCGCGTGCAGCGAAGATCTCGAAGCTGCCAAAACGCACAAAGCTCGGGGCAAGTCGCGCGACGATCGCGCCCGGTTCCTGACGCGCACGACCGTCGTAAAACATGTCGCGCACGACCAGGTCACCCGTGCCGACCAAACACAGAGCACGCGTGGTCGGTACACCGAGATGGAACATGGCCTCGCTGCACACGTATTCTCGGATCGAGGATCGCAACACCGCGCGGCCGTCGGCGCTGCGGGAGTAAGGAGTGGGCCCCGCGCCCTTGAGCTGCAGCTCCCAGCGCTGTCCGGAGGGGCCGATGATTTCCGCCAGCGACATTGCTCGTCCATCGCCGAGCTGGCCCGCCCAATGCCCGAACTGATGGCCGCCGTAACAGGCCGCAAAAGGCCGCATGCCGGGCAGCACGCGATTGCCGCCGAGCACGTCCACCAAGGGGCCCGTGCTGGCCCCGGGGCGTGCGACGCCGAGCAGAGCGCCTGCCTCATCGGACCAGGCGAGCAAAGTGGGTGCGCGGACCGGCGTCGGCGTGACGAGCGAATAACAGGCGCCCTTCACCTGACGGGTGCCGTGGGCGCGGTTCGGGTCTTCGGGCAGGGCGCGCACGAACGAGTCGTCGAAGGACACGGCATCGAGGGATGTGAGACTCATGGCTTATCAAGCCTCTACCGCGCTCTGCGCGACGCAGCAACGATGCGCCTATGCTGTGGCGAGCGTCAGGAGCCGATCCGAACCCGGGCCCCGCCCAGGTTTTGGCCCAGACGCGTCAGGACATCGCAGCGCAACATGCCACTTGCCCGCGGCGACACATGCAGGCGCGACCAGGTGCGAAAACCTTGACGCCTGCCGCCGCGCAGATTGAGCGGAATACGCGACAGCACCTTACCATTGTGCGTCCACACGTGCTCAAGCTCGTCTTTGAGTCCGAGCGGCGCGCGGATCGCCGTAAAGCAAATCAGCGTCCCGGGTGCGCGCTTGAAGTGTAAGGTTGGGTCGACGAGCTCGCGCTCGACCACCTGTGTGCCGATGCTCGCATGCACGACCCGCAACGGAGCTGGCGGGATCGCGCGAATCCCCCCCAACAGTAAGAAGGTAGGTAGCAGCACGCCCGCGATAAGCGCGCCGCGCAGCATGGTTCCGCGCGCACCTTGCAAGTAACGCGCAATCGGGATCGCCACGCCGACACTGAGTGCCGACGCCAAAACGGCCGTCTTGTTCGCAACACCGAGCATCGGCAACGCGGCATTCCAGCCGACGAAGCTCGCAAAGGCCATCACCAACGGGCCGCCGACAGGATGGGCGACCACCTTCGAGCAAAGCGGATCCCACAGCGTTACCGCCGTTACGGCGATAAAGACGACGCCAAACGCGCACTGGGCGACGGTCCATGCGCTCGCTTCGAAGTAGAAGGGCGCCGAGAAGAATAGCGACAGATGCATGATCGACTGCGTCGCCCAGTCTGCACCGAAGCGTGCCACCTTGTGAAAGGTGCCGGCAGTCGGCGCCTCAAGCGCCTGGTGCAAAACGTTGACCACCACGAGCACGACCCAGCCGAGCGCCGCGGCGCCAGCTATCCACGGGCCCTGCGTCTCGTGGTGATCGACGGCCCACACGCCACCGATGCTCAACGCCAGGGAGACCCACGGGATGTACGGCCCCGCCCGCTCGTAAAAGCGTTCGAGCTTGGACCAGCGTTTTTGTTTGGATGCCGCCGGCTCGAGCGTCAGGTCATCGGTCAACGGCGCACCTACGGCTGGGGCTTTTTCGCTGCTTCTTTCGCGGCTTTAAAGCGTGCTTTGAGGCGTGCAGCATACCCTTCTTTATTGACCTGGCGCGTGCGACTGAGGGCGAGCGCATCGGGGGGTACATTCAGCGTGACCGTGGTACCCGTGCCCACATAGGCGCCGCGTCCGATACGCACGGGCGCGACAAGCTGCGAATCGCTGCCGATGAATACGTCGTCTTCGAGCACGGTAACGTGCTTTTGAAAGCCATCGTAGTTGCAGAAGATGGTGCCCGCGCCGATGTTCACGTTCTCGCCGATCTCGCCATCGCCCAAGTACGAAAGGTGGCTCGCCTTGCTCCGGGGCCCGAGGCGCGTCTTCTTCATCTCTACGAAATTACCGACCTTCGATTCGCTCTCCATGATCGTTTCCGGTCGCAGATGGGCAAAAGGTCCGGTTTCCGCGCGTTCGCCGATCACGCTGTCGCTTGCGACCGTGTAGGGCTTGAGATGCGCGCCGCGGGCTACCTGCACGTTGTTCAACACGCAGCCGGTATCGATATGGGCGCCGGCGGCGATCCGCGTGTTGCCGCGTAAGTGCACATTGGGCTCGATCACCGCGTCGGGCTCGATCTCTACGCTTGCTTCGATGTAGGCCGTGGCCGGATCGCGCACGCCCACCCCTGCGCGCGCAAGGCGCTGGGCTATTCGCAAACGCATCAGTGTTTCGCAGGCTGAAAGCTGCGCCCGATCGTTCACGCCCTGAGTGTCTTCGATGCCCCAGTCCAAGGTGGTGACACCGCCCGCTTGCGCCGCCTGCTCGACCACATCTGTCAGGTACAGCTCGCCCTGGGAATTCTGCGTCGAAAGCTTACTGAGCGCCTCGCGCAGAAATTCGGCGCGCACCGCATACACGCCTGGATTCATCTCCTTGATCGCGCGCTCTTTCGGACTTGCATCCTTGTGCTCGCGCACGCGCAAGACCTGACCTTGTGCGCCACGTACGATGCGCCCGTAGCCGGTTGCATCATCCATCTTGGTCGTCAGCATCACGAGCGGACCTGAGGTACTGGCGATCTGAGTGGTCAGTGCGCGCACTAAATCGGCATGCACAAGCGGCGTGTCGCCGCACAGAATCACCACCCAGCCGGCAAAGTTAGCAAGCGGGACCAGACCGGCGCGCACCGCATCTCCAGTGCCCAACTGCTTGTCTTGCACGGCGGTCGTCACGCGCGCATCAAAGCGTGCGGCGACGTCGCTTATCACTCCTTCGCGACCGTGTCCGATCACGACGGACACGCGCTCCGCGCCCGCATCGAGCGCCGCCCGCGTCACGTGCGCGTACATGGGTAAACCAGCGACGGGATGCAGCACCTTGGGAAGCTCGCTTTTCATGCGAGTGCCTTGACCTGCGGCCAGGATCACGGCGACAAATGGGACGCTCATAGCCCCCGATCTAGCGCGAGCCTGCGCTCTCGCCAAACGTCCCGGGCGCTTCGCTACACGCTTGCGGGACTCTCGAGCTCGTCCTGCGTGGGGCTCTTGAGCAGATAGTGGGCGACGCGTGCCAGGGCGCGCAGATCGTGGACATCTTGCTCGAAAGCAGGTACTTCCACGAACAGGCCCTTGCCGCCGTTCAACGCTTTGAGTCGCTCGACTTCGACGCGGTCGGTCACTGCACGCACGCGCTCCTCGTCGAGCGCGCGCCATAGCTTCTTCGTCAGTTGCGCTGCGTCCAAGTCCGCGGGCACCTTCTCGGCCAAGTGCGCATTGACGTCGTGCTCGCTGCCCTGGGGCTCAACGAGCAGCGGCGTGACGCGATTGATCACGGTGCCCTGCTGGCGCATGCCGTGCTCCGCCAGCTTCTCCGCGAAAAACACGGCTTCTTTGACGGCGAGAGGATCGGGGCTCGTCACGAGCAGAAACGCGACTTCCGGCCCGCGCAAGGCTTGGGATACTTCGCGCGCGCGCTCCGTAAAGCCACCAAACAGGTCGTTGATATCAGTGATGAACTGAGCAACCGAGTCCAAGAACTCGCCCCCCGTGATGCGCGCTAGGCCCTTGAGCACCATTTGCGCACCCCTGCCGACCAAGCTGAAGCCGACCTTACCTGCGCCGCTGAACGCCTGGATGAACCAACGCATCGCAGGCGAATCGATGGCTTCGATCAGCCGCTCTGGGGCATCGAGAAAATCGAGCGCGTTCGAGGTAGGCGGCGTGTCGAGCACAATCAGATCATACGAGCCTTCTTTGCGCACCGAATGGAGCTTCTCCATCGCCATGTACTCCTGTGTACCGGCGAGCGAGGTCGAGATGTATTGGTAAAGGCGGTTGTCTAAAATGCGCTGGGCGCGTTCCGGAGATGACGCGTACTTGTGTACGAGCTCATCGAACGTGTGCTTCGTGTCGAGCATCATCGCAGACAACTGACCTGAGCTTGTCAGGCCCGCCTTTTCGAACAGCTCCATGGGCACGAGCTGCTCTTCGGTCGTCATCGCGTTCAGGCCCATGCTGTTTGCAAGCCGCTTGGCTGGATCGATGGTCAGGCACAAGACGCGTTTACCTTGCATCGCAGCATGCAGCGCCAGCGCGGCTGAGGTCGTCGTCTTTCCCACGCCACCGCTGCCGACACAGACCACGACGCGGTGGTGTTTGAGAACGTCACTCAAGCCCATAAGCTCTTTCAACGTAGCAGACACACCTTGGGCCTGCCGCCAAATAGCCCGCCCGAGCCTTGGCCCAGCGCAGGCGAGCCAAGCGCACTCTCAACGCGCTCCATCAGTGCTTCCAAGCGCTCACTGCGGCGTGCGAGCGTGCAGCCTCGATGATTTCCGCGGCGCCCTTGCTCAGCATCTGCTCGGCGATCTCGCGGCCGATGTCGTAGGCGGCCCGCAGACGGCCTTCGGGGCTCAAGTCATCGAGATAACGATCGCTGCCGATCGTGATCGTCTTGACGCCATCGGGGCTGCCCACCAAGGCATCGATGCGCATGCGCGCGCGGTCGGGCGACAATCGTGCGTGGGCCGCAAGCGGCAGCTGACAGCCACCTTCGAGGCGCGCCAAAAATGAGCGCTCTGCCTCGACCATCAGGCGTGTTTCAGCGTGATCGAGCGGCGTCACAAGCTCGAGCATCGTGCGATCGTCCAGACGCGTTTCGAGCCCCAACGCACCCTGACCGACCGCGGGAATGCACTCCTCGACTTCGAGCAAGCGATGTTGATGCCCGGATAGTCCGAGCCGGTTCATGCCGGCCGCCGCGAGCACGATCGCGCGATAGTGGCCTTCTGCCAGCTTGCGCAGACGCGTCTCGACATTGCCGCGCAACGGCTCGCAAATCACATCGTTGCGCCGCACGCGAATCTGACACTGACGCCTGAGCGAGCTTGTGCCGATTTTCGAGAATGCTTCGAGGTCGTCGAGGCCCGCGCCATCCATGGTCACGAGGGCATCGCGGGCATCCTCGCGCACGGGCACGCAGGCGATGCCCAGTCCCGCGGCAAGCTCCGCCGGCACGTCTTTCATGGAATGCACTGCAAGATCCGCCCGCCTATCGAGCAACGCTTCTTCGATCTCGGTGACGAACAGGCCCTTGCCCCCGACCTCGGATAGCGGTCGATCTTGAATCTGATCACCGCGCGTCACGATGTGCAGCTCTTCGACCTCAAGACCAGGATGATGTCGCTTCAGCTCGCTTGCGACCCAGCGTGCTTGCGTCAGCGCCAGTGGACTCTTGCGCGTCGCGATGGTGATTTTCACGGGATTTCTCCGGAGCCCTGGCCATGCGCAGCCGCGCGAGCTCGGGGTTCAGCTTCAGGGTTTTCGGCAGGCTCGGGATCGAGCTCGAATAATCTTCGCACGCTGCTGAGCAAGACGGCACTGTCTGGCTCCTCGCGGCTCTTTTTCAGTTGCGTCAATGGGCGATGCAAAATTTTGGTCGCCATCGCTTCGGCCATGGCGGTCAACGTGCGCTGCTCGGCTTCCGTCACGTTCTTGAGACGGGGCAAGGTGCGTTCAAGCTCGGCCAAGATCACGCCGCGCACGCGCTCGCGCAACGCAATCAACGTAGGCGTGAGATCGAGCGAACG
>JBBSJC010000411.1:0-7576 GCA_038257655.1 Polyangiales bacterium | reverse complement strand
CGTTGACGACCTTGCGCGAGCACGGGTTTTTCGAGCGCTACGTGGGCTATCTCAATGCGCGGCACAAGGACACCATCCTGCAAACCTTGGCACCAGAATGGTTAGCTCTCGATGTGGCGATGGCGCACTACGCGGCCTGTGATGCGTTGGCGCTGAGCAACGACCAACTGCTCAGCGTGGGCGAGAGCGTCGGCAATCGCATCCAAGGCACGTTCATCGCAACGCTCGTCAAAAGGGCGCGCTCCATCGGGCTTACGCCCTGGGTACCTTTCGGGCAGTTCGATCGTCTGTGGGAGCGTTTGATGCAAGGGGGCGCGGTCGCGCTCTACAAGAAGGCGCCCAAAGACGCTTCGATCGAAGTTCGTAACCTACCACTGGCGCGCTTTGCTTACTTTCGTGCCGGGTTCTGTGGCGTCATCGCCTCCGGCGCCAAGCTCGGTGCAGGCAGGGCGGTATCGGTCAAAGTGACCGATATGCGAGAAGTGGAAACCCGGCTGGTATTCGCGGCTTCATGGGTATAGTTACCCCTATGCTCGCTTAGATTCGCATTGCGCCTTGCACGCAATATCTCTTGTCAGGGTAGGCTTTGATCCTCGATGATCTAAGTAGATGGTCGAACGAAGCAAATCGCCGCCGCCTTGGCTGTTCTTGGAAAGCAACCAAGAACAGGCGTTCGAGGCATTGGAGTCGTTACCCTTGCTCGTGCTCGACGCCACGGCGCGGATCGTTTTCGCAAACGTGTCCACGGCGGGGTTACTTCAGCGCCCTCTCGCTGAAGTGCTCGGCGCCCATTTCCTGGAGTTCATGGACGAAGAGGGCCGTGAGCGCGCACGAGCGTACCTCGAGACGGCTAGCTTCCACCCGCAGGCTCGGCCCGAGCTAAAGTTCAAGCGATCGGACGGCGAGGACGCATGGGTCGTCGTGCACCGAAAACCCTTGCAGAGCGACGGCCAAAGGGGGTGCGTGCTGATGATTCTCACCGATGTTTCCCGCCTCAAATCGGCTGAACGCGATGCCGCCGCCCAGTGTCGTCAGTTACTTATCGAGAATCAGCGGCTGTCCGAGCTTGCGACCTTAGATCCGCTGACCGGTCTACTGAATCGTCGCGCGCTCGATGAACGGCTCGTGCAGGAGACTGCGCGGGCTCGGCGCCATAACCACCCCCTAAGCTTACTGCTGCTCGATGTCGACCGCTTCAAGGCTTTGAACGACACCCTGGGTCACGTGGCGGGCGACGCCGCGCTGCGCGAGGTCGCCCTGGCGCTGCAGCTGCACGTGCGGCTCAGTGACATCGTGGCCCGTTTTGGTGGCGAGGAATTCGTCGTCATCGCGCCTCATACGCCTCCCGCGGGAGCGACCGTGCTCGGTGAGCGCCTGCGCGGAGCGATCGAACAGATCAATGCAGTCGGCACCGTCACTGTGAGCGTAGGAATAGCGCAGCTCGATGCGTCCCTCGATACAGCCGGAAATGTTGCGGGCAATACGGGAATGGCGCTGCTCGCCAGAGCAGATCGTGCTCTTTATCGCGCTAAACGCGAAGGTCGCAATCGAGTCTGCTCGTACGAAGAAGCTTAGGTTTCGCGTCAACGATGACGTCTGGCTGTCGGCTTACTCTCAGCACTCTCAGCCCAGGGTGGGGAAGGCCGTGCGGATGCCCTCGATCACGAACTGCACGGCGGTGGCCGCGAGGATTAGACCCATGATGCGCTCGAGCACGTTCATGCCCGTTTGACCCAGGCGTCGTTCTATGAAGTTGGCGCTGCGCAGCACCCAGTAACTAAGGGCAGCGATTACCGCGATGATCACGGCCACACAGCTACGCTCGACCCAGTCGTCAGCGCGCGACACGAGCACCATCACCGTGGAGGAGGCACCCGGGCCGGCCAGCATCGGAATCGCTAGTGGAAATACCGAGACGTCGGGCCTGTCCACGCTCTCCGCTTCTTCTTCGGGCGAGGTGCGGGTACGCGAGCGCTGAGCTTGCAGCATGTCAACCGCCAGCAAGAATAGTAAGATGCCCCCGGCAATGCGAAACGCGCCCAGTGAGATGCCGAGCGTTTTGAATAACAACCCGCCCAAGAATGCGAAGGTGGACAGCGTGCAAAATGCCGCGATCGATGCTCGCAGGGCCGTTCGCTGACGCTCGCTCGCGGACTCCTTGGCCGTGATGCTCAAAAACAGGGGCACTACACCCGCGGGGTCAACGACGAACAGCAGCGTGGTGAAGGTCGAGAGCGCAAACGCGCTGAGCTCTGCCAGGGAGGAGTTCATGGCGCGCGCACTGTGTACCAGCTCGCGGACAAGTGCAGGGCCAGGCGGTGAGCGAACAGGCCTGTATCTGCCGGTTGACAGGACTCGTGTTGGGGCGCCGCCAGCAGGCTACGAGAAGCGTGACGTGACGGCTCTGATGAGGCGCAATGCCCCGATCTTCCGAGTTGCGGCAGCGAAAATATTGCTGAATTCAGCGCGCCGCGGCTGGCACTCTCTTTGCTCAAGCAACGGCGAGGCTACATGGCTATCGCAGATCTGTTTTGCTTTTCACCCATTCGCTGGAGCTCCGGATTCCACGGGTTGCTCGCGTCTTTCGCGCGAGAACGACGCGTGTTTTTCGTGGAAGCCCCGAGTTTCGGTGGCTCCCATGACGGCATCAAGGAGCTTCAGGTGGCGGCCAACATCTGGCGGGTTGCGCCGCGTCTCTGCGCCGCCGAAAGCGAGTCGTCCGAGCAGACCGCGATCGTGGGGCGATTGCTCGCGGAGATGTGCGAGCGTCGCGGCATCGTGGCCCCTGTACATTGGCATCTGACACCGACCACATTGCCACTTGCGTCATGTTTGCCGCGCAGTCTGGTCGTTTACGATCGCATCGACGAGCTGAGTCGGTCGCTTCAACAGCCAAGGCTTGCGCTTGCCTCCGCCGCCGCATCGCCGTCTGGGTCGCCGGCTCGCAAGCGTCCGCCGTTGTATTCGGTCAACGCGACTCCCCATGGTTGGCGCGAAGCCACGGTCGACCGCATGCAGCGCTTGATGAGCGAAGCTGAGAGTGCGGCTTTCCCGTCCCCCCGTCGTTTGGCGCGCGCCGAGCCACGTCCTTTGCCGCAATCCCAGGGCCTGCGTGGTGCAGCTTTCGGCTGAGCTCGTCTCAGAGCCCACGGCTTGTAGTGCACAGCTTGAGGGCACAGCGGGTCGGTTCAGGACGCCAACACGCGCAGGATGTCCGCGCCGTATGCTTCCAGCTTCTTTGCGCCGACGCCGCTTATCTCAGCCAATGCGTTCAACGAGCTCGGTTTCGCGCGCGCCATCTCGGCCAACGTCGCGTCGTGGAACACTACAAAAGCGGGAAGGTTACGGTCACGCGCCACCAGCGCACGCCACGCTTTGAGCGCGGTAAGGCGGTTGTCTGCGGGCCCATCGAGTGGCGCGCTAGGCGCCTTGTATTTGCTAGCGCGGGCGTCCTTTGTTTTGCTGCTGCGACCACGCCGCTTGGCTACGACGTCGGTCTGCACGCGCAACAGCATCAGCACTTCGCCACGCAATACGGCGCGTGCAGTCGGTGCAAGCTCCAGCGTCTGAAAGTCGCCCTCCGTGCGCAGGTGGCCGAGCGCTAGCAACTGGCGCAGCACTGCGCGCCACACGCCCTCGCTCAAATCGGCACCGATCCCGAAGGTGGAAAGTGTCTGATGGTTGTACTGCGCTACCTTTTCGGTTTCCTTACCGCGCAAGACATCGATCAGATGGCCCGCTCCGAAGCGTTGGCCGCCATGTTGGTGAAAACGGTAGATGCAGCTCAACAACTTGCGCGCGGCTTCCGTTGCGTCCCAGGTGATCGGGGGGCTGATGCAATTGTCGCAATTTCCGCAGGCCTGGCTGTCTTCGCCGAAATAGCCGAGCAGACGCACGCGGCGACACTCATGGGACTCTGCCATCGATAACAGTGCCTCGAGCTTTTGGCGCTGACCGCGTTTGAAATCTGCGCCAGCGGGGCTCTCGTCGATCATGCGGCGCTGATTGACGACGTCGGCAAGACCGTAAGCCATCCAGGCGTTTGCTCTCTGCCCGTCGCGCCCAGCGCGGCCGGTCTCCTGATAGTAACTTTCGATCGTCTTGGGTAAATCGAGATGGGCGACGAAGCGTACATCGGGTTTGTCGATGCCCATGCCAAACGCGATCGTGGCCACCATGACCAGGCCATCCTCGCGGATGAAGCGATCTTGATGGCGGCGTCGCAGCTCCGCATCCAAGCCCGCATGGTAAGGCAGGGCTTCAATGCCCTGCTGACTGAGCCAGCTAGCGGTCTGTTCGACGCTCTTGCGCGACTGACAGTATACGATGCCGGCGTCGCCTTCGTGCTCATCGCTTATGAAACGCAGCAGCTGGGTGCGGGCGTTGTCACGCTCGACGATGCTGTAGCGGATGTTCGGCCGGTCGAAGCTGCTGATGAAGACGCGTGCGTCGTTGAGCGCGAGCCGCTCGATGATGTCCGCGCGCGTGAGCTCATCGGCGGTGGCCGTCAGCGCAATCCGCGGCACTTGCGGGTAACGCCGGTGCAACACGCTCAGGGCTAGATAATCCGAGCGAAAGTCATGGCCCCACTGGCTTACGCAATGGGCTTCATCGATCGCAAACAAGCTCAACAGCCCCCGCTCCTTGAGCCTGTCGAGCTGCGCGAGAAAGCGGGGCATGGTGACACGCTCGGGGGCGGCGTACAGCATCACCAGCTGCCCGCTCATCATTTCCTGCTCGATGCGCAGAGCGTCGTCTGCGCTGAGCGACGAGTTCAAAAACGCGGCACGAACCCCGGCTTCTGCGAGCGCGCCGACTTGGTCATGCATCAGCGCGATAAGCGGGCTGACGACCACGCATAGTCCCATGCCCGCCCGATGACGGACGATCGCCGGCACTTGGTAACACAGGCTCTTGCCTCCGCCGGTGGGCATGAGCACCAGCGCATCGCCATTGCTGCAGACATGCTCGACAATCTCGGCTTGTGCGCCCCGAAACGCGGGGTATCCGAAGACCTCTTGCAGAATAGAGCGCGGCGAGTGAGCAGATGTCATGGGGGCCCGCGAATATACTTCGTCCCGGTCTCGCATCGAGGACGGCATGCAGCCGGGCACACGGGCTGGCATGCAGGCCGGCTCCGAGGACCGCCGAGAGGACGGCTCAACGGAGGTCGGTGGCTGTTCGCTGATATTGTCTCGGCTTGCGGGTCGTGCGTTTGTGCTCATCGAGCACGGTATCGGACGCTGCCTGCCAAAAGTTGCGAGTGAAATAGCGTTTCACGCTTGCCGCTGTGCGCTATGAGTCAACACGTGCTGACACGTGCAATCACAAGCGCGTACGTGCTGGCCTGCGTGTAGGCGTCTGTGCAGCGAGGGCGCGTCACAGACGTCGTAAACGCGAGCCGAAAGTGTTACCCTGAGAACTCGCGGAGGGGACCAAGTCGTGCAATCCAACTTTAGACGCTCCAGCCCTGCCGCCCTGCGTTCAGCAGAACGGCGTCAGCGCGAAGACGATGCGCCGAGGCTCAAGGCTTTGGTGCCGCCGCTGGTCAGCCTGCAGATCGCGGTCTGTGAGGAGCACGCTGGCGGTAGCTCCAAACACCTCAAACATGTGGTGGTCGAGCGGGCACCAGCGCTGTTCATTATTCCGTGCGGCGATGCCACCTGCCAGGACGGCGGCCATGACATCACGAACGAGATTATGAGCGCATTGCGCGGGCGAGCCACCCTGGCCAGCGGTGATTCAGGCTGCGGCGGGATGACAGGCTCTGCGCCTTGCCCACGCCGCATTCGTTTCGATCTGACCGCGGTCTACACACCCGGGTGAGGGACAAACTACGCTGCCCGAGGCCTGTCGTTCCCACGATAGTAAGGTGCGTCGCCCGTCTGCTCTTCTACCTGTCTGCCCTTCTATTCGTTGGGCTTTCCGGCGGGCCCCAAGTGCAGAGCCTCAGGCTAGGTAAACCGCGCTAGCGACGGCGTTCCCAGTAGCGTTCAATCCAGCTCGATGCTGGCCACACCGAACTGTCCAAGCGCGCAATACGCGCGATCTTCGTGGACCTCGAGGGCGCTGCAGCCCCAGCCTTGCATGTCATGGCGCTTGAGCTTGGGCGCGCGCTTGTTTTGCGTGTCGATCACACTCAGAGCACCGTCGATCGCGATAAAGGCGCGGGTGCCCCGCGCGTAGACCTGACTCCAGCCATAACTCTGGTCACTCAACTCCACGGAGGGAAGAGCCTCGAACTGCCCATCCTTGGTATAAGCGAGGGTTTCGAGCCTGCTGCTAGACGGGCCTTGCTGATTGTTGCGGGCGTAGCTGGTGTAGAAAAGGCGTTCGTTGCTGATCGCCACAAAGCCGCTGCCGCGCTTGTCGTTATCGAGCACGAGCATGCTGACGCGTCGCGCCTTGTCGCCTTCGATCGAGAGCGCATTGGCCCTTCGCTCATAGACTTGGCAGCTGCGGTTGTTCGCGTCGAACCAGGCCTGACCACGCCCGTAGCAGTCTTGGGCGCTCGAAGCGGAGGTCTCGGTTCGGACGTAGTCCAAGGTGACTGCGCGCTTGGCTGCCGCATCGAAGTGGACAACCTGACCAGGAATGTTGATCGGTGCCAGCAGCTTGGGTGCGCTCGGGTCGCTGACGTCCAGACGATCGAGGTAGTAACGCACGCGACCTGACTTACCGTCGATGCTCTTTTCATGCTGGCTCACGACCAAGTCGCCGGAGACCAAAGCCCCGGAAGAACCCTGGCCGCCAAACCACCAGCCCCACCCCATATCCATACCGCAGCCCGTCATGCCCGAGCCCCAGCCGCCGAAGGCAAGCTCACTGGGAACAGCAAAGCGCTTGGTCAGGCGAGGGCTGCGTGGATTTTCAAGGTCGAAGATATCGTAGGAGTACTTAGGCTCCGAGCGCTCGCCTGAACGCCAGTCGTAGCGGTAGTAACCCTCGCCGCGGCCCACGAGCAACGCGTGATCGGTCAGGACCACACCGCCAAGATATTCGCCAGCGCCGCCTTCGACTTCGAGCGTGCCCACGAGCTTCGGCTGGTCGCTGTTGCGCAGGTCGACGATGTAGAACACCAGCATCTCCCGCTGCTCCCAGGAGCTACCAACCTGAGCCTGGCGGTACGTTCGACGCGGCACGTAGGCGGTATCGCCGTGGACGTAGACCTGGCCTTCCCAATAGGTTGAGCTGTTGCACTCGTTCTTGGGAGTAGCGGCCACGCGGCTCAGATCGAGCTCACCGAGCGGCTCTGCCGTGCCGGCCTGATCGAGTGAGGTGAAGTCGAGCATGGCGCGCTCAGTCCACCAATCGGTGCCAAACCGCATCAGCTTGTCGCCTACCACGTGCAGCTGACTGATGTTGCGCGCGGTCTCAAGCTTCCCACGTTTCATGGGGTTATCGCGATCCGTGATGTCGAACACCTGCACAGCGTTGTCGGTGACGCCAAACAGATGGTCGCGATGGAGCAAGGCGCGACGCGCCTCGCCAAGCTGCGGCGCGACGCCACGTAGGGTAAGGTCATCCGCTGCGATATCGATCAGCTGAATGCCACTCTGGTACTGGTAGTCACAGG
>JBBSJC010000410.1:0-7582 GCA_038257655.1 Polyangiales bacterium | reverse complement strand
GGCGCGGCGATCCCTATCTTCGATGCGCTGGTCGATTCTCAGATCAAGCTGATCCTGGTTCGACACGAGCAAGGCGCGACCCATATGGCGGACGGTTACGCGCGGGCGACCGGCAAGCCGGGCGTCGTGCTCGTGACCTCGGGGCCTGGCGCCACGAACACGGTCACCGGGCTGCTGACGGCGTTGATGGATTCGGTACCGATGGTGGTGCTCACCGGCCAGACGATTCGCGAGAGCTTGGGTAAGGACGCCTTTCAAGAAGCGGACGTCACGGGCATCACCTACCCGGTGGTGAAGCACAGCTACCTCGTGAAAGACGCGGCCGATATTCCGCGCATCATGCGTGAGGCGTTTTACATCGCGCGCACGGGTCGTCCTGGGCCGGTACTTGTGGATTTGCCCAAGGATGTGACCGCGGGTCCGTGCACGGCAGAGTTCGTCGACGAGGTCAGCCTGCCTGGCTATGAGATCCCGGGCGGGGTGTCGCCTGCGGAGCTCGAACAGACGGCGAAGTTCTTGCGGCGCGCCCGTAGGCCTGTGCTGTACGTGGGGCACGGCTCGGTGATTTCCGACGCTGGCCCTGCGATTTTGCGGCTGGCAGAGAAGCTGAACGCCCCGATCGTGAACACGCTGCTCGGTAAGGGAGCGGTCGACGAGCGTCATCCGCTGCATCTCGGCATGCTCGGCATGCACGGTACGGCCTACGCGAACAAGGCGATCATCGACTGCGATCTGATCATGGCAATAGGCGCCCGCTGGGATGATCGCATCACCGGTAAGGTCAGCGAGTTTTGCAAAGACGCGATGAAGATCCATGTCGACATCGATCGTGCCGAGTTCAACAAGGTGATTCGTCCAGACATCAGCTTGTGCGGCGATGCACGGCGTGTGATCGAAGATTTGATTCCCTACGTCGAGCGTTGCGAGAGCGATGAGTGGGTGACGCAGTGCGACAAATGGCGCAAGCAATACCCGCTCAAGTACAACAAGCAGGGCGGCCTGAAGGCCCAGCACGTGCTCGATCGCTTGGACGCGCTGACCAAGGGCGAAGCACTGATCGCCACGGACGTGGGCCAGCATCAGATGTGGGCTGCGCAGTTTTGCCGGACGCGCAAAAACCGGCATTGGCTCAGCTCCGGCGGCGCGGGCACCATGGGCTTTGGCTTTCCAGCGGCGATAGGCGCGCAGTTTGCGCTGCCTGGCAAACAAGTTTGGGCGGTCGTCGGCGACGGCGGCTTTCAGATGACGCTGTGCGAGCTGGCGACTGCATTCGTGAACAAGCTCCCGGTCAAGGTGCTGATCATCAACAACAACTATCTCGGCATGGTGCGCCAGTGGCAGGAGCTGTTCTTTGACAACCGCTTGTCCGGCGTGGATCTCGAGGGCAACCCCGACTTCGTCAAGCTAGCCGAGGCTTACGGTGTGAAAGGTCTGCGCATCAAGCGCGCAGCGGATGTCGACCGCATCTTGAAAAAGGCGATCGAATACAACGATGGCCCGGTCGTCGTGGAAGCGGAAGTGGTCAAGGAGGACAACGTCTTTCCGATGATTCCCGCTGGCGCGCCGCTCAGGAACATGATCATCGAACGTCCGAAGCACAAGCTCGCCAAGCCCACGGGAAGCACCTGAACATGTCTGATGAAATGCAAGAGAGCGGCGTCCACACGATTTCGTTGTACGTCAACAACAAGCCCGGCGTGCTCGTGCGCGTAGCGCTGGTGTTTTCGCGCCGCGGCTACAACATCGAAAGCCTGGTCGTCAGCCCCACGGCCGAAGCCGGTTACGCGCGCATGACGATCACGTGCTCGGGCGATGAAGCCGTGTTCGAGCAGATCATCAAACAGCTTGCGAAGCTAGTCGACGTCGTGCGGGCGGAGGACCACACCAATCAAGAGATGGTCGAGACCGAGGTCGCGCTCGTCAAAGTCGAGGTGCCCCTCGAGCATCGCACGCCGCTTTTACAGATCGTCGAGCACTACAAAGCCAAAGTGGTCGATTACGGCCCAGAAACCATGATGTTGCGCGTGTACGGCGAGAGCAAAAAGCTCGATAGCATCATGTCGCTGCTACAGACCTACGACGTGCGTGAGGTGGTGCGAACCGGCAAGATCGTCATGGCTCGGGGCACCGCACGCACTTGAGCCGTTGAGTGGGCGGAGCCTAGCCTTTGATTTTGAGCAGCTCGACGTCGAACACGAGCATGCCCTGGGGGCGGCCGGGCTTACCCTTGTAGGCGAGCTCCTCCGGAATCCAGAAGCGCATCTTTTCGCCTTCGACCATCAGCTGTAGGCCCTCGGTCCAGCCGGGGATGACGCCGTTGAGCGGGAACTCGGAGGGCTCTCCGCGGGACACTGAGCTGTCGAACATCTTACCGTCCGTGGTCCAGCCGGAGTAGTGTACCTGCACGAAGCTCGAAGCCGTGGGGTGCGTCTTGCCCGTGCCGGGCTTGAGGGTCTTGTAGGCAAGTCCGCTGGCGGTCTTCTTCGCGTCCTTCGGGGCGGCAGCCACGTCCTTGGGCGTGACCGGTGCTTCCGGGGGCTTGGCGATCGAGACGAGCTCGACGTCGAACACGAGCGTGCCCTGCGGCCCGGGGCGCCCCTTGTAAGCGAGCTCCTCCGGAATCCAGAAGCGGCGTTTTTCGCCCTCGACCATCAGCTGCACGCCTTCGGTCCAGCCTGGGATCACGCGATTGAGCGGGAAGGTAGCGGCCTCGCCGCGGGTGACCGAGCTATCGAACATCTTACCGTCGGTGGTCCAGCCGGTGTAATGCACGGTCACTTTGTCTTCGGCCTTGGGACGCTCCTTGCCTGTGCCCTTGCTGATCACGGTCGAGGCAAGGCCGGACTTGGTCTTCTGAGCGTTGGCGGGCGCTGCGGCCACATCCGCAGGAACCGCGGGGGGCTCCGGCATCTTGTCGACCTCAAGCAGCTCCACGTCGAACACGAGCGTGCCCGCGGGGGCCCCGGGCTGCCCCTGATAGGCGATGCTCTCGGGGATCCAGAAGCGGCGCTTTTCGCCGACGGTCATCAGCTGCAGACCTTCGGTCCAGCCTGGGATCACCTGATTGAGCGGGAACTCGGCCGGTTCGCCACGCGCAACCGAGCTGTCGAACATTTTGCCGTCGGTGGTCCAGCCAGTGTAGTGAACCTTGACCTTGTCGAAGGCGCGAGGCTTGTCCGTGCCCTTGCCGGGGCTGAGCACCTTCGATGCCAGACCGGTGGCGGTCTTCTGAGCGTCGGCAGGGGCCGCCGCTACGTCGGCAGGCGCTGGCACTGCAGCAGGTTGTTTCATAGCCTCGGCGGCACCTTTCTTGTCCGTGGCAGTCTGATCTGCCGCAGCACTTTTCTTGTCGTCGGTTGTTGGGGTGGAACTTGGCGCTTTGGCCTGGCAGGCGAGAAGCCCCAGCGAAAGCGCGATCGCGGCAGTGACTCGTTGCATAGTACAGAGGGCTCTAACCCTGCTCGGCGACTCCGGCAAGAAAGCCTGCAACAAAGCCCACATGCGGAGCGCCGCGCACGCTCCTTGAGCGCTTGTAATTCCGGCGAGTAGGCGCATCTTTGCCTAACTTAATCGGATGTGTCGCAGGCGCGCTCAACGCGCGGCAAACGCTGCAGCCGATTTCCTAAAAGCCTAGGAGTTTCATGGCTAACGTCAGGTCCGTGCCGCCGCTCGACTCGGTCACCTCTGAGCATATCGTGATCGAAGACCAGGGGCCGCGCGACGGCTTTCAGGTCGAGAAGACGCAGGTCCCCACGGACCTGAAGCTGTCGTTCATCGAGGGGCTCGTCGAAGCCGGCGTGTCGCGCGTTCAGGTCTGCTCCTTCGTCAACCCCAAAGCCGTGCCGCAGATGGCCGACGCCGAAGCGCTGTGCGCACGGCTGACCAGGCGCAACGACGTGATCTTTAGCGCCCTGGTACTCAACGAAAAAGGCATCGACCGCGCGATCACCTCGGGGCTCACGCACGTGGCTTGCTCTTACTCGGCGAGTGACACGCACAGTAAGAAGAACACCCGCATGTCGCTGGTGCAGGCGCAGGCCGAGTACGAGCGCACCGTCAAAAAAGCCAAAGCCGCAGGCCTCACGCTGCGCGGCGGTCTGCAGTGCGCGTTCGGCTGTCGTTACGAAGGGCGCATCGATCCTACTGCGGTGCTCAAGATGGTGGAGCGTCATCTTGCCCTTGGCGTGGATGAGCTTGCGCTTGCGGACTCGACCGGCATGGCACATCCGGAGGCGATTCGCTTCATCATGGAGCGGGTGGTGCCCATGGCCGAAGGCAAACCCGTGTTCTTGCACCTGCACGATACCGAAGCGCGCGCGATGGTGAACGCGATGGCCGCGATCGAATGCGGCGTGCGGCATTTTGATACTGCGTTCGCGGGGATGGGCGGCTGCCCTTATATCAAGGGGGCAAGCGGTAACCTATCCACGGAAGATCTGTGTGTGATGGTGCATGGCCTTGGCTACAAGACTGGCATCGACGTGCGCAAGGTGGCCGCGCAAAGTCGCCGGGTCGAGGCATTCTTTGGCAAGCAGTTCTGGGGCAAGATGCATCGCGTGCTCGGTACAGAGAACATTCAGGTGATCCCGTGAGCGGGCAGACGATTGCGGAGAAGATCCTGTCGGCGCACGCCGGTAAGCCGGTGTACGCGGATGAGCTGGTGGTCGTCGACGTCGACGCTGCCATGGCCAGCGACACCACCGCACCGCTTGCGCTCAAGGCGTTTGCAGACATGGGCGGCACGCGGGTGTGGAACAAGCAGCGCACGTACCTCGTGATCGATCACGCCTCGCCCGCGCCCAACGAGAGCATCGCCAATCTGCACGAGATCATGCGCAAGTTTGCGCGTCAGCAAGACTGCGTGCTCTACGACGTGGGCGATGGCATTTGTCATCAACTGATGATCGACAACCACCATGTGAAGCCGGGCGAAGTATTCCTGGGCGCCGATAGTCACACCTGCAGTTATGGCGCGATCGGTGCGTTTGCAACGGGCGTGGGCTCGACCGACCTTGCGGCCGTCTTACTGTCTGGTAAGACCTGGCTGAAGGTACCGAAGACGATCAGAGTCGAGATCACAGGCAAGCTGCGGCCTGGTGTCTTCGCCAAGGATCTTACGCTCTTTCTCGTGGGTCAAATCGGCATCTCGGGCGCGACCTATCAAGCTATCGAGTTCTGCGGTGAAGCCGTCGCGCAGCTGCCCCTGGGAGGACGCATCACCCTCGCCAACATGGCGATTGAAATGGGCGCCAAAGTCGGGATCGTGCATCCCGAAGGGCTCACTCTGCCCTACGCGTTCACGCCGATTCTGCCAGACGCGGACGCGCGCTACGTGCGTACGCTCAAATATGACGCGAGGACGTTTCTGCCGGTGGTCGCCACGCCCGGCTCGCCCGATGCAGTAGAAGAGCTGTCAAAGCATGCGGGTACTAAGATCGAGTACGCGTTCATCGGCACGTGCGTAAACGGGCGTTTGGACGATTTGCAGATCGCGGCGCAGATCTTAGCAGGCAAAAAGCTCGCACCGGGTGTGCGACTAGTGATCGCACCAGCCTCCCGGGACATCTACATTCAAGCGGTGGCTGATGGCACAGCGGAAAAGCTGCTGCGGGCGGGGGCTACGTTCATCCCCTCGGGCTGCGGGCCGTGCGTTGGGACGCACAACGGAGTGCCTGGCGATGGTGAGACCGTGATCAGCACCGGCAATCGCAATTTCAAGGGGCGCATGGGCAACCCCAACGCCCGTGTCTTCTTGGGCTCGCCGGCGTCTGTGGCCGCAGCAGCGCTGAACGGCTGCATCACGGACCCCACACCTTACCTTGGGGGAGACAAGTCATGAGCGCGCGCTTGTCGGGCAAGGCCCACGTCTATGGCGACAACATCGATACCGATCGCATCATCCCGGGCAAGTACACCAAGACGCTCGATCTGAACATGCTCGCCGCGCATTGTTTGGAAGATCTGGATCCGGAGTTTCGAGCACGCATGCAGCCGGGAGACTGGGTTGTCGCCGGCGACAACTTCGGCTGCGGCAGCTCGCGCGAGCAAGCACCGCTCGCGCTCAAAACCGCGGGGGTTAGCGGGGTGATCGCGAAATATTTCGCACGCATCTTCTTTCGCAATGCGATCAACATCGGCTTACCCGTGCTCGAGGTTCCTGATCTGGTGGCCGAGCCCGGCGATCAAATCGAAGTCGATCTCAAGACCGGCAGCGTAAACAACCTTACCAAGGGCACGACGCACCAGGCTGCAGCCATGCCCGATGTGATGATTCAGATCCTGAACGAAGGCGGTCTAGTCGACTACCTCAAGAAACATGGAACCTACCGATGAGCGAGCTTCCTCTTAGTGGTATCCGAGTGCTCGAGTTTACCCATGCCGTGATGGGCCCAACGGTCGGTTTGTTGCTCGCGGATTTGGGCGCTGAGGTCATCCATATCGAGCCGCCTGAGGGAGATGCCACGCGCTACCTGAAGGGCATGGGTACGGGTTACTTTCCGTTCTACAGCCGCAACAAGAAGAGCTTGGCAGTCGACCTCAAGAGCGTCGAGGGTAAGGATGTCATCGCGCGTTTGGTGCCGACGGCGGATGTCATGCTTGAAAACTTCGCGCCAGGCACGATGGAACGCCTGGGGCTCGGCTACGAGGCGGCACAGAAACTGAATCCCGCGCTCATCCATCTCTCCCTCAAGGGGTTCTTGAAGGGGCCCTACGAGCACCGCACGGCGCTCGATGAGGTGGCGCAGATGATGGGTGGTTTGGCTTATATGACCGGACCGGTGGGTATGCCGCTGCGCGCGGGGACATCGATCATCGACATCGGTGGCGGCATGTTTGGCGTGCTCGGGATCTTAGTCGCGCTTTACGAACGAAAGACGACGGGGCTTGGTAAGAGCATCAAAGCCTCGCTGTTTGAGACCACGGCTTTCTTCATGGGTCAACACATGGCCTACAGCGCGGTAAGCGGTGAGCCAGTCCCGCCCATGACTGCCCGCGTCAGCGCTTGGGCCATCTACCGCACCTTCAAAACCCAAGACGACTCGATGGTGTTTGTCGGGGTTACCAGTGACAAACACTGGCTACGCTTCTGTGAAGCATTCGGTCGGCAAGCGTGGTTAGACGACAAGAGCCTTGCCACGAACAACGGACGTATCGATGAGTGCGAGCGCCTGTTGCCGATGATCGAGCAACTGATGGCGGGCTTGACCAAGGCTCAGATCATCGCCGGCTGCGAGACGGCGGGCATTCCCTTCGCTCCGATCGCGCGCACAGAGGATCTGTTCGAGGATCCGCAGCTCAATCACGGGGAAGCACCGCTCTTGCCTACCACCTTGTCAGGGGGCATCAAAACCAAGCTACCAGGCATGCCGCTAGCCTATGGCGATACCAAGTTCGGAATTCGCAACGATCCCCCCAGTGTCGGCGCGAACACCGACGAAATCTTGAGGGACGTGGGCCTCAGCGCGGACGAGATCGCCAAGCTGCGCGCAGACGGTAAGGTCGCCTGATACAGGCGTGCTAGCGCGCCTCCTAGAGCGCCTCCTAGAGCGCCTCCTAGAGCGCCTCCTAGAGCGCCTCCTAG
>JBBSJC010000409.1:0-7587 GCA_038257655.1 Polyangiales bacterium | reverse complement strand
GGGCGGGCGAACAGGTCGTCTACGTGACTCTGCTCGCGGAATCCCATAGCCGCATGTTCAGTCACCTGCAGCCAATGAGCTTCTTCGACCTCAAGCTGGTCAATCGCGGCATCGTCTATTTGAGCGCCTACGCCACGATCGAGAAGGAAGGCTTGCAGGGCTTTTTGCTCCAGCTGCAGCAGACGGTTCGCAAGCTCAAACCCTCCATCCTGATCTTGGACGGTGCCGCGGTGGCCGACGAGCTCTCAGATTCTGCAACCGCGTTCAAGAAGTTCGTACATCAGCTCAATACGTTCACCTCGGGTCACGGCTGCACCACGTTCTTACTCTCGTCGCTGAGCGAAAAGCAAAATCGACCTGAGCATACAATGGTGGATGGCATCATCGCGATGAACATCGAAGCCGATGGCATGCGTACCGTTCGCGAAATCGAAGTACGAAAGTTCCGTGGCAGTGATCACCTGCATGGTCGCCACTACTTCCGGATCTCGGACGAGGGCATTCACGTCTACCCTCGGCTCGAGTCCCTGCGCAGACCCTTCACGGAGACACGAGCGGAGGGCCCACGCGCCGCCACCAACGTCGTGGGCCTCGACGACATGTTGGGCGGAGGCTTCACCGCCAGCTCCACCAGCGTGGTTCTCGGTGCGCCGGGAGTCGGTAAGACTGTGCTCGGTCTACACTTTCTGAAAGCCGGACTCGACGCGGGCGAGCCCTGTTTGTACTTCGGCTTCTACGAAAATCCCGAACGTTTGCTGCACAAAGGCCGCGCGATCGGCATCGACTTTGCGCCCGCTCTAAAGACTGGCGCGCTCGAGATTCTTTGGCAGCCTCCGCTCGAGCATTACATGGATGCGCTCGCCGAACGACTGCTGCACAACGTAAGCAATCGTAAGGTTACCCGCTTGTTCCTTGACGGCACCGATGGTCTGCGAGATGGCGGCATTCGCACCGATCGCATGAACCGCTATATGGTGGCGTTATCCAACGAGCTTAGAAGCCGGGGCGTAACGACGTTGATCACGGAGGAGCTCAAGCTGATTGCCAGGAGCGACGAGGTTCCGATCAGCGACTTTTCCGCGGTGACCGAGAACCTGCTACTGCTCAAGCAGGTCGAGCTGAACGCCCAGGTGTGTCGCGTCATCCGTCTGATCAAGGTGCGAGGAGGCGAGCACGACACTGCGATCCGCGAATTCAAGATCGTGGCCAAACGAGGCATCGTGATCGGGCAGCCGCTTGCAAGCATCGACGAGATACTGAAGCCCGCCCAACAGATCGTCGAAACGATCGCGATCAAGCCCTGGCCCCAGCAACTCCGAAAGAATACCAAGGCGACCAGCAAGGCCCCAAGCCAGCGTGCACAAAAAGGAAAGCCCACGTCAGCGCGCGCTGTACCTAAGAAGGCGAAAAGGCGCACATGAAGACGGTGTTGATCGCGGAAGACGAGTTCGACGCAGCGGAGCTGCTCGAGCTGATCCTTCTTGAGGAGGGATACAGCGTCCGCGTCGCCCACAACGGACGGGATGCTATCGCGCTCCTCAATGAGCACGTGCCAGATCTTCTATTGACCGACCTGATGATGCCTTTGGTCGACGGGTTGGAAGTCATCCTGACGATCAGAGCCGAGCCGCGTCTCGCACATCTGCCCGTTCTCCTGATGAGCGCAGCGCGGCCTGAGCTCGGGCCTGACCCACTGACCAAGTTTATAGGCAAACCGTTCGATCTCGATAATCTGGTGAGGTTAGTCCAGGAGCTGCTCGCTTAGCTGTGCGTCGCAACGCTTGCCGTCACCAGGACTACGGCACCCTCTTAGCGCGCAGCGCCTCGACGCATGGCACTTCCTTGTCGACGCTTTCCAGAGACGGCACGCTCCGTCGCGGAGGATCGGCACACCGTAAGGCTTGCGACGTCAGCGGCTTGAAGCCTCCTCGCGAGCGAGTAGCTCCGGGTCCCGATCTCGTCGTTCATGCGCCGCTTGCAACTACGTCGAACTGATTCTTTAGAGTTCGAACGATCTGTTCTGCGCGCGTCGTTCCGATCTGCAACCAGTGCCCTCATCTTCTGCTCCGCACTGGAGGTCGAACGTGACTCAGACGCACGAGTCGTTGTGACGGCGGGCCTGGGTGCCGGCTTCGCTTTTGCAGCAGCTTTCTTCCCCTTTGCAAAGGGACACTGCCAACTCTTGTCTAGGCCTTCGTGCGAAAGGCCCGGCTTCGCGCCGTCCCACCTGCTCTCCTGAGCTATCGCGGTGAGCGTAAGGTGGAGGCGCCGCGCAGTGCCACGCACTCGCCCTGTGCAAGAACGTACTCGGCGGCTTCGAGTGCGACTGCAAGGCAGGGTTCAATGGTGACGGAGTCAATGCGTGTCAGGCCAACGCAGTCTGCACGGATGCGAAGGGTAGTAAACTGCAGTTCCGTCGCCGATTGTCTCGCGGTCGAGGGCATCAACTACTGCGTGTGCGCCGCAGGTTATGAGGGTAACGGTCAAGTCTGCGACGACATCGACGAATGCAAGTCGAACAACGGCGGCTGCGCTCAGAATTGCACCAACAGCGAAGCCTCCTTCGCGTGCAGTTGCAATGCTGGCGACACGCTCGCCGCCGACGGTAAGGCCTGCACAAACAACAACGATTGCGCCCCGAATCTCTGCCAGAACGGTGGCTCGTGTGCAGACGGGGTAAACAGCTACACGTGGATCGGCTTATGCAGCTCTCCTCAGATCTCGATAACTCGTAACCAGGTCGCGTACCGTCGCCGAAGTATCCACTCCAGACGACACGCAACCCCTCCCACGAGGCCTCCTGTCGACCGGCTCCGGCCATCAGGCTAGCCGTGCCCTGCAGAGCGCGTCCCACCAGCAACGTTGACCCGTCGAAGAGGTTTAGATCGACGTCTGTCTCCGACTCCAGGATCACCCGAAGGTTGGGACGGCCTCGGCCTCCCCGCCGCCAGTGAGCGAGGACTGAGGAGGATCCGGCGCAGCTCGCAGACGGAAATTCCGATACGTAGCCTCCCCTCACGTGATACCTATGATGCGTGCGCTTCGTTCAAGTAATCTCGGTTGCTATCTTCTCGGTTCGCCTCTTGCTTGCCACGTGCTTCGGCACGTACGTCGCCTCGTGCGGCGATTCGCCAGGCAGCGAGCCGGCTGTGGATGCGGGCAAGACCGTAAGTGACGCGGGCGAGACCGTAAGTGACGCGGGCGAGCCCGTAAGCGACGCGGGCATACCCATCGTCGACGCGGGCGGACCCGTGATCGATGGAGCAGGGCCCGAGGTGCCCCCGGACGACGTCGATCCGCTGCCGACCGTCACGACCTGGACCTCTCCCGCGTTCATCTCTGCGGTCGGCGTGGATGGGACCTTACCAAGTTTGGCCGTGGACTCGGCGGGCAACGCGACCGCCGTCTGGTTGCAGGACGAGGATCCCTCGACGACCGTGAACAACGCGATTTGGTCGAGTGTCCACGCGGCCGATGGAGCATGGAGCGAGCCCGTGCGCATCTCGGACTCGAGCACGCACATCGAGACCTATATCTTCGATATGAGCCCCAACGGCCAGGCGTTGGTGGCTTGGCGGCGTTTCGAGGGCAGTAACCGCCTCCGGATGTCCCACCGCGATGCCGGGCAAGACGCATGGTCGTCGCCCGCCTATCTGCATGGCTCGGAGATCAACCTACCGACCTTCAGCGTCGGCCTCGACCTGGGACCCGACGGCGTCGCCTACCTCGTCTTCGCCGGCCGGGATGCCGAGAACGACGCCGAGATCTTCTTCTCCGCGCACACACCGGGCGTCGGCTGGAACGGGTTGACGATCCTGTCCGACGGTGTCGGCACCTTCGCCGACGATGGCAGCCCATCCAGCCCGAGGATCGCGGCCTCGAGCCCTGGGCAGTGGCTTGCGATCTGGGAGACAAGCCGGCCCGGTGGCCGGGTCATGCGAATCCGCGGCAGTCTGGCCAACGGGTCGACGTCTGATATCACTCCGGTGTCCGACCCCGCTGCTGCGGCCACGCGGTCGGGCGTCTGGGGCGATCCAGCCGGCGGCTTCGTGCGCGCCTGGGAGGAGACAGACCCCATCGACGACGACGCCTTACTGCGCCTCGTGGGACTCAACGACACGTCCTCGGGGGAGGGCGACACCTTGGTGTACGACGCTCCCGACGAGGACGGGGCCTCTGCCCGCGACACCGTGTTTTTCGGCGGCCGGGCGACTACGCTGCTGGTTATGGTCGACGCGGCTAACAACACCTACATGCGCACCACGTCACGCTCCGAAGACGGAACTTGGAGCGAGCCCGTCGAGCCGCTCGACGTGCGCAACAGCGTCTACGACGGCTCTCTTGCTGTTGACGCAGTGGGCACGATCACGCTGGCTTTCAGGCAGGGTACGTCGCCGTGGCGCGCAACCGTGACTCAACTTTTGCCGGGCGCGACCGAGTGGACGCTGCGCAATACTCTCTCCGTCCACGCGGCTGGCGTCATCGATCATGCCACGAATGTTCGGGTTGCAGCCGGCCCCGCCGGTTCCACCATGGTGGTCTGGCAGCAGAAGGTGGATGGCCTAGTCCGGATCCTCGGGAGCTGGGCGGCGAGCACGAGCGCGCCATGACGAGCCGCACTCGCGCATAGTATCGGTGCTGTATTTGTCGATCGACCTCATGTCGAGACGATCGCCGACCGCGCTGCCGCAGCGATAGGCTCCGTGCGCCATCTTCGGGCCATTAGTATAGTCGGCGCGTGACAACTCTAGATCGAACCATAACCACGCATGGACTTGAGCTTCATTCACTCGTGAAGCCTAGTGCCGAGCTCGAACTCTCCCTTGCCCGCGTCGAGATTCCCAAGCCTGCTCCCCATGAGGTGTTGGTACGGATTGACGCGGCACCCATCCATCCGTCTGACCTCGCGCTGCTGCTCGGGCCCGCGTTTGACCCCACCACGGTGAAGTCCGCGGGAACGGCCGAGCTCCCCATCATCACGGCCAAGATTCACGAGAAAGCGCTGCGGCTCGTCGCTGGGCGCGTCGGACAGGCGATGCCCGTTGGAAACGAAGGCGCAGGCTTGGTGGTAGAGGCGGGTGCCGATCCGAAGGCGCAGGCGTTACTGGGTAAGACCGTCGCATTCGCAAGCGGTGGCACTTATGCACAGTATCGCTGCATATCGGCCGCCACATGCATTCCACTGCCCGAGGACATCAGCGCGGCCCAAGGCGCGGCGAGCTTCGTCAACCCGCTCACCGCGCTCGGTATGGTGGAGACGATGCGCGCAGAAGGTCATCGCGCGCTCGTTCACACGGCCGCAGCATCCTCCTTAGGTCAGATGCTCGTGCGTCTGTGCGAAAAGGATGGTGTGCCGCTCGTAAACGTTGTGCGCAAAGACGAGCAGGTGAAGATCTTGCGTGACCTTGGCGCAAAGTATGTCTGCAATTCGAGCTCTCCCACCTTCCGCACCGACCTGAACGAGGCCATCGCCGCCACGGGCGCGACGATCGCGTTTGACGCCATCGCTGGCGGTAAGCTCGTCAGCCTGATCCTGAGTGCGATGGAAACCGCGCTGAATAGTAAGGCCGAAAGTTACAGCCGTTATGGCTCATCGACGCATAAGCAGGTGTACATCTACGGAATGCTAGACCTTGCTCCCACCGAGATCACGCGGGACTTCGGCCTGGCCTGGGGGGTAGGGGGTTGGCTGTTGATGCCTTTCCTTCAAAAGATGGGCCCCGGAGTCAAAACACTGCATCAGCGCGTCGGCGCGGAGCTTACGACCACCTTCGCGACGAGTTACGCCAAGGAGATCTCGCTCGCAGGGATGCTGCAGCCCGCGGAGCTTCTAAGCTACGCGCAACGGGCGACGGGTGGTAAGGTCCTGGTCACGCCAAATAAGATGGCTTAACCGGCTGCGCCCTCACCCCTGGCCCCCATAGGAGTTGACCTCGGGGGCGCGTCCCGCTGTTGTGGAACGCCTCCTCATTCCGCCCGCAGCCCTGCGCCAGTTGCTGGCCGCGATAGCTGTGCTCGACAAGAAGCGCCATCGCAGCCGATGCTCAGGCGGCGCGCTCGATGGTGCCGACGTGAGCTACTCGTTTAGGCAACGTGCGAAGCTTGTGCACTTGCCATGCGTCATCGCTGATCGCGAAGCGGCGGTACGTGAGCTCGACCTATTGATCGCTGCCGCTCCGTACTACCCGTGGTGGCTAAAGGGTCCGCCGCTGACGGTGCGCGCGAAAAGCCAAGGCTTCGTAAAGCAGACGATCACATTATATAAAGTTCCTCCGCCATACGCTTTTCGGCGGGCTAAGGTTTTGAAAGAACATCAACTACACCAAGTCGTCTTCTCGCAACGCGAGGACGGTAGCGTCACCATGACACTCTACGGCTGTTGGGAACTCAAGCCCCGTCCAGACGCGTTCAGAGTCGCCATCGTCGACGGCGTGGCCGTTGTCGACCGCGCGGCGAAGGGGAGTGAGCTGACGAGTGAGGTGACCACCCTCTCCGGCACATGGACGAGCACTCTCGATCTTGGACCGATTGCGTCGGGCACCTTGGTTCGAGTCGCGCTCGACGGAGGCATCTTGTTCTCGGTCGTGCGGTCTGTCCCCCTTTGAGTTCGCCCCAACGATGCACCTCGCCAGATGCCGAGCGTAAGCGCTCCAAGCGCAGAATCGTCCTGAAACGACGATGCTTACATTGTTAACATAACCACTTTTGATCAAAGCCGCGTCCGCGGCAGGCCAGAGGCGCGCTGGTAGCACCGTGAAACCCGAGCGGGCTCACCTCCCCGATCGCGATTGCTGGCCTGCCAAGACTTGTACGGCCGCGCACTGGCCACGCCCATCCAAGCGCGCCCCCCGTTGGGGCGCCGAGGAGGCGACATGGGCCGTGTTCGAACGAAGATGGAGCAGGACTTGGTGTCGCGTGGGCTGAGCTGCGCCACGCAGGAGAGTTAATTGCGCTGCGCGAAGGCGTTCATCGCGCACTACAGGTGCCCGCCGGAGAGGCTTGGCGCTGCACACGTCAGGCAGTGGCTGCTCTACTTGCTCCAGGAGAAGCAGAGGAAGCCAGCCACGGTCAACGTCGCGATCGGCGCGCTGAGCTTTCTCTTCGGCACCACCCTCAATCGCCCCGAGGTAATGCGCGGCATCCGCAGCGTGCGCAAAGAATTGCCCGCGCCCACCGCGCGCTACACCCACATGAGTGAATCGCGACGTCAGCGCCTGCGCCGCCCGCTGGACCTGCTCGGTACCAAGGAGGGCCGCGTTCTCGGATAGCGGCCCGTGGCCGCAGTGCCTTCGTGCACCGACCCCACGCGTGAACGCAAACGCGTCGAGGTCGGTGACATTGCGCGCCCACGGCGACGCGCTGAGGGCAAGCTGCATCCTGTCGTCCGAGCAGCACCTGGTATTGCGCGCACTCGAGCGTTGCCGCACGGCCGCACTCGGAGGGCCCCTGAGCCTGCCCCGCTTTGGTGGACACCCCCGCAGGGACTACATTCCCAGGAGTGCCACCAATGGAACAAAGAAAACCACGTCCAGATTCGTTCAAGAAAGACGCCGTCCGCCGCCTGCTTGCTCGCGGTCCCAAGACCAT
>JBBSJC010000408.1:0-7593 GCA_038257655.1 Polyangiales bacterium | reverse complement strand
ACCGGGTACGCCAGGGCGCCATTGTGAGCCACAAGCTGCTCGCCGGGGCGCTCACCGTGATTCAGGGCCAGCAGCAGGAGCGCGACCGTAAGGTGCTCGAAGAACGACGGCTGACACGGCGCGAACGCACCCGACTGCAGGACGCCGTGAACGACGCTTGGCCTCCCGAGGCCGGTGAACAGAAGAGCGCGACAAACTCCCCTTAGGTCGTGGACTCGCTCGTGGCCGACTCGCTCAGAGCACTTGCGGCGCGCTCGGCCTGAGCCCACCTCGCCAGGCCGCCGCCGCAACGACGCGCCTGGGGACAGCACAGCTGCCCCCGAGCCGCTTGGACAACGCAGCGTTGCCCACACTGACCACAGCCGACGGACCTGAGTGTTTTTCGAGGCTTTACGAGAGAGCGCGGCAGACCCGAAAGGCGACATCTCTAACTGGGAGCCGACGCGACATCTCTATCTGGGTTTGACACGAGCAGGATCACGGTGGGCCCGGTTCGCCAACAGGGCGCTGGCATGCGCTTGTCGCGCGACGTCTGGCGCCGCCCTCCCCGCACGCGGGTTCGCGAGGGATAGCCGTCGGTGATTGCCATGGCGGCGGACTCGTGGAGGGTGTTACCTTGCGCGCGTGGCGAGTTTCGACGTGAAATCCGCGAACCCGCGCTCATCTCCCGACGAGGCAGTTGCAGCGCTCGCGCGCTTCGTCCGCGCGGACCTAAGCCCGGTCCTCTCCGCCTGGAAGAAGCGGATCGAGACGCTGCCTGCGTCGGAGCCTTCGCTCGCAGCGCGCGGCGAGCGTGTGCTCGAGTGGCTAGCAAGCTCGCTCGAAGCGCACGCTCGAGGTGATGAACCGGTCGACGAGCTGCCGAGCGACGATAGCTTCAGCGCGGCGCGGGCGATCGCGGAGCTCGCGTTGCTCGCGGAGACGATAGGTCACCTTCAACCCACGCCCGTCAACGACGTGGCGCGCGACGTGCTCCACCTCGTGATCGACCGTGCGATCGCCTACAGCCTGGATCGGGACGAACACGAGGGGGAGCGACTGCGCAAGCGGCTCCGCCTCGCCACCGACGTCACGCTGGTCGGCTCCTGGGAGATCGAGCGAGACGGCGGCGCGGTGCGCGCGGATCCGCGCTCCTGCGAGCTCTTCGGGATGATCGCCGACCACGAGGTGACGCTCGAAGGGGTCACCGCGCAGCTGCACGCCGACGATCGCGCTCGCGCCCGAGACGCGATCAGCGGGGCGCTCGAGACCGGCCGTGCCTTCATGGAGGAGTGTCGGACGCTGCCCGCCGATGCACTCGGTGCTCGCTGGATCGCGATCGCCGGGGACGTGCATCCCAGCATGCCTGCGCCGTCGCGGCGCCTGCTCGGCATCGTCCACGACATCACCGATCGAAAGCGGACGGAGGCGGCACACGCCCGTGTGGTCGAGGAGCTGTCACGAGCAGTCCACATCAGCGAGATGTTCATCGGGATCCTAAGCCACGATCTGCGCAACCCGCTGAGCGCGGTTCTGGCCGGCGCGCACCTGCTCAGCAGGCAGGTCCAGGACGAGCGCTCGGCCCGCGTGCTGGCTCGCGTCGTCTCCAGCAGCGAGCGGATGGGCCGCATGGTCGAGCAGCTGCTCGACTTCACGCGCGCACGCATCGGACAGGGGATTCCACTCCGTCGCGAAGCCGGGGATCTCGTGCAGCTCGCGCAAGAAGTCATCGAGGAGGGTAAGGCCTCGAATCCGGCGTGCGACTTGCGGCTGACCGTGCACGGCGCCACCACCGGAACCTGGGATCGGGACCGCATTTCGCAGATCCTGTCCAACCTTGTCGGCAACGCGCTTCAGCACGGGGATCCGTCGCGCTCGATCGACCTCATCCTCGATGGCGCCGACCCAGAGCTCATCGCGCTGTCGATCGAGAACACCGGCATCGTGCCCGCCGACCTGCTGCCTGTCTTGTTCAATCCTTTTCGCGGGACGCTCCAGAAGCGCGGCAAGTCGAAGGGGCTCGGGCTTGGCCTGTACGTGGCCCGTCAGATCGCCCTTGCGCACGGCGGTGACATCGAGGTGCTGTGCTCCGCGACCACGACCACGTTCAGGCTGCGTCTGCCGCGATCCGGGCAGGACGTGACACCGCCCAAGCAAGACACAGTCAGCGAGCAAGAGGTGGCCGCGTTCGAACGCATGGCCGCGCCGCTCAGCGCAAGCTCCGTCACCGCGCAGATGTTCGGCGCGAGCGCCCTGCACGAGCGCGCGCCGGTCGAGCACGCGGACATCGTGGAGCGCTATCGGGGCCTGCTCGACACCGCCCTGCATCGGAAAGCGTACCGGGGGCACGGCGAAGGGATCGCGGACGATCTGCGTACTCTGGCCGAGCGGCTCGGCGACCTCGGGGCGGGGCCGCGGGAAATCACCGAAATCCATACGCAGGCGCTCAAGCACTCTGTGCGCGGCGCGCCCGCGGCAAAGGCCGCCGTGCTGCTGTCGGAAGGGCGCCTGCTCGCGCTCGAGCTGATGGGCAACCTCGCGAGCTACTATAGGCGGCGCTCCCGCGGGCACGTCCACACGGACCGCGGCGAAGGGCCGGGGTCATCAGGAGATGCGCATGGCGCTTGAATACGATCTTGAGCTGTTCGTCGTCGGCCACTCGTCCAAGGCGGAGAAGGCCGAGCAGAACCTGCGACGCGTTTGCGAAGCGAAGCTCGCGGGCCGCTACCAGCTCCGCATCACCGACGTGCTCGAGGACGCGGACGCCGCGGAGGCCGCCAACATCGTGGCCACGCCTGCACTCGTGCGCAGGGCCCCGCTCCCCGTTCGGGTGGTGGTGGGCGACCTGTCGCTGCGCAGCGAGCTTCTGTACGGACTGGGCCTCGACCGCGACGTCGATGACCTCACAAAGGATGCAACAGAATGAGCGACGCACGTCACTGCATGCAGAAACTCTCGACCGGGATGGATGGCTTCGACCTGATCGGATTCGGCGGCCTGCCGAAGGGCCGCGCGACGCTGCTCGCCGGGACCGCGGGCAGCGCGAAGACGGTGTTCGCGATGCAGTTCCTCGTGATGGGTGTCGAGCACGGTGAGGCCGGTATCTTCGTCACGTTCGAGGAGACGCCCGCCGACCTCCGTCAGAACATGCTCAGCTTCGGCTGGGACTGCACAGGTCTCGAAGCCCAGCGCAAGCTGGCGTTCGTCGATGCCTCTCCCCGGCCGGAGGAGGAGCGCATCGAGGCGGGCCCCTTCGACTTCGCGGCCCTGGTCGCGCGCATCGAGGCGTGCGTACGGCGGATCGGCGCAAAGCGTGTCGTCCTCGACTCGATCGGCGCCATGTTCGCCCAGTTCAAGGATCCCGCGGCGGTGCGCAAAGAGCTCTACCGGATCATCGCGGCGCTCAAGCGGCTCGACGTCACCGCGATCGTGACCTCGGAGCGAACGGAGGACTACGGCGCCATCTCTCGCCATGGCATGGAGGAGTTCGTCGCCGACAACGTCGTCATGCTCCGCAACACGCTCGAGGACGAGAAGCGTCGGCGCACGGTCGAGATCCTCAAGTTTCGCGGCACGAACCACCAGAAGGGCGAGTTCCCGTTCGTCGTGAGTGACGAGGGCGTGGTGGTCATCCCGCTTTCGTCGATTCAGCTCCGGCAGAAGTCGACGACGCTGCGCATCGCATCCGGCAGCGTCGAGCTCGACGCGATGTGCGGAGGCGGCTTCTTCCGCGATTCGATCATTCTTGTCTCCGGCGCGACCGGCACCGGCAAGACGCTGATGGTGACGGCCTTTATCGCGGGGGGAATCGCCAAGGACGAGCGCTGCCTCGCGTTCTGCTTCGAGGAGAGCCGACAGCAGTTCTTCCGCAACGCCGCCGGCTGGGGCTTCGATTTCGAGCAGCTCGAGAAGGAGGGGCGTCTCAAGGTGGTGACCGACTATCCCGAGATCATGCCGCTCGAGAACCATCTGATTCGCATGAAGAAAATCATCGAGGAGTTTAAGCCGAACCGCGTGGCCATCGACAGTCTGTCCGCCCTCGAGCGTAACTCCACGCCACGCAGCTTCCGGGAGTTCGTGATCAGCCTGACAGCATTCGTGAAGGACCAGGAGATGGCAGGGCTCTTTACGTCGACCACAGCGCTGCTCGGCGGCACGTCGGTCACCGAAGCGCACATCTCGTCGATTTGCGACTCGATCGTCCTGCTGCGCTACGTGGAGGTCTACGGGGAGATGCGGCGGGCACTCACCGTGCTCAAGATGCGAGGGTCCCCTCACGACAAGGAGATCCGCGAGTTCAACATCGACGGCACGGGCATGCATCTTGGCAAGGCTTTCCGCAACGTCACCGGCATCCTGGCCGGAAACCCGACGCAGCTCGCCATTGCTCCCGAGGAGCTCGACCGGCTCCACGAGATGTTCAAGCATGACTGAAGCGCGCGCGAGAAGCCTCCCTCGACTCCCCACCAAGCTCCTCTACGTCGAGGACGATGACGATATTCGCGAGATCGTCGCTGGCGCCCTCGTCGATGCCGGCTTCGATGTGTGCGCGGAGTCCAGCGCGGAGTCAGCGCTCGATAGGCTGCGGGACGCTCACTTCGACATCGTTTTGACCGACTTCAATCTCACGCACGAGACCGGCGGCTGGCTGCTCCAGACCGCGTCGTCGAAGGGCTACCTCGATCGGACGGCGGCGTATCTGCTCACGTCGGAGCGACACCCGCCGGGTGTCGAGGGCTATCCGGTGCTTCGCAAGCCGGTGGACTTCGGCATGTTGCTCGCCACCATCGGCAGCGCCTCAGCACACCAACCTGCCGAATCCGAGGTGAGCCTCAGCGCGCAGCTCCCGGTCGAGCTTGATCTCGTGCTCTACGTGACGAGCGATGCGCAGGAGTCACACAAAGCGATCCGCAACCTCCATCGCGCGCTCAAACCATACGACGCGAGCCGCTTCCGGTTGACGATCATCGACGTCGCGCATGGCGGGGATGACGCATGGTACCAGAGCCTCGAAGAGGACCGCATCATCGTCACGCCGACGCTCGTGCGGAAGAGCCCGGGACCGAAGACGTGGATCGTGGGCACTCTCGCGCCCAACGCCGCCCTCGTACACCTGCTCGCGTCCACCCTCGGCGGGCGCGCTCCGGACTGACGGGCCCGCGGGCGTCGCCAGCGTCAGAGGACGGGAAGCGCAAATCGCGAGCCAGATTAGACCGTAAGGCTCGTCTCAGCCGTTCAAGCGCGCGAAAACAACGGACCGTCATCCCGCGCCTGCAGCGCGCCGCTACGTGGATCACGCAAGGTGTGGAGCTGGAATTGCGACTTCGGCAGCACACGCTGAGCAAGCCTCGCGAGAGCGCTGACATTTCGTAATGTCCGTCATCTCTATGCTCGCCATCTGCTTGGAGTACGGAGTTCCACACTGCGCACACCTTCCCGCGGGATCTGCGCTCAGCGATGGGCGCGCTATTTTGTGTGCTGGCGCGCTGAACTCTTCAAAGTTCGAAATGGCGAGGTGACCCTTTTCGACCGACCGCGTGTGTACAGAGACTGCAAGCTCTCCGGCAGGCTCGCACCCGATGCGCACGTCGCATACCTCGCACATCTAAGGCGCTCTGACGTACACAGACAACACTCAAGAAGTTCGCAAAAATACTTACGGTCTCATCACAGCTGGTCGGAATTCGGACATCGATATAAGCAGCCCTTATTTCAGACAGGGCACGAGCGCTCCACGACGCGCATAAAATCAAGGGGGACGACCGCTTTCCAAAGATCGCACCCGAGCGCACGCCTGAGCGTGTTGTTGTAACGCCTCCCCGAGTAGAAAGAGCGCCTCGTCATGAAAGTCTCCGGATATGTAATCGCCCTTTGCCTGCTGCTTCAAAGCGTCGCGCAGGCCCAAGCAGTGCCACCTAGTGACACTGCCAGAGCGTTGGCAAGTGGTCATTTTCGGCGTGGCGTCGAGCTCTTCCAGGAGGGGGCATTCCGCGCGGCCCTGGTGGAATTTCAGCGCGCTTACGAGATCGCGCCGGATCACCGCCTGCTCTACAACATCGGTCAAACGAAGTTGGAGCTTCAAGACTACTTGGGCGCCGCACAGAGCTACGAGGGTTACCTATCGGGAGGCTATCTCGACATTGCCCCGGAACGGCGCACCGCAGTGGAGGAAGCCTTGACGGCACTGCGTGAGCGCGTCGCGAGCGTAGACATCGCCGTGAACCGTAAGGGCGCCGAAGTGCTGATTGACGACGTGAAGGTGGGCGTAGCACCGCTTTCTACGCCGGTGCTCATCAACAAGTACAAAAGGAAACGAACGGGAGGTAGGAACCTTAGTGCGGATGCCATCCACGGCTGAGCTGCGCTGCTCGGCGAACCGGGATGGCGGCCACGGTCAACCGCTATTCACTCACCAGCTGCAGAATGAACTCATAAGACTAGATACACCTTACTATCGACCAGTCGTGCGCGGGGCTCGCCTGAGCCCTGCAGACGGCTGCGCGCAAGCTGGTACATTCGCGCAGCTCACATGCTCAGTCTAGCCGGCAGCTTGAACAGCAAAGCAGTCTCTCCGAACGTGCCGTAGTTCAATCCGTACCCGAGCCTCGCATAAACGTGGACGAACACGAAACTCAGCGAAAAGCTCGCCTGCCCGGCGGCGAAGGGCCCCCCACTCGCAAAGACCAGCGTCGGCGCCTCACTAAACCCAAGGAGCCGATAACCTGCTTCGAGACCGACAGAAGCAAGGGCTGAGAGTCTCTCGCCTGCGACTAGTCTTCCGTCGGCAATGCCCCCCCTCCAGATGGCGCGTTTCAGCTGGACCAGAGTGGCTTCACCACCGATCAATGCTTCGCCTTCGTGGTCGTGAAAATGCGCGCCGAAGCTCGGACTGCGGTACACGTACGCGCGTTCACACGCGTCCGCTCGAGGCTCACTTGCCCATCGCCTGCCGCACCCCGTTCGGACCTTGTGACTTCGACCCAAGTCGCGAGAAGATCGAACTGCTATGGACGATTCCTCCTCGAACTTGCCACCGAACGACTCTGGCACCGTGACTGCTACTGCTACAGGCGGGCTGGGCCCGGTAACGACGCATGAAGACCCGGACCTCGACACGGTCGACACGACCCTCCGAGGCGGTCTGGCTTCTAACCTCGCAGTGGGCGTCCGCGTCGGGCGCTACATCATCGTGGAGTTTCTCGCCCGCGGCGGGATGGGCGCGGTCTACAAAGCTTACGATCCAGAGCTCGATCGACGGGTGGCCATCAAGCTCGTCTCGGTGTCTGAGTCCGGTCGGAGTGGGGATCCCCACGCGTCCCAGCGCCTGCTCCGGGAAGCCCAGGCGCTGGCCAGACTCGCGCATCCCAACGTCGTCACCATATTCGATGTCGGCACATTCGGAGACGATGTATTCATTGCCCTGGAGTATGTCGAAGGCCAGACGCTTCGCAGCTGGCTCAAGGATGCAACCCGCAGTTCGGAAGAGATCCTCGCGCACTTCGAAGCTGCCGGCCAAGGGCTCGCGGCCGCTCACGCGGTCGGCATCGTCCATCGCGACTTCAAGCCAGACAACGTCGTACTCGGCGATGATGGTCGCGTGCGCGTGCTCGACTT
>JBBSJC010000407.1:0-7622 GCA_038257655.1 Polyangiales bacterium | reverse complement strand
GGGGGAGTGCGTGAAAGACACGGTGCGGCTCGTCGTCTTGCCGCTGTGGAACGCCTACAACTTCCTCACAACCTACGCTATCGCCGATGGTTGGTCACCGCGCGAAGCAGACCTGCACTCGGCCCCGAGCGCCGAGCTCGATCGCTGGATGCTCTCACGCGTGCAGCATTTTCTCGCTGAGATGCAGCGGGAATACGAAGACTACGAGCTCAGCAATTTGGTGCCGGCCTTTGTGCGCCTCTTAGACGAGCTCAACAACTGGTACATCCGCCGAGGCCGCAGGCGCTACTGGACCAAAGCCGGGGAAAACAGCGAGACCGATCGCGACAAACAGGAGGCCTACGCCACGCTGTTCCGCGTGCTCGTCACCGTATCGCACGCGATGGCGCCGGTGCTGCCGTTCTTCTGCGAGTACTTGTTTCAGCGCCTGATGGTCGACACCGGTTTGGCAGGCCCAGGCTCGAGCGTGCATTTACAGCGCTTCCCCAACGCAGAAGACAAGCTGCTTGACCTTGAGCTCGAAGCCAGCATGCAAGCCGTGCGCGAGGTAGTCGGTCTCGGCCTACAGATTCGTGAGCGCGAAAAGCTCGGCGTGCGCCGGCCACTGGGCAAAGTCACGGTGGCAAGTAGCGATGCCAAGGTGCGTGAATCTGTGCTCCGATTGAAAGAAGCGATCCTCGGCGAGCTCAACGTCAAGGAAGTTGACGTCATCGCCGATGACTCGTCGCTCTGCAAAATCAACGCAAAGCCCAACTTCCGCACGCTTGGCAAACGCCTCGGCCCCAAGCTCAAAAGCGTGCAAACGAAGCTCGCTAGCTTTGATGCCTCCGATCTGGCCGCGCTCGAAAGCAACGGCTTTGTCGAGATTGACGGCGAGCGCCTCACTCCCGAAGACATCTTGCTCACGCGCGAAGTTTCCGCGGAAGGCGCGATCGAGAGTCAAAACGGCATCACGGTGCTGCTCGACACGCGCATCAGCGCCGAGCTGCACGCGGAAGGCTTGGCGCGCGAGCTCGTCAATCGCATCCAAAACCTGCGCAAGGACTCCAAGCTCGACGTCAGCCAACGCATCCGCCTGGTACTCGCCTGCGATGGTGTGCTCGGCCAAGTCGCAAGCAGCGAGACACTGACTGAAATCATCGCACGCGAGACCCTGGCCGTCAGCGTCGAGCACGTGAAAGAGAGCGCTGCCCCCACCCTCGCCTTTACGAAAGAAGACACGATCGAGCGCGAGCGCGTGATCATCAGCATCGCCCCTGTGGCGTAAGTGCTCGCCGCGAGCAATTAGGTCGACTCGGCGTCGAGGCGCCCCGCCTCGCTCGTACGGGGCGCGTGTATCCGTGCCTCGAAGTCGAAGAGGTCATGGCCGTCGCACTCGCGTGAGGCCGTCGCGCTCGGGCTCGCGCGAGACCGGCGGCCCGATCGAAAAGGCCGAGCGCCGCATCGTAAAGGCACGCGCCAGAATTAATGGTGGCCCCACCACACGCTGAACACCGCGACCGTTGCTCCCTTCCGGGCCTGGCGGGGTTAGCGGGCCAGCGTTGGCAGGACCGTGAACACTCGGCAATCCGCTAAAACTGCGCGAGCGAAACTTGAATGAGCGGAAACGGAAACTCAGCGGAGAGAGAGGGATTCGAACCCTCGGTACCTTTTACAGCACACACGATTTCCAGTCGTGCACCTTCGACCACTCGGTCATCTCTCCTGGCGAAAAAACCGTCAAGTTCGGAGCGAGTGATCTCCGCGTCGGTCTATCTGCTTAGCGGAGGGCACGGGATTCGAACCCGCGTTACCCTTGCGGGCAAACCGGATTTCGAATCCGGCGCCTTCAACCACTCGGCCAACCCTCCGCGGCCGAAGTTAGCAAAGGGTCTGAGGGTGTCAATTCATGGGCGTAAATCAGGTGCCAGCGCGCTTGGCACGGACCCCAGAAAAAAACGCGCGCAGCTGTTCTGCACACTCCTCGCGCAGCACAGATGCCTCGACCGCCACCCGATGGTTGAGCCGCGCGTCCTCACACAACTGCATCAGACTGCGCACCGCACCGGCCTTCGGATCGTCCGCGCCGTATACGAGGGTGTCCACGCGCGCGTTGACGAGCGCCCCGGCGCACATGGGACAGGGTTCAAGCGTGACGTAGATCGTGACGCCTGAGAGCCGCCAGGACCCAAGCTGAGCCGCCGCGCCGCGCATCGCGATAAGCTCCGCGTGCGCCGTTGGATCCTGCGCCGTCTCACGCAGATTGTGCCCCCGTGCAACGATCTGATCGCGATACACCGCCACGCTGCCGACCGGCACTTCGCCCCGTGCTTGAGCGCGCGCCCCTTCCGCGAGCGCCTCGCGCATGAAGAACTGGTGGCGAATGCGTACGTCGTCGCTCAACACGAAACCTTCAGCCCCGCCCATCGAGCTCTTAAAGCCGAAAGGCAGAACCTCGTTGCCAAGATTCTGCCTCAGAACTGCTTCTAGAAAGGTCTCCTAGAGTAACGGCGCGCCCGGAAGGATTCGAACCTCCGACTTTCGGTTCCGTAGACCGACGCTCTATCCAACTGAGCTACGGGCGCATGTGAAACAGGTAAAACTACCTAGCGGAGAGGGGGGGATTCGAACCCCCGGTAGGCTTTTGGCCTACGATCGCTTAGCAAGCGATTGCCTTCGACCACTCGGCCACCTCTCCAAACCATCCCTTTTCAGGTGGCGCCCTATGTAATGGGAGGCGGCGGAGCTGTCAATGAAGCAGAGGCGTGTTAGCGTCCGGCGATGACGCATTCCACCCCCCAAACGCGGCTCGGCGCACTGCTATTAGCGCTGCTTTGCAGCGTATTTTTAGCCATTCCGTCCTCTGCGTACGCCTGCAAATGCATATTCCCAGAAACAGCCCCAGCACGTGAAGCAGCGACCGCGGTTTTCGAAGGACGCGTGACGGCGGTCGAGGAGGTGCCGCCCGAAGGCGAGGTTGGCATGGGCATGAAGCGCGTGACGCTCGCGCTTGTGCGTACCTGGAAGGGCCTCGAGAACAAAGAGAGCGTCACCGTCAGCACCAACGCTTCGAGCGCCAGCTGCGGCTACGATTTCGAGCCAAACACGAGCTACCTCGTCTATGCAGGCGGCAGCGAAGCCGCCCTCGACGTCAGCGGTTGCAGCCGCACACGCCGGATGAGCGACGCGAGCGAGGATCTGGCCGTGCTCGGCGTAGGCATCACGCCCGTCGACGTCAAAGCCGAGCCCTCCGCGCCGCCCGCCGCGGCGACCGTACCCACCAAGCGCGGCGGCTGCGGCAGCATGAGCGGCAGCGCCAGCGCTGGGGCATCATTGTTGTTCTTCCCTGTCACCGGCTTGGTCTTGCGCGCACGCCGGCGCAAGCAGCGTGGCTAGTCTGCAGCCGCAAGCAGCGCCCCCAATCAGCAGCCGCAAGCAGCGCCCCTAGTCGGCTTCCCCCAGACGCAACGGCTGCTCAGCGCCCTCGTCAGCCTCGACTCAGGCGTTCTTGAAGATCTCCATTGCGTCGCGCAGCAGCTTGGCTCCATCCGCCTGCGAGCGCTGAAACGCATTGCGGCCCATGATACTGCCGTTCGCGCCGCCCTTGGCTATCTGGCGCAGCTCCTCGAGCAGCTCTGGGGTGCCCTTGGTGGCGCCGCCCGAGAAGATCACGATGCGTTTGCCGTTGAAACACGACTGCACGACGTGCTGAATGCGCTCGGCCATCGTGGCTTTGGACACGTTCTCGTAGGCCTTGGCCGCTTCCTTTTGCTCGATGTGATCGGTCGGAGGCTTGACCTTGACGATGTGCGCACCGAGCTGACACGCGATGTGCGCCGCATACGCGACCACGTCGAGCGCCGTTTCGCCGTTCTTCGAAATGCCAGCACCGCGGGGGTAAGCCCAGAGCACCGTGGGCAAGCCGACGGCGCGCGCCTGATTGATAAGCTCGCGAATCTGTCCGTACTGTTCGTTGCGCAAGCCGGAGCCGGGATAGATCGTGAAGCCGACCGCTGTGCAGCCAAGACGAAGCGCGTCTTGCACGCCCGAGGTCAACGCCGAACAGGGCTGGTCGGGTCCGCCCAACGAATCGCTGTTATTCACCTTGAGAATCAACGGCAAGCGCCCTGAGTATTTGTGCGCAATCGCCTCGATGAAGCCGAGCGGTGCTGCGTAGGCATTGCAGCCAGCCTCGACGGCGAGCGCCGCGTGGTACTCCGGATCGTAGCCAGCGGCGTTGGGGGCAAAGCTGCGCGCTGGCCCGTGCTCAAAGCCCTGATCCACCGGTAAAATCACCAGCTTGCCCGTCCCGGCCAAGGCCCCCGTGTGCAGCAAGCGACGCAAATTGCCAAGCACACCAGGGCTTTCGCCGGCGTAGTTTGCGATGATCTTTTCGACGGCGTTGCTCATTCGGAATCTCCTATAGCGCCCGAGTTTTCATCATCGCGTGCAGCGAGGCAACCGCCACGCGCACGCGCTTTCAGGCCTCGAGCTGGTGCTTGGTCTGAATTAAAAGTCGCGTCAGCTCGGCCACCAGGCTGACCGCGAACAGCTCTGCCAAGGCGTGCCCCACGATGGGCACGGGCACGACGAACCGCGACGTCCAGCGGACCTCAGTGCCTGTGCCCCGAGGCTGGAACGTGGTTTGGCCGCCCTCGTGCCGCAGGGGGACGGAGCACTGCGTCACCAGGTAGTCGATGCGCTCGGGCCGCTCGAAGGCCGTGATTTCCTCGACAAAGCGCACAAAGCCGTTCCGCACCTCGCGTACCGACCCCCTCCCATTTGGGGGCGGTTGCAGCGCCGGGGTCAGCCGGCAATATCGGATCTGTCCGCCCTGGAAAAAGTTGGGATAGTCGGCCAAGGCGTCGAAGACGCGCTCGGGAGGTGCCTCGATGTAGACGCTCAGCTCGATTTCTTTCATCCCCGACACCGCCTTACTGTAGGGCTTGATTGCGTCCTGAAGCCGACCGTACTAGCATCTCGACGTCGCGAACGTTTCTGGCACACGGCTCAACTGCTCTCTCGCTTCTTTTATTGGGATCGCGGAAGGTCGTTTTCTCCGGGTACGGACACGTCACTAGCAGCGAAATCGCTGAGACCTTCTTCGGAGCGCGGCTCTTCGACGAATTTGAGAAATGGACGCGGCAGCGCGTCTAAGCCGCACGTAAAGAGAGAGACACATGGGAAATCGATTGTACGTAGGTAACCTCGCGTTCAGCACGACCGAGGACATCATCCAGGGCGCTTTTGAGCAGTGCGGCGACGTGGCAGAGGTCAAGCTGGTTCTCGACCGTGAGACCGGCCGTTCACGCGGTTTCGCGTTCGTGACGATGGGATCGTCCGATGCAGCGCAGAAAGCCATCCAGCAGATGGACGGCAGCATGCTCGACGGACGCCCCCTGCGCGTCAACGAAGCCGAAGAGCGCCGTGAGCGTTCGGGCGGCGGCGGCGGCTTCGGTGGTGGTGGCGGCGGTCGCAGCGGTGGCGGCGGCGGCGGCGGCTACGGCGGCGGCGGCGGTGGTCGCAGCGGTGGCGGCGGCGGCGGTGGTCGCAGCGGCGGCGGCGGCGGCGGTGGCCGTGGTGGCGATCGCTGGTGATCTCTGTGCAGTCCGCGAGCGCGCTTGCTCCGCATCCGGAGCGAGCGCCTGCCTCGCACTTTGAGCAGCTCGGGTTAATAGAACCCCTGCTGCGCGCAGTGCAGAGCGCCGGTTACGAGCGTCCCACCCCGATTCAAGAGAGTGCCATCCCTCCCGCGTTGCGCGGAGATGATGTTCTCGGGCTCGCTCAGACCGGCACAGGAAAAACGGCAGCCTTTGTTCTGCCGATTTTGCAGCGACTCACCGAGTCGCGGCCGCGCGGTCGTGGTCGCGCGGCCTCAGGGAACGGCTCGGCGCCGATTCGGGCACTCGTGCTCTCGCCTACCCGCGAGCTAGCATCTCAAATTGCCCGCTGCTTCGCCGATTACGGCAAGTACACGAATCTAAAGCACGTGGTGATTTTCGGCGGTGTGGGCCAAGGCACGCAGGTCAATGAGCTGCGTCGTGGTCCTGAGATCGTGGTGGCAACACCGGGCCGGCTCGTTGATCTGATCGATCAGGGTTTGCTAGATCTCTCCGAAATCGAAACCTTCGTGCTCGATGAAGTCGACCGCATGCTCGATCAGGGCTTTTTGCCCGCTGTGCGACGCATCTTGAACGTCATCCCGCGTGAACGTCAGACCCTGTTCTTTTCGGCCACCATGCCGACGGAGCTTGAGCCCCTGGCCGACCGCATCCTCTTCAAGCCTGTCCGCGTAGCCGTGGCCCCAGTGGCCTCGACGCCTGATCGTGTCGATCAAGCGGTCTACTACGTCGAACAGCCCGAAAAGCGCGTGTTGCTCGTACGCTTGTTGCGCAATCCGGAGATCACGCGTTGCGTGGTTTTCACGCGCACCAAACACGGCGCCAATCGCGTGGCGAAGTATCTCGCCGACTCCGGGATTCAGGCAGACGCCATTCACGGTAATAAATCCCAGAACGCGCGTGAGCGTGCGCTGGCTGGTTTCCGCGAAGGTAACCTGCGAGTACTCGTCGCCACTGACCTTGCCGCCCGCGGCATCGACATCGACAGCATCTCGCATGTGTTCAACTACGACCTTCCGAACGAGCCCGAGAGCTACGTGCACCGCATCGGTCGCACGGCGCGCGCGGGCGCGGGCGGATCGGCCATCGCCTTCTGCAGCGCAGAAGAGCGGGGCATGCTCTCGCGCATCGAGCGCGTGATCAAGCGTCGGGTTCCTGTCTTGAATGCGCGATCCCTAGGAACGGCGCAAGCGTAAGCTTCGTGCGTTAGGTTCCGATACACTGCAAAGCCTCAGACCGTAAGGTCCGAGGCTTTTTGCATGTGTGCTGAGCGACTTTGGAAAGTAAGGATCAGATGCCCGGCGCTGCAGGGGTCAACCCACAAGGTCAAAGGCAAGCTTGGTGACCAGAGCTGCCACGATGCCAAGCACGACGAAGCGGATCACGCGCTCACCACCCCTTACCGCAATGTGCGCGCCGACAAAACCGCCTGCCATCTGCGCAAGTGCCATCGGCAAGGCCACACTCCACAAGATCTTGCCTTGTGCGCTGAACATTGCGACCGCAGCCAAGTTGGAAGCGAAGTTCACCACCTTGGCGTCGGCTGTTGCGCGCAGCAATGGCGCATAGAGCAGGGTCGCAAAGCCTATCACGAGGAAAGTACCGGTGCCGGGCCCGAAAAAGCCGTCGTAAGCGCCGATGACCAGCGCGAGCGTGCCAGCTATCAAGTTGCGTTTGCGCGGTAGCTGTCCCTTCCACTCGCGGCGCGGCCATAGCAACGTCAGGGCGGCACACGGTAAGAGCACGAGCACGATCGGGCGCAGCGCAGCGGGTGAGATCGCAAGCACGAGCAAAGCGCCTAGTAGCGAGCCCGCAGCACCGAGTGGAAAAGTAAGACGCGCGAGCTTGAAGTCGACCGCGCCACGACGCGAAAAGGTGAGTAGCGCGGCGGCTGCGCCGAATACCGACTGCCCTTTGTTCGTGCCGAGTGCGAGGTGAGGCGGCAGACCAGCCGCGAGGATCGCAGGTACCGTCAGCAAACCACCGCCACCTGCCACAGCATCGATCACGCCTGCCACGAAT
>JBBSJC010000406.1:0-7635 GCA_038257655.1 Polyangiales bacterium | reverse complement strand
GTGACGACGCAGCATGCATCACGTCGTTCACCCGCAGCTTTGGCGAGTTGCTCTACCGTAGGCCTCTCGCGGCTGAGGAAGTAGAAGAACACGTCGGCTTCTACAACGAATCGCGCAACGACATCGGCCTCTCCAAGACGGATGCGGCGCTCTCGTTGTTGCGCATGATGCTGACCTCACCTTACTTTCTCTATCAATGGGAACAAGGGCACCAGGTGTCTAGTCGAGAAGGTGATATCGCTCGACTCAACCCGTTTCAGATTGCCTCTCGTCTCTCTTTCTTCTTGTGGAGCTCCGGACCGGATCGCGCGCTGATTGAACTCGCCAAGAGCGGAGGCCTCGACTCGGACGAGCAGGTCGCGGAGCAGGCCAAGGTGATGCTGACCTCTGCGCGTGCGGTGGCGGCGATCGATGCCTTCCATGAGCAGTGGCTAAGGCTCGACGACTTGGCAAACCTCAACAAGAACACCGAGGTCTTTCCGAACTGGACGCCGGAATTGGGCGATGCCATGGCGGAAGAGGTGCGTCTGTTTACCCGTAACATCATGCTCAAGGGCAGCGCGAGCGTGACCGACCTGCTCACGTCGACCGATACCTTCGCCAATGCATCGATTGCGGAAATCTACGGCGTGTCAGGGGTGCCGGGAGACGCTTTCCAGGGCGTGCAACTGCCTGCGAACGAGCGTGCGGGTCTCCTTACTATGCCAGGATTTTTGGCGTCTGCATCGGGCGCCGACAACCCCAAACCCTTCCATCTCGGAGCCCTGCTACTTGAGCGCTTCTACTGTCAGTATCTCACCCCAGCCAATCCCGATCTGATCGCGAGCGTGCCGGAACCAAAGCAGGATCCGAAGCAAGTGGGAGAACGCGCTTACCTCGAGGAGCAGACGGGTCATGCCACCTGTCAGGGCTGTCATTCGATGATGAACCCCCTGGCATTTGGTCTGGGCAACTTCGATTCCCTCGGTGCCTGGCGGGAGAACGACCAACACGGAGTCCCAGTCCGTGCGGACGGCACCTTGTTCGACGCACAGTTTTCCGGACCCCGTGAGCTTGCTGCTCTCATGGCCAACGACGAAAAAGTACAGGTGTGCCTCACCAAGCAGTGGTTTAGGTTCGCGACCCGTCATCGGGAATCGGCAGCGGATGCCTACTCGATTGAGCAGAGTTGGCAGCGCGCCAAGCAGGGAGGAGTAAATCTGCGAGAGCTGATGCTCGCGCTGACCTCGACGCGCTCCTTCCTCTATCGGCAAATCGAGGAAGGGGAGACGGCGCAATGACTATACCTTCTGTACGCCACTCAGTGAATTCCACGCCCCAGACGATGATGGAACGAGGTACCCTATGAGTCCCTTTTCGCGCAGAAGATTTCTTGTCACCACGGGTTTAAGCGCAGCGATGCTGCCCTTGATGTCGACCTCGGCGTTTGGTCAATCCAAGACTCCGATTCGCAGATTCATCACCATGGTGGTGCCCAACGGGGTGACTCCCCAATGGTTCCCCGAAAGCGGTGTTGCCAATAACGGCATTCGCATCAAGGCGGGTGCGAGCTCGCCGCTCAAGCCGCTCGAAGCGCACAAAGACAAAGTCATCGTCATGCACCACATGATGATGCAGAACGGCACCGTGGTAAGTGGCCTCAACTCAGCAAACGGCACGAGAGCATCCGGCCGGGACTTCGTCGGTGGCCATTCGATATCACCCCTGGTCTTGACCGGCCACAAGGGCGCGCCCGGTCCCCAACAGCCTGACGGTTGGCTGTTGACCGCGGGCGGCCCTTCGATCGACGTCTATCTCGGCGACAACATGCCCGGGGCCAAGGACCTGAAGTTCCGCAGCCTGGCCTTGCGCCCGACTCGCCATACCGGACGGGGAGTCATCTCCTATAGGCAGCAAGGTACCGGCACGACGCCGCTGGGCGTGGAGGACGATCCACCCGCACTGTTTGCCAAGCTGTTCGCAGACGGCAACGTGAGCAACGTAGACGCACAGCGCGCGGCGAAGGGAGAAATCCACATTCTTGATCGTGTAACGGGCCACCTTCAGGCGATGAGAAATCACTTCGGGGTCGCGAATGCTACGCGCATCGATGCGCACCTCGAGAGCGTTCGCGAGACGGCCCGCAGCGTGGCGATCATCAACACCTGCGACGGCCCCGATCTCCCCACCCGCCAAATCAACTGGACCAACGGCCAATACAACCCCGACTTCGCGTTGATCGCCAAGACCCAGTTAGATCTGGCGCTCAATGCGCTCGCCTGCGACTTGACCCGTTCAGCGTCGATCATGATGGGTGACTACGCAAACGGAAAGCTCGCGTTCAGCTTCCTCAAGGACAAGAGCTCTGTCTTCGGCGACCGACGCGATCACCACGGCATCGCGCACGATGATTCGAATGGCCAGAAGAACATCAAGCCGTTCGCCGAGCAATGGTTCATCGAACAGTATGCCTACCTGCTGGACCGGCTCAGCACCACGCTTGATGCCGATGGTCGCCCGCTGATCGAGACCACCGTAGTCCTGTTTGGCAATATGCAGGACACGGGAGTCGGTCATAAGCCGACGAACTTGGGTTGGATTCTCGGCGGCAACTTCGACGGCTACTTCAAGACCGGTCGCTACCTGGAATGGCCGGGCGGCAAGACGGGCGAGCAGACGCCGCACGCGCAGCTATTCACGTCGATCATCAATGGCTCCGGCGCACCTCAGATCGACTACTTCGGCGACACGTTCGGCGGGCCTAAAACGGAGCTTGTCGCCCTGCGCGGTTAGCCCTTGTAGAAGTGCGCACTTCACCCCCTTTGTCCGACGACTAAGTGGGGTAGATCATGCTGACTACGCCTGCCCGAGTGAGCTAGCATCGATGGTGATGGCTCCCTTCGCCGCAACAGTGCGCCAAATTTCGGATGACGTCGCACGCGAGATGGTCGGCTGCTCGTGGCGCGACGTACCTGAGTGTCCGCGGCTCTCAGACTTGCGCCTGCTGCAGCTGAGCCACCACACTTTCGCAGGACAAGTGCAGGTCGGCTCGCTGGTCGTGGCGGCAGTTGTAGCCGACGAGGTCGTGAGCATCTTCGAGCGCATCTTCGCGGCAGGTTTTGCGATCGAACGCATGCAGCGTGTGGATGTGTTTGCCGCCAGTGACGAGGCATCGATGGCGGCCAACAATTCATCAGCCTTCAACTTCCGACGGGTGCAAGGCACGCAGGTCCTCTCGCACCACGCGCTGGGGCTCGCCATCGACCTGAACCCCGTACAAAATCCATGGCTGCGTAACGACCTGGTCGATCCTCCTGCGGGTCGCGCGTATCTCGATCGCGCTCAGGTGCGAGTTGGGATGATCGTGGCCGGAGACGCGGTCGTCGAAGCGTTTGCTGCCCACGGTTGGCACTGGGGAGGCGACTGGCAGGACATGCGCGACTTCCAGCACTTCAGTAAGTTGCCGCGTCTCCTCCTGACATGCGCATGACGCGGGGGGCTGCGCAATCAGCCCATCACAACCTTATGGGCAGGGTTGGTTCGTCGGCGTGCAGAAGCTTTCACCACACTGGCAGCCCTGACCGGGCGGGCATGCGCCGCCGCCTCGGCGTTCGCACGCACCCGGAGGTGGAGGCGGCAGATCTCCTCCCGGTACGCCGGTCACGGTCACCGCCGTATAGACGGGCGAAGCGTCCAAGTTGTCGTCGTGGATTCGGAACTCGTAGGAGTTGCCAGCCTGGATCCAGGGCGCGTTCTCACACGCGCTGCCAGAATCGCTCTCCTTGGTGAACAACTGCCCCGGACCGCCATTAACGCTTACGCGGATCCAGACGGGATAGTTCAAAGACTGAGTGTTCCAGCAGATGCGCGTGGTGCCCAGGGTACCGGTCGCGACGGTCACGGTCTGAGGCGCTGCGGTGATGTTAGCCTCCGGCGGCTGTACCACGCAGTCGACACGGTTATATCCCCAAGAGCAGTCGTGGCCGTAGACTACGTAGCAGCGCGCGTCGCAGCCCGCGTGCACGACGCGCATGCCACGGGGGCAGACAGGCGGCCATCCGCAGAACGTCGCAGGCGCCCCATTGGCGGAGGTCTGCATAGGCGCTTCTGCTTCCTGGTCGATGAGCTCGCTGTCGGCGACCTCAAGCGCGGCTGTTACCGTGTCGAGCTCGCCTGGCTCGAGCTCAGCCATCGATTCGCTTACCTCTACTGCGCACCCCATGGCCGTCATGGCCGTCAAAAACCCTAATGCGAGACTTGTCTTGTTCATCATACGCTTCCTCTGTTCGACCCCGCTATCGCGCGGGAAGCTAAGCTGACATAGGGAATATTCCACCCCCTAGGAAAACACGTGAGCCTTTCGCTTGTGTGTGAGCATGCGCGAGTGATGTGTCAGGCGAGTCGCGCCCCAATCCAGGAACTGAAATCTTAATGCGCGGACGACCCCGTGATGCCATTACCGCGCAGCAATCGCTGCTCAAGTGTCAGCGGAGCCTCGCTGCTCAGGCGTCGACGCAGCCGTCGCTGCTCAAGCGCGCTACACGGTTGTTCCAGCGTGTACGAACTCACGGGTTTGCTCTTGGGCCGCCCTCGCCGGGTAGTTGCTCAAGTGGAGCTGCTACTGTTTCGTAGGTTTGTGGCGGTTGGCGATAATTGTGCCGTGAAGGGAAACCCCGGCTGGCCTGCCTAGAATCATGCGCGCGAAGCGGAAACTTAGTAAGGCCCGTCAGCCCGCGTGGATACTCGACGCGCTCTCGACGCGCGTATGGTCGTCGCTTGCGTCCGTACGACCCATGAATGGTGCTTTGGTTTCGCGCTTAGTCGTGAGATGTGTCGCGCAACATGGGTAGAGCTAAGCAATGGATCGTGGGCCTGACGAGTCTAAGCGCGGTGGCGAGCTGCAGCGCCGCAGGCGGACCCGTCGAAGTAGACAAACAAACAAGTGCGATTATCGGCGGTGAAACCGAGACCGGTTATCCGCACGTGGGCGCCTTGGTGAGCGGTGGCAGATCCTTCTGCTCGAGCGCCCTGATTCGCCCCGGCTGGGTGCTCACCGCCGCGCATTGCATCGATAGTCAGAGACCGAGCGGAGTTTCGTTCTTTGTCGGTGCCGTTGCAGGCCGCCAAGGAAACACGTACCGCGCGGCTCAGCTCTACATTCATCCCCGTTACGAGCTAAATCCGGCGGCCGCTCTGCACGATATCGCTTTGATTCGACTCAGCACGCCCGTACCCGCCAACGTAGCGACGCCTATCCCGTTCAACGAAGATCCGCTCGAGGGTGAGATTGGTAAGGTCGTCACGTTCGTTGGTTATGGCGTCAGCGACGGCATGCGGCGGACGGGTGGTGGCACGAAGCGTCGCACGAGCGTTGCGATTTCGCGCGTCGATCCGATCTCATACAGTACGGGCTTTGCCGGCCTGGGGGTGTGTTTCGGGGACTCGGGCGGACCGGGATTGCTCGACATGGGGGAGGGCACCGAGGTCATCAGCGTCAACTCGACGGTGAACGGTTGCTTCGGCGACAACTGTGATCCCTGCAAGGGCACAGGCAGTAATTACACGCGCGTCGACGTGTTCGCCGACTGGATTCGCAGCGTAATTGGCGAGCCATTCGACAAGTGCAACGACAGCGCAGACCGCTGCGATTGTCCGGCCGCCTGCCAACCGGATGGGGTGTGTGACGACATCGTGTGCGTCAGCGACAGCTGTCAGACTGCGCTCGATTGCTTCTTTGATGATTGTGATGGCGGCAATGATGGTTCCTGCGCACAAGGCTGCGCCCAGTCAGCATCCGTCGTGGCGCAAGCGCGGCTCGGCGATCTCATGCAATGCGCCAGCGACAACTGTAAGGACGTGATGGGCGCTGCCGCGAACAGGGCGTGCTTCAACCAGAATTGCAAGAAAGAGCTCAGCGCGTGCGCGGCTCCCGCCGGAGCGCAGGGCTGTGCCGAGGCCAAAGCCTGCGGCGATCAGTGCAGCGCTGGTGACTCAGCATGCGCCAAAGCCTGCGCTGATGCTGCCACCCTCGATGCCCAGGCCGCTCTTACTAACCTTATATCCTGTCAAACCAGCTCCTGTGCGGGCATGACGGGTAGCGCCCTCGAGCTGTGTTTAGGGCAGAAGTGCAAGCCGACCTTCGATGCCTGTTATCCGCCCCATCACTGCACCGTGGGGGCCAGCTCCTGTCCGGCTGGTCAACAGTGCATGATGACCGCCAGTGGAAGCACCCAGTGTATGCCGGTAGCCGTCCCGCCGATGCCGCCTCCCGATGCCGGTGTTGCTACCCCTCCTGCTGCGCCGGTCGACGCGGGCATTGAGAGTCCAGTAAGCCCCCCCGCAGTGAGCGAGGACGCCGGCCCGCCTCCGAATGTTGAGGAGCCCGGCGACGAAGATAGCGGGACAACCACCATCTCGAATCCTGCGACAGGTGTACCCATGGCGAGTGGAAACAAGTCATCAGGCGGCTGCAGTGTGACAGCGCATGGTCGAGCAGCGAGTGGAGCATGGCTGACGCTTGCCTTGGGGCTTGCATCATTAGTCGCAGTACGACGTCGTCGCGGTACGCTCTAGGTCTCCCAATCGGCGCGCAACAATCCGAGCAGGGCCGTGTCGCAGACCTCGCCCGCGACGATCCAGCGCTGCCTGAGCGTGCCCTCATGGACAAAGCCGAGTCGGCGCAAAAGGCCGAGCGAAGGCCCGTTGCGTGGATCCACGTCCGCCTCCAGCCGATGAAGGTTGAGCGTACCAAAGGCGAAGTCGACCATGCTCGAAACTGCGCGGCGGGCGAGCCCTTGCCCCCAATAGCCGCGGTTCAGCGTGAAGCCCACCTCGGCTCGACGGTTGCTAGGGTCAAGTGCCGAAAGGGTGCAGGTACCGACCACCTGATCGGTTTCGACGAGAGCAACGCCCCACTCGAACAGCGTTCTCGCTGCAAAGCACTCCTGTATCTCCTCCAGCAGGCGCTGGGCCTCGGCTATCTCGGTCATCGGAGCTCGACTCCAGTAGCGCATGACTTCGACATCGGAAAAGATGGCGAACAGGCCAGGGACATCCGCGGGAGTCAACTCGCGCAGGCGAATCGGAGGCCTATCGAGACTGGGAAGGTTGGGGCCGGGTATCATACGAGTTCTCCACCGGAGGGAGTAGCAGACAAGGCGCTTGCCGCGCCAGGCAGGGGAGACTTGAGGCAGAACCGAACGCTCCTCAGAGCGGCGTGTACTCACCCGCTGGGCTTGGCGCACGTCGGTAGCTTCGTTACAGTGCGGGCGTGTATACTCCACATTGTCTTGCCCTCGCGATCGCACTTGGGCTCACTGCGTGCGCAGGCTCGGTCACGTCCGCGACCGCACCCATCGCCAGCAGCCTACGACCAGATCACGTTCAACGAAAAGCTGTTCGCGCGTATTGAGGCCCTGTACAAGACACGCGAATCCTCCGAGCTTGACGCCGAGCAGCAGCGTCTGATCACGCTGGGCTACGAGCGCATGGTGAGGAAAGGCGCCAAGCTCTCGGCCGAGGGTAAGGTCAAGGTCGGTGCGATAAACGAGCAGCTGGCGTCGCTGTTCACCGAGTTTGGCAACAAGGTGCTCGCAGACGAGAACAGCTGGATTGTGCTCGACGGACCGGCCGATCTCGCAGGTCTTTCGGAATCCT
>JBBSJC010000405.1:0-7638 GCA_038257655.1 Polyangiales bacterium | reverse complement strand
GTGTGCCTGCGGCACGCGTGCGTGAGTTCGCGTAGGTGATGCGGGAGACTGACAGGGCCGAAGGCCGTGTTCGCTTGCCCCACTGCCGCTACCGTTGCCGCGCGGCCGCTTGTGGGCGCCACGCCCGCGTTCGCATGCTGGGCCGGTGGGCTGCGGGCGGCGCGGCCTCACCTACTCGCTACGCGGCAGCTCCGCGCTGCTCTGCCACACGCGCGAGCGTGGCGCGATAGGTCCATGGCATCCAGTCGGCGGGACTCGCTGCGACGGCCTTCTCGTTGCGCAGCACGGCGGTCAGATACTCGAAGGGGTTTTCGCCGTGCAGCTCGGTGGTGTGGATGAGCGACATGAACATGTCGCCGATCTCGGCCCCTCTCTCGCTGCGGTAGAAGAGCGAGTTTCGACGATGGCGAATCGCCATCTTCAGGGTTCTCTCGCAAATGTTATTGTCGAGCGGCACGCCGGGTTTGCGCAGGAACAAGGTAAGCTTATCCCAGCGCTTCAGCATGTAGTTGTAGGCACTTCCGAGCTCGGAGTTGGGCTCGACGCGCTTGTTCGCAAGCTCTGCGTCCATCCACTGCTTGAGCCCTTGCATCACCGGTGCGCTGTCCTGTTGATGCAAAGAGAGGCGCTCGGCCGGCGACAGGTGAGCCTTCTTGCAGTGAGCCTCGACGCGGTAGACCTTACGCAGCTCGTTCAGGACATGTCGACATTCCTCGGGAAAGTTTACGACCTGGTCGACGATGCCGCGGCGCGCATGCGCGAGACAGCTGGACGCTACCACCTTATGACCGACCGGCAGATTTCGTGAGTCGAGCCCATCGGACATGAGGGTTGGTGGCTCAAGCTCCCCGTCGCGCGCCTCGAGCAAGGCAGCGAGATTTTCGCCGGCGTACTTGCGACCGGTGTAGAAGAGGGCGAGGTGTTGCTGCTCCTTCGTGATGGATAAGATCGCGGTGGTAAACAGGCCCACTCGCTCTGGGTCGGGGAAATCGGCACCTTTGAGTAGCTTGGCGCGGGCTTCGCCCATGAACGCGAGCACGCGCGCGTAGGTGTCGTCGTTGTGCATGACCTCCCCTTGCGCAGCTTGTCGCTCGAACTCTGCGAAGACGGGCTCAAAAGGCGGAGCGTTTTCGAAGATCACATCCCACTGCGTGGAGGATGGGATGGGTAGCTTCATGTGCTTCTGCATCCGCTCGATGCGGCTGTGCGGCACGCCTAAGCTGTATCGACACAGTGCGATCATCACGACCGCAGATTCATCAAACTTAGGTCCCAGAGCTTGTTCGGGCGGACGCGCCGTGTGCACACTCGTGCAGCTCGAACAGCGCAAGCGCTGGCAGTCCCAACAGGTGCCCGAGAGCATCGGCTGTCCGAAGATGCGCAGGTACTGCGCCGGGTCCTTGAGCTCGTAGAGCTTGCCAGACCGGCACTTGGGGCACGGGCCGCCTACCTTCAAGTTCTCGTGGAGAACCGTAAGGTGCGTCGCGGCCTGATACATCGACACAGGGAGCCGGCCGTGCCCCTTACGCTTGTCCCCCTCTGGGCGGGGTTGCTCGCTTGTGCTCGTCTCACCAGCATTCGCTGCAGGGTCGACGCGGTCGGGCTCGTTCTGGCCCTGCGCAGTCGCATCGGCCGCGGCATCCTTTGCTCCCAAGATGTCGCGACTTCGCTCGCTCGACGATATGCCGAACAAGCGACGCAGCCGCGCGAGCATGGCGCGCTGCGAGTTCAAGATCGCAGTGACCGTCGCCAGCGTGTTCACCAGCCGCCTGAACAGGTCGTAGTCGGTGGGTCCAAGCTGAGTCTGAACGCGCGCGAGCGCCGCCTCGACCTGCGTCATGTCGACGCTCGCGATGTCGGGCTCCCTCGCCTTACCCTTGTGCTGTGTGCGCGCGGTTTCGATCGCACTATTGCGATCTTCTTGCAGAAAAAGTCAACCCCCTTCAGGCACTCATCGATGCTGTCACGCGTCGCCACTGCGGCGCGGCCTGCGTGCGCTCGGGGTCCCCACCGGCGAGCAGCACCGCGAGTTCGTGCGCGAGCAACTCGCGCTGCACGCCGTGTCCTTCAGGCCAGTGCTGAAATTTACCCTGCGAAAGCCGCTTCTGACAGAGCCAGTAGCCCTGTCCATCGTACGCGAGCAGCTTGATCGCGGTGCTGCGTTGGTTCCGAAAAATGAACACCGTGCCCGAGAACGGATCGGACGACAGCAGCTCGCGACACAGACGACAAAGACCATCGATGCCACGACGAAAGTCCACCGGCTGCACTGCCACGAGCAGGCGCATCTGCGGCGTGAGCTGGATCATCGCGAGTCTCCCCAGAACGCGCGGGCGATCGACATCACAGTAAGCGCACCACCTTCCAAAGACAGCTCAAGCTGTGCGCCGTCTGCTCGTGTCACCCGCAACACCGCGCGCCCTGAGGGAGCCAACACGCTTCGGGCATCAAGCTGCACGAATGTCGCGCTCGCGGGCGTGCGCCGACAGTCTGCAACCACCGCCGTCGATGCCTGCGCCGAAAGCCGACTTAAGCGTCCGGAGTTGATTCCAAGTACCCGCGACGTCTCGCCCACCCCCTCAACCTTCGCGACTTCTACGGCCGAGGCCCAGAACTCCTCCGGGATCGGACGACCGCGCCCTCCATGCTCAAGACGCCAATCCCTCAGCTCGTCTCGCAACCGCTCCAACTGCCCTGCCGTACGCCCCTTCGCCATCTTGCACCTCGCACGCGAGCGTAAGACCGAACGCACGCGCGCTCACACACGCCTGCCGCAGGGACACAATCGATCTCGTCGAGATCGAGGAGGCGCGGTGTCGGGATCAGACGGTCGAGAGCGGTCATACTGCGGCGCAGAGCATCAACCGTGCCATGGCTGTCTAGAGACGGTCGTGCGACTCTCTACGCTGCCGCGCGACATCCCTGTTACGCCAGGGGGCATGGATCTGAGGGTCGGTGATGGGCTTCGCCTGACTCGCGAGCCGAGCTTGGGTACTGGACCTGAGCGCGACCACGCGGGAAAAGTGCTAAGCGCCGCGTGCATCGCATGTGCCGTTCCAGCTGTTGTCGCGAGGCTCAGGGTGCGAGACCCAGTGTGGTTCGATGACGGTAAGATTGGCGGGCAGGTCGAGGCGCTCATGGAGGGCGACACTCATTCACATTACGCATGCCAAACCGGTCGGCTCGACCCTGCGAGCGGCCCGCGGCATCAACCAGCGCGCGCGGCAAACAGTGATTAGTCAGGGCGTCAGCTGGACCGTGATTTGCTCGCATCCCCTACCATGAAGAAGACTCGGGCACGCGAACGTCGGCGATTTACACTGCATTCGTATTCGACGGACCGCGCTTGTTTAGCTTACGCTTTGGCCGTGTTGGCGCGGCCGAGATAGAACTCGGCATCTGGGTGACGCGGTGTGATACCGATCATCGCGAACGCCATCTTGGTCATGTCCATCTCGTGTTGATGCATTTTCATCGCGGGCTGCCGGGTGAAACCACCATTACCCCCAACGCACCATTGGTAATACTTCTGCATCGTCCAGTTGTAGGTGCCTGACATCACGGTTTGGTTGAACTGCTGCTCGAAGATGTTTCTTGCCGGCGCGAGCTTCCAGTAGATTTCCATCGCGGCTTTGAACTTCTTTTCGCGCAGCAGCTTGAAGTACTCAACCAGATACGGCTGCTCGGGGGATTGAAGCACCTCATAACAGCCGGCTCCCATCCATTGTTGCCCATATGCCATCGTTGTGTTTGGCAGGTAGCGCTCCACTGGATGGTTGATGAGGAGCTTATCCCCAACACGTTGGAAGCACTCAGCGTAGAGCGCGAACTCGCCCGCTTTGATTGACACAACATTTTCGATCTCGGCCACCTGCGGCAGTATGTCCAATGGATAGCCGCTCGGGTGCAAACGTTCGAGATTGAAGTGGGGGCTTGGATAGATGACAACGGCCATGTCGGTGAGCGCACAAAGCTCGCGCGTCTTTGCGAGCACGTCTTCGGCAGTGAGGGGGTACCAGTTAGCGGGAAAACCGAGAAGTATGGTCTGGCAGCCGACCTTTTCTGCGTGCTCGATCATCTCGACTGCGCGCTCGAAGTTGTCGAATAGAATACTGGTAGAGACACAAATGCGCCCCTTTGCGTGGTCGGCTACGACCGCAACGAAGCGCTTTTGCTCTTCGAACGTGAGCCCGGTTTCGGTCGCGACCAAGGTAGAAAAGAAGCCGTGACGCACGGCTTGCTCCACATCGTGGCGAATGCCGGCCTCGTCGAGTTGGGTGAGATCTGCAGAAAACGAAGGAATGGTGGTGTTCTCTACGCCGACCATGTGGGCTCTCGCCCATTTTTTTAGTTCTGATTTCTTCATAACTTTCACTCCCGTAGATTGTGTGTTGGCCGGAAAGGAGCGGCGCCTGCCGCGAATAGGCGTCTGAGGTGAGTGCTTGCGATTGCTTGGCGGTGTCAGGAGTTTTGTGTACAGCCATCAAGTGGGCGACATGAAAGGAATCAAGGAACGCTCATGGAGAGGATAGATGGGATGAAGCGGCCGGCCGCCACGAAGTGGTGGCAGAATAGAGCCCCACGGGAACAAGAAACGCGGTCAAAGCCGCATAGTGGAGGCCGGCCATGGAAAAGATGAGGTGGACCCCGTCGCGACCTGCCAGAAGGGCGGCGGGCGGGCCAGTCGGAGGGCCGGCCGAAGGGCGGCTGCCTTCAGCCGAATAGTAAGGCCGCAAGCGACGCTATCTCGATTGAGCACGGAACCCTGCCGCCGCGCTGCCAAGGCGCCAGACCAGGGCGACACCTGCCAGCACCGTTCCCAGCACGGGCAGGGGTAAGGCGACGAGCAGAGCCGAAAGTGCCGCCTTGCAGAACGCCTCCAACAAAGAGGCACCCGCACGGCGCTCGATCTCGGCGCAGCAAACGCCCGCCAGCAAGCTGCCGACCACGGCTAAGGCCGTCAGCGCCTGCAGCTGCGTGAGCATATTCGCTCCGTAGATCAGCCAATCAGCGCCTAGAAGCAAGAGGATGCTCGCAGGCTTTAGCGAAAAGAATCTATGGCTTTCGTCGAGTGAGCTCACACGCGCCAAGGCACCGGTGCATCCGGCAGTGCCATCACAGGCAGTTGGTATGCGTGGAACAGTTCTACTTCCGCATGCAGCGCTTTGGCCAGTTCCTCTGCCTTTGGCGAGTGCCTCTTCGGGGCCTCTGGAGAAGTCAACCGGGCATAAGAGTTTCTTGGTCATGGGTAAGTCCCTTCGCCTGGATGATCGGATTGGGGCTCGCCATCCTCGGCCAAGGCACCCGTCAAGCCCCACTCCTTGAGGCGATACTGAACCTTACGGCGGCTGATGCCGAGCATCTCGGCTGCGCGTGCAGTCGAGCCATCGACGGCCTTTAGGGCCTGCAGGATGGCCATGCGTTCGAGCTCCGCCATCGTGACTCTTGGGATCAGTAAGGGCGCCTCCTGCACCGCTTCGCTCCTGGTTCCCGGCAGGAGCTCGGGTCCGATCGGAACGAGCCCGCCTTGGCGTGCGTTGGCTTCCTCATCGACGGACAGCACGCGGCCGAGCTCGCCGTTCGCAGCAAGAACGGACTCGACGACGAGGGGCATGGCTGGCAAGGCTCGCATCTCCTTGTGGCACCCAGAGCAAGTGCCGTTCCAGCCCCAACCCCCCGAATTTTGATCTAATCGGCGCAAAACGTGCGCCCGAGCCCCCGGACGGTGAAAGACCTGCGCCAACAACGCAGGCAAGAGCGCCGCCAAGGCGTCCAAGCGCGGGCGAGGCTGATTGAAGCGATTGGGAGCTACTTAGTTTGGTCCGTGCCGCGCACGCCTTGCGGCGCAGAGAGATCTGCGCCACACGGGCAAATAGCGCGGTAGCCACCCGGCTCCTGCGCCTTGGCACACCCTCTGCAATCAGGCCGCCAGAGGTAACTAGTGTCAGCAAACGACTATGATTGGGCACGCTACCGACAAATCGCTAGCGAAAAGCCGTTGCTCGATGCGCCGCGTGAGCGTGCGCTCCTGGAGTGCGCCAAGCGCCGCGACCGCAAAGCCGTTGCAGAGCTGGTCGACAGTCACTTGCGTTTGGTCGTGCAAATCGCCGCGCGTTATTCGCGCGAGGGCTTGAGCGCCCACGACCTCATGGCCGAGGGCGTGCTCGGATTGCTCGAAGCGATTGGACGTTTCGATCTTGCACGTGAATCGCGCTTTGCCAGCTACGCAGCCTGGTGGGTGCGGGCGCATGTGCGTCGACACGCGCTTCAGAATCGACGCATGGTCGGCATGCCGAGCTCTCGCGGCGCACGCATCGCGGCCTCGCGACTGCGCGGCGCTGAACGCAGGCTCACTCAGACGCTGGGACGTCCCCCGTTTCGATCTGAAATAGCTCAAGCACTCGGTGTTTCGGAGCAAGATGTGGAGCTGGTGATGCAGGCGCTCTCGTCGCGCGACACCTTACTGTTCCAAGGCGAGCCTGGCAGCTCGTTCGAGCTTCAGGATGCGACCATGGGACCAGAAGAAGCACTGGCGGACGCAGAGGTGCGCGCCCAACGCGCAAGTTTCGTGCACAACGCATTCGAAGGCTTGACTGAGCGCGAGCGGGCCGTCGTGCGCGACCACCTCTACTCGGACGACAATCGCAGTCTTGCTGAAGTCGGACGCGGGTTGGGCGTGTCTCGACAGCGCGCTGGCCAGATTCTTGCGGGCGCACGCGTGAAACTTAGAGCTAGGCTAGCAAGAGTTGCCTAAGGCTGAGGCAAGGCGCCACGTTAACGAGACGAGCATGGGGGACTGCATGAATGAGTCGAACGGTAAGGTCGTAGTGGTAGGCATGGACACCCACGGGCGCCATGGGGTTGGCGCTCTTCCGACTCGGCGCCAACGGCGCATAAGCATCGTGTGAGCGCGATCAACCTGAGCGTTGCTCGCGCTAGAGCACACCTGCCTGAGTCTGCTTCGGGTATGCGTGGAGCAGCATGAGCTTCTTATCCTCGCAGGAGGCGCGTCTCGGTTTGGCTTTAGGCATCGGCTTACTGATCGGCACAGAGCGCGAACGCAGGCACGCCGAACGTGCCCGCAGAGGGCCCGCAGGCATGCGCTCTTTCGGTTTGGTGGGACTTCTAGGCGGACTGTTCGGATACTTAGGATCGATGCCACTCGTGGCGACGGGCGCGGCCATCGTCGGGCTCTCGGCCATCGCAGTCTACGTGACGAATCGCGATGAACCGGACCGTGGCATGACCACGGAGCTTTCGCTGGTCGTTACGTACGGATTGGGTGTGCTCGCGATAAGCGACCCCACACTGGCCGCGGGTGGAGGGGCCGTCGTCGCATCGCTGCTGGCCTTTCGCGGTGGGTTGCACAAGTTCGCCCAGGAAATCCTGACGCAGGACGAGCTGCACGATGGTCTGGTCTTCTTACTGTTTGCGCTCGTGGTCCTACCCCTTGCGCCCGACACCCATGCAGGTCCCTACGGCGCCATCAATCCGCAATCGCTGACGCGACTGGTCGTGGTGCTGATGTTTCTGACGGGCGTGGCGCACATCGCTCAGCGGCTGGTGGGAGCGCGCCTCGGCCTTACTCTGACCGGCTTCGTGGGCGGCTTCGTTTCGAGCAGTGCGACCATCGCGCTC
>JBBSJC010000404.1:0-7642 GCA_038257655.1 Polyangiales bacterium | reverse complement strand
TAACCTTTACCCTGCCCCAACGCGGACGCGCTAGCGCTGGGAGCCGTATGCGGGAAAGCCGCACGTACGGTTCTGCGAGGGGCCCCGGGGGAAACCCCGGGGTCTACTCTCCGAAACTGGCTGGCGCGGCCGAAGGGCGGCTACGTGCCAGCGGCAGCACACGAGGCCGCTGGCTATGGTGCGCAGAAAGGTAAGGTCGGTGACCCTGCTATGCTGCACTTACCGAGCGCAGGTGGATGCGAGAGACACCAAGCGGCCGCTTCGGTTAGTTCGTTTTCAATGCATGCCAGCGTGGCGATCTGACATACAGCTAACTGGTGCGTGATATGCACGCCCGCCCCGGCGACGACCCGTTGACTGCGAGTGCCAGACGGTTTAGAAGAAGCGGTCCCCGGCCCTACGGCAGCGCAGGGAGGATCTCGTTAGGAGAAGGTCTATGTCCCTGCGGTTTCCCAAATCGATCACTACCGTCCTATTGGCAACCATCGCATGTGGCGGGGGGGCTGGCGATGACGGGAGCGGCACAGGCACGAACGATGGTATGGAGTGCCTGAAGAGCGCCGATGCAGATGAGACGCCGGCCGCTGATCGTTTCGTTGATAACCAAGACGGAACGGTGTGCGACACCATGACTGGATTCACGTGGCAGCAGCTCGTTCTGGACACGCCGTCGACCTGGGACGAGGCGAACGAACATTGCGAAGAACTCGAACTGCCAGGGAACAATTGGCACGTGCCTACATTCGACGAACTGGATTCGATCGTCCAGGACGAACTCCGTCCAGCCATCGATTCCACAGCGTTCCCGGATGCCCCTGGGAAGCCGTTTTGGACCTCCACGCCGTTCGACCCAGAAGCTGACGACGAAGTCTATGCCATCGATTTTGGGGACGGTAGCGGCGGCACGTCGCTGAAAGAGAACCGAATGCTCTTAGTCCGCTGTGCGCGATAGCTTTCAATCGAAGCGGACATCAAAAGTGAGAGATAGATAGGCTGAAAGCCCGCAACGACTTGAGCCCTCGCACCCACTTTCGTCACGATCCCAGCGAACCACAACCGGGTAGGTCCCCGGCCGGGCGCCCTCGCCACGGGGCATTTGCCATACCTGGCTATCTACTCCCGGTACCAAAGGTGCATTCAGAGATTGGCTAATGGTCTGCCCGTCGGCCATGACGGCCTGAAGGACAGCCTCCACGCGAGCAGGCGGAGTCTTGGCGAAAAACGCGATGACCCTGCCCCCACCGGGGACCGGGTTTCCGTCTGGAAATTCGAGCCGTAAGAAGTCCGGCGGTGTCTCCCAGCGTATCACGTCGTTCTTGCCGCTCGCGGGGAGTGCGAACGTCAGCTCGTCCCCAAGGGCAACACTTGCCCCGGTGGAGAAGTCAGCGGAGTTGCATTCACATATCTCACTTTTCGGCGTAAAGCCTTCGTTTTGGCTGATGGACCTACCGCCAGCGCGATCGGGCATCACCGTGCGGCCGTTGATGCTCGCTTTCGCCGTAGCGGAGAGGCAAGGCTCGTCATTCAAAGCAATGCTGACGTCTACCTGCGCCTGGGCAAAATCGCATTTTTCCGCCCGCCCACAGTCCCGTTCGAGGCGGATTGTAGTGAAGCCCGACACGCTTTCCGAGTGGGCGCAGGGCGTGGGCCCGCATGCCCCTAGAAAAGCAATACAAGCAGCTACAAACCTGCCCGACGGTAACGTTGCCGATACCTTTTTATCGGAAGCTATCCTCACTCGGTGAGGCTAGCACCAAACCACCTTGCGGTGGACACCTTCCAGGTTCACTCGCTCGAAGGGCAACATTGGCGGAAGTGCCGCGACAGGTTGGCACCCTGCATCGGGGCAGCCTATTCGCATTCAGCGCCCAGGTCTTCGTCGGACCTGAACAGCCTCCAGCTACGAGACAGAGATTCGCATAAATGCATAAATGACGCTGGCCACATATCCTAAGGTCTTAGCTGGATCGCAATCTCTTGTCCTCGTCCATGGGCAGCTAACAAGCCCCGCACGTCGGCGCCGCGATGGGCAGGGTGCGCCTCCGCGCTCATCGCACGAACTCAGCCCAGCAGTGCTCCTTTGGGTGCTCGGCCACGAAGAGGATCCGCGTTGGCTATCTGGTCTCGACAGAGGCCAGAGCCGCTTTGTCCTCTTATGCCGTTCTAGTGCTCACACCCCAGCAGTAAGGTCCCTCTAGGACAAGAAACCATGCCCACGTCGCGAAGTGCTCAGCCTCTCACAACTAATACTCTATCACTCGAGGAGCGGGCCACACACGTTAGAGGGTTGGCATATCATCGCCTCGCAGCAATCGGCGCTACTTACACAACCATAATGGCCAGGCTCTATGCACTGATTGAGTTGCTTATGCACATGCCAGTTTAGGAAGGCAAGCTTGGCACCCATGGCACTCTCAACAAGCTCCCGAATCTTACCCTCATGTTGATCGTAGTACCCTAGGGGATCTCGAGCCTCTAGGTGCATATCGCGACCCTCTGCTATGAAAACTTCGGGGAACTTATTTGCAATGTCTTGAACGATCCTACCGCCGAACTTACCTAAGTCGACATCATAGGCGATGCTGCACATGTCGCACCATGGCCAGCTGTTATAGTCGTCGCCGACACGTGCCAGCGTATCACGACCAAGGTCAGTGATAAAGTCGCGGACTCCAGGCGCGTTGCCCGTGCGGTCATTGAAAGGGCTGTGGCCGAGATACTCGCGCCACCGGTAGGCTAGCTGCAAGACACGCGCTGCCTGATTGAGTTGGTTTGTCTGCCTCGCAACCTCGCACGCCCGGTCCCCGGCTTCGCATGACGTATCGTAGGTAAGGTTTTGCCAGTTCATTTCGATCCACTTCTCGTAGGAGCTATGCCCCCAACTGGTCGTTGCCACTACGTGCATTGGGATTGTCGCATCGCCGATAGCATGCAAAGGCCAGCCTAGTCGGGTGATTGGCTTGTCCTTGGCGAGGCGCACGTAACCGGAAAGCGCGAGATTGTCTAAGGAGCTGAACTCGGTTGTGCCAAACGGCTCGCGTCGCCAGTCCAGAGGGGCTCTTTCCATGCTTGGCTCGTCATCGTCCTCACCTGATGTTATGGCGTACCGATGTGTTCCCTCGCTCTTTTCCGGGACGATCCGTAAGTAGAGGAGCTCGCTTCCGATTCGGATGGCGTTATCCATGGCGCCGGGCACTCTTTCAGGTCCCGCCTCCGGTAAGTACATCCCCTGATGATCGTCAAAGGTGTTCGTCAGAGTGGAATCATCTCGAACGTTCATTAGATGCCAAAAGCCGATGTACAACTCCCCGCGATCTAGATGAATGCCGGGGATCAACGCAGTAAAGACCTCCACCACGTTTGTCTTGTCGGCAACCCTCCGAGCGTCGTCGTCGCACGAGGAAGCGTCTCCGTTCAGCCACTCGAATACGCAAATGATCGGGAGAAGAAGGGCGCCTACGCCCTTTTCATAGATGTCATTGCCTACGGCGAGGAGTGGTCCCGGAATGAGCGGGTTTATATCAATCATCGTCTCTTGGAGATCGTCGTCACGGTTCTTTGCGTGCCACCCGAGAACTTTACCTTGCTGACCTCGGCCATCCGCCGGTACGCGGCCTTGTAGACCCGCGTATACACCAACGGGCTTCCAGCGATCCGCCGAGCACTTATTCGCGTTCAAGTGTCTATGATCCGGAGCCAGAGAACGATCGCCCTCGACGCCCCCCTTGCTGGTCACGGTGAAGGTCCCGACATCTCCTGTCTCGAGCGTCGTCACGCACTCCGACTGTTCGCCAAGGCTGGTAGGAATAGCGTGGGGCTGCGCACCCAAGTAACGCCGAGTCCAGTCAAGGTCCTTAATGAACTCATCCCACTGAGCTTGTGACACCACCGATTCACACAGCCCATTGCCAGTGGCACAAGCGCCTGGAATCTTAAGTGCGAGCCTCTCCTCATTGCTGACATTGGAGAGACTGGCTGCCCGCATCACCTGGTATGCCGCGTTGGTGATCTCAAAGTGGCCTTCTTTAGTGTACGCGTGTGCCTCGGTTGCTGCGAATAGGACACCCAACATGGTTGCAGTCAAGAGTCGTCTGTCACGCATTTAAGCACCTTTTCGAAAATCGAGATTGGGTAGATCTAAGTAAAACTTGGAGCAGTGGGACGGTCCCAAGGAAAAGCGCCGCGATTAAGACGCACCACAGCGCCCCCATGAACACTTGAGGCGCCGAAACATTATAAAGAAAAGACCTCAACACGGCTGAAGCATGATGGTGCTGCTCTAGGAGCACCCACCCCATGACTGCCAAGAGGCTAAGGGTTACTCGCGCGAGCTTACTGTGGCCTAGACTCGCGGCCGCCAAGGCTAAAGCCAGGGTGGGGAGCAGCAGGATGGCGGAGCGAGTCCAAAGACTTATCGTCCACGACATCAGATTTGCCATTTGGACGCCGGGGATGAGTGACGCACATGCAATCGCACCCATGGCGTGTGGAATGAAGGAAATGAATAGCGCTCCGATGGACAAATGGCGAAGCCGCGGAGCCATTGTCGGTGCACGTGCGAACGCGGCCATCAAGATCACACTTGCCGGACTGACCAGTTGGGCTGCGAGCGTCGTCCCCGTCAGGATGGAGGGGCAAGCTCTAAGGTAGATCCCTACGTCCGTACCAAAGTTCGTAAAAACGCCATCCATAATAATCCGCGCAGCGGACAGATGCTGATGAAGCGGCACTTTTGCGACCCATGCAGCCCAGCCTGAGATGAGGATAAGCACTGCGGCAAACCCGGGGAATGCGCCTAGAGCGTAGGGGATGATGGGGGCTTTCATCAATCTTGGTACCTTTGCACATTTGCCCAGCGGACGGGGGTCCACCCAGAAGCTTCGCCGTTGCCATTGACAACTTGTGCACTTATGCCGGCGCGAACGGTGTCAACGCCCCACAGTGCCGCGTCTCCACCCTGCGCCGCAGAGAAGATCGTCATAACCGACGAGAGGTTTGCGGTGAGCGGGGTGGTGATTACGCGCGGGTCATTCTGGGACGAGAAAGTAAGGGTGGTGAAAGCCCTTGAACCGTTGGCGTGAACGGTTGTGACCGCAAACTGGTATTCGAGTTCGCAGTCGGGGGGCTGGTTCCTTTCTACATTGGTAATGATCCAATAATAATTGGTGACCAGATGACGGGTCACAGGGGAACCTCCGTTCGAGGGGAAGAAAGGCAAAGATGGCCGTGGCGCACCTACACAGCGGGGGTCGACGTTGAGGCCCATGTTATCGAGGTAGGCATCAATCGCCTCCCGAGGAGGTGTGGGTGGCAGGACCGTATCCTCGCAGCCGTTCGCATCCGTCGGCCGCAGAGGTCGTGAGTTGGGGCAATTGTCTGTGGTGTCCGGAACCATATCCCCGTCAGCATCTCCGGTGCAGAACGCGGCGAGCAACGCGGGACTCGCGTACAGGGTGCGAAGTTTCTTGCCCCGATCCCGGGAGAGAACAAGGTTTTCAGCGGGCGAGTATTCCTTGCGCACGTAAAGCTTGGCTCCGAGATGCCGGTCAAAGTTTGCCTTCGCTTGCGCCCGGAGGTTGCACGCCGATGCTTCGCTGGCCTCGTCGGCTTCGTCGGCGCACTCTAACGAACGATAGTAGCTGCGCTCATCTAACGTTGTACCCATGGCCGGGCAAGCGCTGCCCGCATTGAGGATTAGCCGGGGTGGGATACCACTTTCGCGTGAGCCAAACCGCACCCACGTACCCGCGAATGGACCTTCGCCCCCCTTCAGAATCCAACCGTGGTTGGCGACACCAGTAAGGAAGCTCCTAACATCAGAAGTGACATCAAACCTTACGGCGCGGCTCTTGCCTTAGTGCAGCTCGACCTTTGCACTTGCCACCGTACCGAATGGCCTGTTGGCATCCCATAGGTTCATTCCCCATTTGTTGCTAGCAGTGCAGTTATTGATGAGGTAGCCAGATCCACCCGTGAGTGAGTCATCAGCGCAGACCCAGGTTGCGCCGCGCGCACCCAGCGTGCCGTCGGTACCATTTCCTTCGACCCACGTCCTGTTCATTGGGACTAGCTCCATGATCCCGCCGTGCCAGCCATCGTCCATATCGAGTACGGTGATCTCAAGCTGAGCATCGAAAAGCGTGCCGCCGGCCGCGCTCACAGCAGTGGCGATTTGAGCTTGATCAAAGCGGATCAGCGCGCGCTCCAAACCGGCGATCGACGCAGATGTCACTCCGAGGCTGACATCGGTTCCGTAGTTTGCAAAAGGGGTGAGCAGATGAATCGACGTGTCGCCGGCTGCCAGTAGGCTCGGCTCGTCACAGTTAGGAACCCCGTCGCTGTCGCTGTCCGTCTCGGCGCTTCCGCAGCCGCAGATTCCAGGTTTAGTTTTTGTCGCGTCGGCAACGCACAAATCAGGACCGACCTCCATGACGAGTCGCGGGGGGGCAACCGATTCGCGCGAATGGAAGGCCACCTGCGATCCGCTGCGGAGTTCCCCGACTCCTCTCAGCATCCAGCCATAGTTGGCGCCCCCTGCTAAGAATGCCCGCACATCGCCAGTAACGTCGATTGAGACAGTGGCGAATCCATGCGCCGAGTATAGCTTGGCGGTGCCAGCGGCGGCGGCATGGTAGGGAACGGCGCCTGCGCCGGAGGTGCCCAGCTTCCAAAGGTCTGCGGCCGCGCAGTTATTGGTCGAGTTCAGAAAAGAAGTGTTCGTATCGTTTGCGCAGCTCCACGTGGGCCCCCGCGCCGGGACAGTAAGCGTGCCAATGCCAGTCCCCTCGGTCCAGTCGCGGAGCATTCGATGCGCACCGATTCGACCACCACCCCAGCCCGACGCAATGGTCTGCACGGTCAGCTCGATGCGCGCAGAGTAAAGCGACTGGGTACCAACCGCGGACGCAATAGCTGCCTGCGGAAAACGGACAATGCCATTCCGAGACGTCGCAATCGAAGGGTTCGCCGTGACGTCGAGAGAAAACGCATCTCCGTAGTTGGTTGTGGCGGATGCGGCTCGAACGTGTGTATCTGCTGAGGCGACCAAGTTACTCGTGATGGCCTGCTGGGTACGCCCGATTCCGCTGGCCTTTTCTGTCTGCTCGTCTGACACCCCTACAGCACACGAAGACAGCGCAGCAGCTGCAAGGGCACTCGCTAAGGCAATTTGGGTAGCACGGAGTCTGTTTTTCACGGTTACCTTACTGAAATCGCCTCGAGGGCGAAATGATGAAACACGGGCGTTAGCCATACGATGGCCCGGCCTCTGCACGGGCAGCTCGGAGCAAGACCGAACTTTGCGATGTCCCGGGGGAGTTGAGGAAGCCTTACTCCCGTTCTCAACCTGCAGTCAACACTGCTGGCTCCTTGTTCACCCCAAGTGGGCTAGATTCTTCGGAAGGTCGCAAACTCTGCTGCAAACGGACGTACCGCTGGCTATCGAAGGAGCTTAAGCAGAACAAACGTGTTAGACCCTGAAAACGCCATATGTTTACATTGTTAACATAACCAATTTTCTGCGCAGTGGTTGTTAGACATGTTTTCCTAGGAGGTGGGACTCCTCCCTGGGTAGCCCGTAGCCGGGGACCCAGTATCCAGCCTTGCGGGCGCCGGGGTAACCGGGCGTTCGAGAACGGTAGGC
>JBBSJC010000403.1:0-7657 GCA_038257655.1 Polyangiales bacterium | reverse complement strand
CGACGCTCTTACTCTAACGGCACAACTTGGTCAGCATAGCGACCACCCGCGCGAGAAGCTCAACGGCCTGCCGATACCGCTCGTCTTTCTGAAAACTGAGCATACCAAGGTATCGACCAGGGCCGACCGAAGTTGCTCCCGTCGCCGTCGCCGTCGCCGTCGCCGTCAAGGCTCACGACCAGGACAACGCTCACGCCCACGTGGAGAAAACGTCCTGGCAGCCCTAGTGATCACCTACTTCTGGGGACCTGTACTAAGCGCTTGAGCAGACGTGGGCAGCTGCAGGGTGCCCCGGCTCGCGCTACAAGTTGAGCTGTGACCGAGAAGAAGCACGAATCGTCCTTCCCCACACGCGCTGTCCACGGTGGCGAGCTTCGCGAGCATCCGTACGCGTCGCTTACGCATCCCATCGCGCAGACCGCCACCTATACCTTCACCAACACCGCTCAGCTCATCGCCTACATGGAGGGGCGCATTGAGCGAGAGGAGTACGGACGCTACGGCAATCCGTCGGTCCGCGCGGTGGAGTGCAAGCTTGCCGAGCTCGAAGGCGTCGAAGACGCGGTCGCGTTTTCGAGCGGGATGGCAGCGATTACCACCTCGATTCTAGCGCTCGTTAAAGAGGGCTCGCACGTGGTGCTGTTTGCGGATTGTTATCGCCGCACGCGTCAGTTCGTCACCGGCTTTCTCGCTAGGTTCGGCGTCACGCACACGCTTGTAGCGCCTGGTGATCTCGACGCACTCGAGGGGGTGATCACCGATCGCACGCGCCTCGTGATAAGCGAAATGCCGACCAATCCCTATCAGACCTGCATCGATCTCGACAGGCTGGCCGCGATCTGTCGTAAAACCAAAGTTAAGTCGATGATCGACGCGACCTTTGCCACGCCGATCAATTTACGACCGGCTGAGCACGGTATCGATCTCGTGGTCCACAGCGCCACCAAGTACTTGGCGGGACACAACGATGTGCTCGCTGGCATCGCAGCCGGCAACGCGGGCCTCGTCGGCTTGATCCGCGATTTGCGCCACGTGTTCGGTGCGATACTCGATCCCCATGCTGCGTACCTGGTGGCTCGCGGCATGAAGACGCTCGGCCTACGCGTGGCGCAACAGAATCAAACCGCGCAAGCGCTTGCAGAGCTTGTCGAACGGCACCCCAAGGTCAAACAAGTGTGGTACCCGGGCTTGCCCTCGCATCCGCACCACGCCATCGCCAAGAAGCTCATGAGCGGTTTTGGGGGCGTCGTCACATTCGAAATCGACGGCGACCTCGAGACCACCGGACGCTTTGTCGATTCGCTGCGCATCCCGAGGATCGGTGCCAGCTTGGGCGGGGTAGAGTCGTTGGTGGAGCAGCCTGCGCTAATGAGTTATTTCGAGCTGTCGACCGAAGAGCGCGAGGCCATCGGGATCAAGAACAGCCTCGTGCGCTATGCCGTCGGCGTGGAGGATACCAAGGACCTGTGCGACGACGTTCGCCAGGCCCTCGACGGGTTGTAGAGCGTGCGCCCCGGCCTCGGCCTCGTCGCCTCAGCCGCCGCGGTTCTGGCGCAGCAAGACCTGGCGGGCCTCGTTCTGCCCAGGCCCTGGCTCATCGCGTGAGGCAAGCAGCAGGCCGCGTTCGCCCATGGCACCGAGCGCTTCGGCGGCGAGTCTGCGCTTTTCGGGCTCCTGGCCGCGTAGCGCTTCGTAGAGCTTGGCTCGGATCTCCCGCGGCGATAGGCCGCCCGGGCCGCTCCAGCCGCTCTTGAGGCTCTTGATGACCTGCTGCCAGGGATAGCTGAAGGTCAGCGCGCCCTTGCCGTTCTTGAGTGCCTCGGCCACGGCGAGCCTGCGAAAGATCTCGCCGTTTGCAAAGTGCTGGGCCGTCACCAGGCCGAAGAAGTCGTGTTCTTCTGCCATCAAGAAGTCCTGTAAGACTTCGCGTAGCTCGCGGTCGGCGGAGATCTGGGCGTACAGCTCGTCGGCAGCCTTCGGGCTTCCGCCGAGGATGACCGCAAACGATGCCTCGCGCTTCACGTCCGGATTGCGCAACAGGTCGATGAGCAGCTGATCGTTGGCGGGGTCCCCGGCGTAGCCAATCGCGAGCGCCGCGCTACGGCGTACTTCGGCGGGCACCGAAGGCTGCAGCAGGTCCACAAGCTGACCGCTGACGGCCTGGGCATCGGCCTGCCAGAGCCCCTGCACGTAATAGGTGCGCGTGGCTTCATCCAGTGTGGCGCTCTTGGCTTTGGCGAGGATGTCGACCAGCGTCGCCTGCGTGGCGAGCTGCCCGAGCACAGCGCCCGCAACCGCTCGCAGCTTCGCGCTATCGGTGGGGTCTTCGATGATCGTGACCACAGCCGGGATCGCGTCGGGCTTGCCGTAGCGGCCGAGGGCTTTCAGAGCGATCTCGCGGTCGCGAACGATCTCCTCCGTGGGCACGCTCGGCTTAGAGAAGTCGACGCCCTTCGGCCGCTTGACCATGCCGAGCAGCTTCGAGTAGGCCGGTTCGTACTTCAGGTCGGCCAAGGCGAGCGCAGCCGCCTCGATGTCGTCCCCCTCAAGCTCCTTGACGACTGCCGACGCTGCCGAAGAGGAGCCCGATTTGCCGATCACCTTGAGCAAGCTGGCCTTGCGACCAGGATTGTCCTTGAGCATCGGCACAAGCGCTTCGCCCACCTCAGGTTTGGCAACCAGCGCGAGAGCATCGAGAGCGTCGAGAGACGTCGTGCGGTCCGCCGAGCTCACCTGCTCAACCAGCACTGGTACAGCCCGCGCATCACCGAGCTGCGCGAGGGCGATAGCCGAGGTCTGCTTGATATCGGCATCGGCATCGCCAAGCAGCTTGGCGAAGGTATCGGCCACGCGTGGATCGTGGGTCTCGGCGAGCAGCGACACCAAGGAGCGCTTGAGGTCGACGCTCTGAGTCTGCTCGACGAGCTTGGCGATCCCCGGAGCGCTAGTAGAGCGACCGATCGCATCGAGCACGCTCTGACGCATGCCCGGTTTGCGACCGAGGAGATCAAACAGCGGCTGGGCCGCGCGCGGGTCCCCACTGCGACCTAAGCCGGCCGCGGCCGCGCGCACGACCTCGGTGTCCTCGTCTTGCAGCAGCTTGATCAGCGGGTCGACGACCTCGGGACTCGCGGCCTCCGACAGCGCCACCGCCACCAGCGTGCGGATCGACTTATCTTTGCTTTTGAGGAGCTCGTCGCTCGCAAGCTTTTGCGGCCCCACGACATCGACGATGACCTTGGGATCGAAGGCAGGCTTTTTCTCTAAGTCTTCGAGGTTCTGCAGGTGACCTGCGGCAAACTCAGCGAGAATCTCGGGCACCGCGGCGGCTTCTTTCAGCACAGCCAGCGCCCACACGACCTGAGGCTTGTCGCGCGGGTCGGTCTTGGGCAGCACCTCGAGCAACTTGGGTTTGGCGGCGTCAGCGGCAGGTGAGCCAATGTGGGCAAGAGCGCGTGCTGCGGCCCTTCGTACGATGCCGGCTTCGTCAAGCGCCTGGATCATCAGTGGAACGGACGCGGCATCCTCGAACGCACCCAGGTTTAGCAAGATGCGCTCTTTGACGTCATCGTGGGTGGACTTGGCGTAGACGTCGCGCAGGGCGGGCAGCATCTGCTCCGGCGGCAGTTGGCCAGCCGCCTCGACCGCGTCCATGCGCTTGTCGTAGGTGGTGCTGTCGATGTAGGCCCAGTAACCGAGGCCCGCGGCACCGACGACCAGCAGGATGCCGACCACGCGTCCAACTGGCGACGTACGCCGGTTGATTTTTCTGATCGTCTCGTCATCCGTGCCGCCCACATCGGGCAGCGGGTCCTCGTATGCGCTCAAATCTGGGCCTCCGCGTCCGGATGCCGTGAAGGGGTCGTTGTCGTCAAGCTGCGGATCCATCTCGGGCCGTCCTCGGTCAATGAGGTCGTGACCATAACCAGAGTTTCGGTCCGGCTTCAATCTCGGTGTGGCACTTCTCCTCCGGGCCCACCTAACGTGGGCTGCCCACAAGGCCCCCTATGCGAGGCGAGAGACGCTCCGAAAAGGTGATTGACCGTGGGGACTTACGCAGGTTACAAGGAGACTGTTCCTGGGGAGGATGCGATGACTAAGTCAGAGCTCATCGATGCTGTGGCCCGCCGAAACCAGATCACCAAGAGCCGAGCAGAGCTCGTCGTGAACTGCGTTTTCGACTCCATGACCGCTGCACTAGAGCGGGGCGAGGGCATCGAGATACGCGGTTTTGGCAGCTTTACGGTGCGCGAGTACAAGCCCTACAACGGGCGTAATCCACGCACCGGGCGCGCGGTGCCCGTACCCGAGAAGCGACTGCCGTTTTTCAAAGTAGGCAAAGAGCTGAAAGAGCTCGTCAATGCGGGCATTGGTACGATCGAGACCGATGACGACGATGACGACGATCATGAGCCCCAAGAAGCGCAGGACGACGAAGAGTAGGCGTCCAACGACGCTTCAACTCACGGGCGCCTTTCATAACGCGGCGCAAACGCAAGCTTTCACCACGGCACGGCTGATCAGACTCGGGTGTCACCCGCTTGCAGCTTTGCGCTGCCGCGCACGCGTTCCCTACAGCTTCGTGTGCTCGATGACCTGCGCGAGGAGCGGTTTGGACAAGTCAAGCTTCTTGACTAGCGCGTCGGCAGGCGTCATGCCGGCGTTGAGCAGTGCTGACAAGGGCTCAAGGTAGACGCGCTCGTCTTTGCCATCCCAATGCAGCACGTTCAGGCGCTCGAGCCCGCCCTGTGCGATCGACAGGACGTCCTGTGCCCATTCGAGCACCGAACGACCGGCGAGCTTGGCGGAGAGACCGCTATCGGCGACGTCGAGGCGCGCACTTTGCGCAGCGTCGAATGAGATGCGCGAAGCGAGCGATGCGGCGGCGGCGCACGCCTGCGGATCGTACAGCAAACCCTTGGTCAAAGCGGGCAACGCGGAGACGAGGTTCGCCGGCAGACTGTCGGCCCCGCGCAGCTCGATCGTTCTTTTCATGCGCACTTCAGGGAACACCGTACCGATGTGCGAGATCCAGTCGTCACGGGTGGCTTGCGTGCCCTGGAAGCCATCACGCATAAAGGCGCGGAAGGTCTGGCCTGTGTTGTGAATCGCCTTGCCTTTGCGCTTCACCATGAACATCGGCACGTCGAGAGCCCAATCGACGTAGCGATCGAAGGACAGATTGTCCCAGGCGAACGGCAACAGCCCGGAGCGATCAGGATCCATGTGGACCCAGACGCGAGCACGATGCGAGCGCTCGCCCGTAAGTTTGCCCTCGACCAGCGGACTGTTGGCGAACATCGCCGTAATCACCGGAGAAAGTGCGAGCGAAATGCGCATCTTCGCGACGGCGTCGGCTTCGGACTCGTAGTCGATATTGGATTGCACGGTGCAGGTGCGGCGCATCATGTCGAGTGCGCTGCTGCCGCGTGTGGGCAGGTACTCTTTCATGATGGGGTAGCGGAGCTTAGGCACCCAGGACAGCTCTTCTTGCTTGGCGAAGGGATGAAAGCCGAGGCCATGCCACGTGATGCCCAGGCTAAGCGACACATCGTGAAGCTCGGCGAGGTGCTGCCGCCACTCGAGCTCCGTATGGTGGACGCTCGCAAAGGGCGAACCGGAGAGCTCGAGCTGACCGCCAGGCTCCAGGGTGATCGACGCCTCGCCGCGGCGCAGGGCTATCACATCGCCGCCCTCGTATTCGCGTTCGGGAAACCAACCGTAAACGTCGCTGAGCGCCTGAAGCACGGCCGAGACGCTGCGCGGCCCCTGATAGGGAAGCGGGGCGCCCGTGTCGCTGAGCAGGCCGAACTTCTCTGCCTCGGTGCCCACACGCCAGAGATCCCGCGGCGTAAGCGCGTCGTAGTAGACCGATAAGAGGTCGTCGCGCGTGAGCGAAGGACGTTCGACCGAGGTGCTCAGAGTTGCCTCCATGCGGCGTAAGTACGCCCAGCAGGTCGAGACGTTACGCAGCGACGCGGACATAGCTGATGCCGAAGGCCTGTACAACTGACGCGTTCCTACACGGTGTTGGACTTATTGCAGTAACACCGATAAGTGTGGGCGATGAAACTGGGGCGGGCTGTGTTGGGGGCGATTGTCGCCGTTGGAATGATCGCCGCCTGTGCAGCGCCGATTGTGTCCATCAAGCCGCGGGCGTACGCCTTGACGCCGCGCGACTACGAGACGGTCTACGATCTCTGGACGCGCGACGCATCGCCGTTCGATTTCGGACGCTTGACCACCGTATTGCATGTGACTTCGACCTTCGAATCCCGTGAGTTTCGCTGGGCTTATGTTGTGCGCTACGCCGAAGACTTCGCGCTCCCCACGGACGCGCGCAACGCCATGCTGAGCGCCACCTTGGCCGACGCTGAGCTGCACCATCGCTTTCTCGTTACGCTTGGTGGCGGCAAGTTCCGTGAGCTCGACCTGACAAACGAGCGTGGCGCGTGGCGCGTGCTGTTGCTCGACGATCGTGGGCGCCAGATCCGGCCCGTTGAGATCGAAAAGATAAAGCGTCCCACGCCCGCCGAGCGCGCCTATTTCCCCAGCGTCAGCCCCTTGCGGCAATCTTTCCGGCTCGTGTTTCCTACCAAGCACGAGGATGGCTATCCCACCGTGCCGCCCGAGGCTACGTTTGCGGTGCTGCGCTTCACGGGACCCGAGGGACAAGTCGATTTGAAATGGGACTTTAAGCCTGAGTGAGAGGCGCTCGCGCACCGGATGATACCGTTGCCTTGACGGCCCCCGATCCAGCGGCGTAGTGTGCGTGCCCCACGGCCATTTCGGCTGCAAATTTAGGCACGTCATGAACGAAAACAACGAAGCGCCCGAGGCTCCCGCATCGGCGGTTGAGCAAGGGGCTACAAGCCAGGATGCGAATGCATCCTCATCCCAGGATGCCTCGGCATCTTCATCCCTGGATGCCGCGGCATCCTCATCCCAGGTCGATGGCACGTCCGGCTCTGAGGCCGCTGGCGGCTCCGAGGCCGCTGCCGCTCACGTGGCGTCTGAAGGCGATGCAAACGCAGCGTCTGAAGAGGCAGGCGAGGGCGACGCCGAAGAGGGCGACGGAGCCGAGGAAGGCGCGTCCGCAGACGGCGTGGAAGGTCAGGCTGGCGGGGAGCCGGGCAAGAAGAAGCGTCGCCGCAGGCGTCGTAAAAAGAGCCCGGGTGCCCAAGCGGGAGCCGAGGGGACCGAAGGCGCTGAAGGCGCCCCGGACCAGGCGCGTAGCGGTGAACCGCGCGAGCGCGGGCCGCGACCAGATCGCGCCGAGCGACCGGCAAAGGAAGGCTCGGCCGGCATCTACGCACGCTTCTTCGAAGGCGCAGCGGGGGCCAAGCGCCATGCGTTTACCGCGGGCGAGATCGTAGCAGGCCGCGTCTCTGCAATTAATGACGGAGCTTTTGCCGTCGACTTGTTCGGGAAAGCCACCGCGTTCGTCGACATCTTCGAGCCGCGGGAAGTTCCGGTCATTCCCGACCCGCCGCCTGAGGCGCAGGTCGCTGACGCGGGCGCAGACGGTAGCCCCGATGCACAGGCAGGTGCTGACGCGCAGGCAGGTGCTGACGCGCAGGCAGGTGCTGACGCGCAGGCAGGTGCTGACGCGCAGGCAGGTGCTGACGCGCAGGCAGGTGCTGACGCGCAGGCAGGT
>JBBSJC010000402.1:0-7675 GCA_038257655.1 Polyangiales bacterium | reverse complement strand
TGGCTCGTCACCGGTGGCCTGATGGTGCTCGCCTGTGGCGGGGAACCCGCCGACCCTACGCGCGAGCGGGATACCTCCTATGGGCCCATCACCGGGGAGGGGGACGCGCTGGCCGGTGGCGACATGCCAGCGGACGGCGGCGCGGCGCATGGCGACGAAGGCGACGAAAGGGACGGCGGCGCTTACCCAGCGCGCGATGGGGCACTGCCACCTTCCGATCGCGGCGACCCGGGTTCGCGTGACGAGACGCTGCCCATGGGGCACATCGGCGCGGACGCGGGTGAGCTACCCAGTCCGGATGATACGGGCGATGCAGGCGTCGCCACCAGTTTCATAGAGTTGTGCCAGGAGTCATGTGAACAGCAGGCAGGATGTCTAGGCGTCACCCGACCCGAGTGTATTGAAAGTTGTACAGGCCAGGCCTTGGGGCTCGAGGTTTACGACTGCGAAAACGAGGGGCGCGCTGAGAAGAGGTGCGTCGCTGCGCTTGGCTGCGAGGAACTACAGGCATACGCCAGAGAAGGCCGTCGCGAACACCCCACCTGTGGCGCGCAAGCCGTCGCGTATTTCGCCCGATGTACGATTGGACAGGGCCAAGTACCCGCTGGATGCCAGAAGATGTGCGAACGCGCGAGCGCCTGTGAACTCCTGAATGGAAGTCCTGGAGCATGCGAAGAGCGCTGCGTAATGCGCGCTACGACTGCGGAGTGGAGTGTGAGCGCAGAGTGCAGCGCAGCCTTTGTCAGCGCGGCTGAATGCGTCGGCGAAGCCTCATGCGAAGAAGTTGCGGCGCTACGTGACTTCGGCAACGTGCCGCTCAGTTGCGCCGCCGCGGAAGCGGCCAGAGATCTCCTCTGCTATTAGTTTCCCGGTGGTTAGGGACGGGATATATTAGTCGCGGCATGCGCATTGCACTCCTGTCGACGCATTCCGAGGGAGGTAGCATTCATGGGAAATCAGAATCCGAACATGTCCGGGGGCTGGCAGAGCTCACCGACACCAGACACATCCAAGCTGGCGGGCCAAGCTGAGAGGGCCGCTGAGAAAATCGCAAACTCGGCCGTAGACCGGGTACAAGAAGCCCGCGATAAGGCGGAGTCTGGACTGTCGCAGCAGCGCGGGCAGCTTACGCAGAGAATCCGCCGTGTCGGGGATGCGCTGCGCACCACGAGTGACGAGCTGCGTCTTGAGGACGAGGTCGTGGCCGACTATTTGGACCAGGCGGGTGATCGCGTGGAGCGGCTCGCATCTTATGTCAAATCGGCCAATCCATCCGACATGGTGCGTGACGTTCAGCGCTTTGCAACAGAGCGACCAGCCTGGTTCTTCGGCGGGACGTTCCTTCTTGGGCTCGCCGCAGGGCGCTTCTTGAAGAGCTCTGCCGCGCAAAAGTCAGACTCACAGTTCAGCTACGATTCACGCAGACAGGGTCAGATGTCGTCCTCCCGGTCGATGCCTAACCAGCAGGGAGTCACGACGGTGCCCAGCACGACAGTCGTAGACCGTCCCGTCTCGAGCGCAGGTTATTCCGAGCCTCGTACATATGGCTCGGCCGGAACCGGCTCGCCCGGTGGTATGGGCTCGACTGGAACCAGCTCGCCCGGGACCGGTACGCCTGCTTCCACAAGCTCGGCAGGCTTCACTGGCTCTGCCGGCTCGACAGGGGCCTTGGGCACGCCCGGCTCCAATGGCGACAAAGCTAAACTTGGCACAACGCCTGGCACGGGACCGGGTTCGAGGACGTCATGACGGTCGAGGGGCCGCGTTTCGACGAAGCTCATCAAGCCATGGATGCCCATCAAGCCATGAGTGATGAGCGGCGCATGGGTGCTATCGTCGCTGACGTTTGGGATAACGCCGACAAGCTCGTTGGTCAGCATCTTCAGCTCGCGCTGACCGAGCTCGAAAATCGCGTCGATCAGGTGAAGACCGACCTTACTATCGTGGCGCTTGGCGGCGCGGTGATGTACGCCGGCGTGTTGGCAGGGGTCGCCGCCATCATCATTGGGTTATCATATGTGCTCGCGCCCTGGCTCGCGGCACTGATCGTAAGCCTCGTCGCCCTAGGCGTTGGCTACGCGATGCTGCAGCGCAAAAGCGAGCTTTCGCCGCAGCCTGGGTCCACGCAAACCGTCCAGAGCGTGAAGCGCACTGGTCATTCCTTGAAGGAGGCCGTCAAATGACTACGCAGCATTTTCCGGCTGACCAACCAGGTCAGCAGACACGTAAGAAAACACCCGAAGAGATCGAAGCCGAGATCAGCGAGACCCGCTCGGCGATCACGGAAGACATCAAAGCGTTGGGTGAAAAGTTTACCCCCGAAAATTTGAAGCAGGGGGCTAAGGATGCCTTGCGAGACGCAAAAGAGGAGGCCAAAGACATGCTACGTACCGCCAAAGATCACGCCATCGACTCCGTCACGGAAACCATGAGTGAGCTTGGCGATCGCGCCCGCCACGCAGGCCACGTCACCGGCGATTTCATGACTACGAATGCGCTGCCCTTGGCCCTGATCGGAATCGGCACCGGTTGGTTGATGTTGACGATGCGTCATCAGCGCGACCGCGGTTCGCCTCGTTACCTGAGGGCCGATTGGCAGGAGCAGTCCAATTGGCGCGACCGAGAGAGTGACTACTTGGCAGGCAGTGGTTATCAGGGAGGTCGCAGCTACCGAGAAGGTCGCGTGCAGGGCCGTACGCACCAGATGGCGGGTACTCACCAGATGGCAGAGGGGGGGGCTCACGACATGGCCGATCGAGTGCGTGAGGGCGTCGATGAGCTGCGCGAGGGCGTTGGTGACCTGCGCGAGCGCGCCAGCGAAAAACTCAGCGAGATGGGCAGTCGGGTCAAAGAGACGGCGTCCGACCTTAGTCACCGCGCAAGTGATCTAAGCCACGAGGCGCGCCACCAACTAGACGCAGCACAGCGCCTTACGCGTGACTACGCCCGCGAGAACCCCATGGCCGTCGGGGCGCTTGCGATCGCAGCCGGTGTGGGCGTGGGCATGCTGTTGCCCATGACGCGACCCGAAAACCGTCTAATGGGACCTACCCGTGATCGCCTGTTGGGTGACGCGCGCGAGACCGCGGAGCGCGTCGGCCGCACGGCGCGTGACGCAGTGGGTGACATGCGCGAGGCGATTGCTGAACCTTCGGCGCACTGAGTTTTCCGCCTCGGCTGCTACCGATCCGCTCAAGAGCGCTCGTCTACTCCCAACGACAACCTAGCCCATAGCTGCGCGAGCGGCTTGGGCGCCCACCAATTGTAGTGGCCTAGCAACTGCATGGTTGCCGGCACGAGCAGGGCGCGCACGATCGTGGCGTCTACGATAATCGCCACGGCCATCCCGACCCCGAGCTCCTTCACGAGCAGCATGTCGGCACTGATGAAGCCGATCATCACCGCCACCAGCAGGAGCGCTGCGCGCGTGATGATCTGCCCTGTCTGCTCAAGGCCCGTGGTGACACTGGCATGGGTATCCCCGGTGCGGTCATAGGCTTCGCGAATGCGGCTCAGTAAGAACAGCTCGTAGTCCATGGCCAAGCCAAAGACGACCGCGAACATGACCACTGGGATAGTAAGCTCGATGTTGCCGGGTGAACGGTAACCGAGGAACGACTCAAAGCGCCCGTCCTGGAAGATCCACACAAGCGCTCCGAAGCTGGCTGTCAAGGAGAGGATGTTCATCAGAATGGCTTTGATCGGCATGACGACCGAACCAAAGGCCAAGAACAACACGACGAAGGTCGCAAGACAGATAAGGCCCAGGGCCCAGGGCAGCTTGTCGTTTAGAGTCGCCTGCAAATCGACCAGGCGAGCTGCAGGGCTGGTGACCAGGGTTTTGAGCGAGGGCTCTTCTAACGCGCGCACTTGTTTGAGTGTCTCGATTGCAGCGGCAGAAGCGGGCGGCACGTCGAGGCTGACGCGCAGCGCCGTCTCACGGCCTTGAACCAGCCGACTAAGCCGGGCGCGTATCGCCGGTGCAGCAGGAGTCTGCAAGCTACCCAGCAGCTGAGCGCTCGAGGGGCCCCCACTACCCACCACACCATCCACGTGACTGACATGGGGTACGCGCTCGATCTGCTTCACGTAGCGTTCGAGGGCGTCGAGCGCCTGGGCACTCAGTACCTCGCTCGGCGTCGTCACGACGATCTGAATAGGGCTTACGGCTTGGGTGGGGAATGCCGGAGACTCGAGCAGCTCGGCGACCTGTCTGGCCTGAGCGTCGGCAGGTAAGACCGCGGCTCCAGAAACCGCAGCATTGATGCGTAGAAAGGGCAAGCCGAGCGCAACGAGTAGGCATGTGACGAGCACGGTGACGAGCACCGGTGCGCGCATGACCAGTGTGGCCACGCGGCTCCAAAAACGGGGTGTGGTGGCTACCTCGCGTTTCGCACCAAACGATAACAGTTCGATGCGCGGCCCGAGTGCCGCCAACATGGCCGGTAGAAACAGCAGCGCTCCGAGCAGCGACATCACGATAACTAAGCTACCCGCTACCGCCACGCTGCGAAGGAGCATGAGCGGGAACACCATCAGCGCGAGCAAACTGACGCCGACTGCCAGACCAGAGTAAGCAATCGTGCGGCCGGCGGTTTTCATCGTGTTGAACACGGCCTTTTCCACGGGCAGTCCGCTGCCAAGCTCATCGCGGAAGCGGCTGGTCATAAACAGCGAATAGTCGATGGCGACGCCAAGCCCGACAAAGGTCACGATGTTCATGGCAAAAATGGAGACGTCCGAGAAATGCGTCATCAGGCGCACGCAGGCCAGGGCGCACGCCACGGAGAAGCCACCCACGAGCAAAGGTAAGCTTGCTACCACCAGGCCTCGAAAGAAGATCACAAGTAAGATCGCGAGCAAGGGTAAGGTTATAAGCTCCGCGCGTATTAGGTCCCGCTCCGCAGCCTCTTGGGCTTGGCGCGAGCCAGGAACCGCCCCGCCCACGAGCGCGGTGAGACCGGGGACTTGGAGCTGAGGCTCGACCGCGTCGAAGGCACTCTGCAGGGTCTTGCCCGTACCGGCCAATCTTACTGTGCTGACGACGGTGCGACCGTCCTTGGATACCAGTGCGTCGGGTTGTGCGCCGTAGGGCGTGGCGACGCCGTCCACCCCAGGCACGAGACTTATCCGCCGGAGGGCCGGCGCGAGCAGCTGCTCAAACCGTGGATCATCGACGCGGAGCGAGGGATGGGTGTAGGCGACGACCACGTCGGGCGTGCCGAAGCCGAAGCGCTGATCGAGCAACGCATCGGCGCGCGAGGACTCGCTGCGCGGGTCATCGAAGCCGCCTGCAACGAGGTCCCCCGCCGTATCACGACCATACCAACCCGCCGCGATGAACAAGACTGCGAACACGATCAGCAGCAAGCGGCGGTGTTGGTAGGTGAAGGACGTGCGCGCCGAAGGGCTTGGGGGCGGTGGGCTTGGGGGTGGTGGGCGTACGGAGGCCCTGACGTCTCGATCCTCACTCAGCTCTCGCATGCGCGCCTATAGGCAACACACGTGCCAGCGCGCGGCATGCAGGAGCTTTGGTGCGCGGTCAGCGCTGACGGCGTCGTGCGACTAGTCCGAGACCTGACAGTGCAAGCAACCACAGGGCACCGCTGGACGCGGTTTGATGGGGAACGACACTGCAGGATACGCCCGCTTCGCCGTCGGCCTTGCACGTGCCTCCCTCGCAGGAGCTGCTGCCCGAGGCGTAGCCCTCGACGTTGGCGTTCAGCGTTGCTTCGAGCGCGGCCACGCACATCGCCAGGTTGTCTTCGTGGTCCACGTATTGTCCCTCGCAGAACAATGCGCCTTCCATCGTCTCACAGTCGACCTCGCAGCCACCCTGTACGTCGACCTTACACTCTGCGTAGAAATCGGCCTGACAGTCGACCTGACAGTCGATGTTCGCTTGGGCCGTGCATGAGCCAGTGCAGCTCGCTTCACACTTTGCGTTGCAATCTGCGGAAGGCGGCTGAACGTCGCACTTTCCATCGCAGCTTCCGCCGCAGGTCGCTTCGCACGATGCTTTACATTCCGCTTTGTTGCTGCTCGCCGAACACTCAGCGTCGCAGGAGGCACCGCAGTGTGCCTGACACTCGAGGCTGCAGTCGAACTTGCCCGGATCGACCGTGCACTTGACGCCGCAGTCCGCTTGGCAGCTGCCCGTGCACTGAGCGCTAGCGCTGGCGGTGCACTGACCATCGCATCGCGCGGTCAGCTGGGCGGCGCAGGCAGCTTGCACCGAAATCGGTGTGCATAGCGCGTCGCACTCCACCCCGGGGGCCACCACTTCGCATTCGGCCTGCGCTTCGACGTGAATATCGCCGCATGCTTCGAGGCTTTGCGCCTCTGCGACCGGCTGCACTACCCAGAAGCCAATGGCACTAAGCAGCGTAGAAAGGACAAGTTGGTGACGCATTGGGAATCCTCGCAGGTTGGGACGGGTGAGCCCGTCATGGGGCGGGCCCTACGCAAGACGAGTGCCAAAGTACCGTCATTCTGTGGATCGCCGCCGCAGCCCCAAAAAAAAATGCCTACAACCGGGGCATCGATAGAAGCGAAACCCCAGAAAGCGCAGCAATCGCAGCCAGCCGCCTGATCGAGAGCGTGAGATCGAGCTGCTCTGGCAGCATGGGCAACGGCGGCTGCCACCCGGAGATAGCTGGCGGGGCATCGAGCGGGCGTGGTCCATGCCGGACATCCTTGTCGCGCTCGAGGGTTGGAGGGGGGACGCGTGTGCGCTGCGCTATCTGTCTACCTAGCCAGCATCTGCGAGAGGCTGGCTAAGGGCGCGGAGGGACTTAACGAGCGTTGGAGGCTCGGGGCGGAAACGTCGCGTGGGGCGAAAATGACGGGTCAGCGCGAGCTACCCGCAAGCGTTTAGCGCGCGCTACCGGTCGCGGCGCCGGTAGGCCGCGGCGACTGCGAAGAATCCGCTGCCTCGCGCGCGTCGATCGCCTTCAGAGTCTGTACGCTGCGCTCCGCGACGCGCTCCACCACGGCCTGTAGAGCGAGTGAGAACGCGTGGACGACGGCTTCGGGCGCCTGCTCGGGGTCGACCTCGGCCACCTTCTGCTCGATGCGGACCGTTTCGTGAAACTGCGCGATCTTGTCGTGCTGCAGCACCATCGTTACTTCAACCCGCACGCGGTGGGGTTTCTGCACGATCTCTTCGAAGCGCTTGAGCTCCACCCCAAGCGTGGGGGCGCTACCGGAAACGACCATCGTCAGGCCGTGCCGTTCGAAGAGCGAGCGCGAGAGCGCATGCTCGAGGTAGGAGCCAGGGCGCTCGCTCCAGCGGCGCGTCTCGTAATAGGCGATTTCATGCTCAGAGGGGCGGTAAGCCATGCGCTCACGTAGGTTCGACGCTGCGCTTACGAGCCCTAAGCGCAGGCTCAATGCCGAGGCGGTTGGCAGTGGCTGCGGGCTGTGCGTAGCCGGCGTAACCTGCGTCTCGGACGGGGCAGCATACTGCGGGGTGAAATAGCGTGTAGAAAGGGGCTCAGCCTTTGATAGCAGCGCGCAGGCAGGCAGCAGGCTGCTCCAACAGAGCGCGAGGGTACCGAGGATACGTGGGGCAAGAGGACGGCTCATTCAGACACCTCAGCGCGACCTTTGATCAACATGTCCGAATCCTGCTCCAGCGTGAACACCAACTCATGAAGCGCCTGCGCAGCGTCCC
>JBBSJC010000401.1:0-7696 GCA_038257655.1 Polyangiales bacterium | reverse complement strand
TCGGCCAGCTGCGGAACCCCCGCAGGCGTCGTCAGGTGGATGTCGCACACACCCCGGGCAAGAATGACGCCGCCGCGCATGCGCTGCTTGATCGGCAGACTCACGTTGCGCAGCTGAGCCGGGTCGTCCAGCTGCGTCTTCAACTGCTCGAGCAGGTGACTCGCCTCGCGGTCACGGCCCACCGATATGAGGTGAAACGCGCTGCACATGTCGTAGATAAAGTGCCCGATCTCTCCCCTCGGAAGCCACGAGAGCGGCGCGAGGCCCATGAGTATGGTCGCGATTCTCTTGGGTTGCATCAAACTCATGTACGAGGCGACGAGCAGTACGGCGACGCCAAAGGAGTGCACAAACAGGTCGCTCAGGTTACCGAAGCGATAGCGCTTCGGGGTGAGAACGAAGCGCAGCGCTCCCGAGACCAACCCGACGATCACCGAGAGGCGGCGGCCCAAGAATGGGCGCAAGCGGGAGGCCAGTGTTAGACCAGTCATGTCGAGAATGACCTGAAAGGTGAGCTCGCCGTAGCGCTCTATCAGCGTGCGATCGGTCGCCTGTCCCGCCACCACCAACGAGCGTAAGATGTGGGCACACTGCTTCCAACTCCGACCCTGAGCACGGTATATGCGCAGTAGTGCCTCAAAGGCCGGAATGGCGTCGCGCAACCCCTCTCCGACTGTGGCGAGCTTCTCCGCCCCGCTCTCGAGCAGGGGTGCACCTTGCTGAATGTCTCCCGCCCGGATCAGGTGGAACCCGGCCTCGATTTCGCGCTCTGGGGCGGGGCTCGACTCCTGGACTAATACCCTACCAATAGTGCCGTGCAGTACCTTGCGGCGCTCCGGGTCTAGGCCTTCCGCCAGCGCCTCGCGCATGGGTTCCTGCGCGAAGAACGAACCAGAGGCGCCTCGCGACAGGATGCCCTTGCCGTGCAGCTCCGCTAGCAGGGCGCCCGGAGCGCTGAGCTGTGCCAGGTCACCCAGGGCGCGGCACAGCTCGTCGGATAGGGAACCGCGCTGCAGGCTGAGCATCTCCGCGAGCGTTCGCGCATCGGGAGTGAGGTGCGCGATGCGATCTGCCCGGGCTTGCTCGACGCCGGCCGGTAGCTCCGAAGGGGCGAGCTCGTGCGGCAGTACCCACGTACCCTGGGCGTAGCGGATGACCTTCGTGCTCACGAGGTGGGAAGCCAACTCCATGCACTGCATTGGGTTGCCCGCGCTCAGCTCGTGCAGCCAACTCGCGACGCGCCCGGTGTTGGGGGCTTGACCGAACAGCATCTGACAGAGCTCTGTGGTGTCCTCGCTACGCAGGAGTGGAAGGCGCACGATCTCCGCATGGGACCGCAACGCCGAGAGTGCCTGGTCTCTCACGGCGTGCTTGCCGGTGCGCTGAGTGGTCACGACCAGCACCTGATGTTGATCAGCGCCGTGCGTGAGCGCGGCGAGCAGCGCGGCAGAGGCACCGTCGATTCGCTCACCGTCGTCGATGGCGATAACGAAGGGCTTGCGCTCGGACAGATCGATCATCCACTGGGCAAAGGCCGACAGCGTGCGCAGACGCCGTTCAACGGGGTCGTCGTCGAGCGGCACGAGCACCGTGCCCGGACGCAAGAGCTCAGGGAATGTGTGGCCAAGCACCGGTAGGTGCGGGCTGAGGGTCTTTCTCCCCTCACGAGGTAAGGTCGTGAGCGCGGCCTGTGCCACCGCGGCCGCTACGCCGTAGGGACGCTGGTGCTCGCGCGCTGCCACCTCGAGCACTGGAAAGCCGCGCAGGCGGGAGCCGATCGTGAGCTCCGACAGCAGCCGGGTCTTACCCGCCCCGAGAGGGCCTTCGATCGACACCGCGCTGCCGCGGCCGTCCTCGAGTCGCGACACGCGACGCATGAGCTGCCGTACTTCCTGGTCGCGCCCCACCATCGCGGAGCTCAGTAGGTAGCTACGCGGTCCGGCTTCTTCGTCCTCGGGATCGAGGTTTGCGATGCTGTTGAGCCTGTCGATGACCTCCGCGGCGCTCTCCGGCCGGCTCATACGGTCAAGACTAAGTAAGGACATGACCAATTGTTCGAGCGGTTCTGGAAGATCTCTGGCAATGGACGAGGGCGCGGCAGGTGGGCCCTGCCACATGCTCCGCAACATGTCGAAGCTCTTGGCGGGGTAGGCATGCCGGCCGGTCAGGACGAAATATGCCAGGCAACTGAGGGAATACAGGTCCGTTCGCTGGTCGAGGGCTTCGCCCGCGAGAGCCTCGGGTGAGGTGCTCGAGGGCGTGCCCACGACGGTTTCTGCACGGCCGAAGGGAATGAGTGCGCCAAAGTCGAGCAACTTCGCGCGCCCATCATGGGTCAGTCGCACGTTGGTAGCGCTGACATCGCGGTGCACGAGGCGATGTGCATGCAAGAGACTCAGTGATGACGCCACGTCTCTCAGGTGTCGAGCCGCATCCCGGTATGGTAAGGGGGCCAGGGCGCGCACGTCGCGTCCGCTGAGCAGCTCCATGGTGTAGTAAGGTCCGGCATCATCGAGTCCGTAGTCGAACACGGCGATGATGCGTGGATGTTTCAGCCCGGCGAGCGTGCGGTACTCGCGCTGAAACAGCTCGAGCATGGCAGGTTTAGTCCTGCGCTCCGGAAGCAGACGCTTGATGGCGACGTGCTTTCCCGTGGACTTGTCATGCGCTCGATAGACTACACCCATGCCTCCGTGGGCGAGCTCCTCCTCGATTCGGTAGCGCCCCGCGATCAGGGTCGGCTCAGGGACGGCTAGGTCGTCGGGTGCTATTGAAGCGAGCTCACGGGTCATGGTGGATGGGCACGATCGTAACATCGGCGGTCACGCTCCAATGTCGCCGCAGGTGCCAGAACTAGCGCGCCCACGGGCCCACCTGCGCGGACATGTACGGAGCGCACAAACCCTGTCAGTGCGCCGTGGTCTCGGCTCTCAAACTGCGTGCGATCGCGTCCAGGCAGTCGAAGCTCGGGGGCCGATAGGCCTGGGAGTCGACCACTGCGACCGCAGCGACGGGCACGAAGCCCTGCGCGTCGGATACCGTCAGTAGCAGCAGCCGGTATCCAGACAGCTTTCCAAACGAGCTGTCTTGCATCTCGCTCAAGTGGCTCTGGCTTACGGTCTCGGTCGCGGTGGTGGAGTCTGCGCTCACGTCCCGTGCCATGGCCAACAACTGCCGTTCGACCTCGACCGGCGGCTTGTCGTCACCCTGGTGTGCGATCGATCGCAGCTCGCCATCTGAGACACGGAACAGCACACCCCGCTCGCCCCCACTCATCCTCAGGATGAGGGACAGCGCGCGCTCCGCACGGTTCTCGTCCGTCGGGCACTCGGCGAGCAGCGCGCCCAGCTCTTCGGCCGCTTGGGGAGCGGGCGAGCTGCGTGGACGCCAGGGTGCACGTAGCTCGAGGGCGGAGAGTTGCTCTGAGCGTGCGATCAGCGCTGGTGTGCGCGTTTGAGTGAACCAGCGCTCCGTTTCTGCACGGTGCGTGGCGAAGGCGTCGCGGTCGGCCGCAAGCAGCGCGACTCGCGCGCGGGCGTGGTGCAGGGAACCGCAGACCAGGGGATTGTCCCCCGCTTCCCCGGAGCCCAGGCGCTCTTCGAGCAGCTCCGCGGCGTGCTCGGAGTTGCCGAGACTCGCCTCCGCCATCGCGAGCTCGATGTAGAGCCAGATGCACATGACCACGAACTTACGGTCATTCTCATCGATGTAGCTCAGCGCCTCGGTGCAGCTTGCCTTGGCGTGCTCGTGGTGGCCGAGCTGGTTGAGGGCGGCGGCCCGAAACCCGACCAGAGCCGCCCAGCCGGCGAACGCGAACGGCTCGTGTTCGAGCATGACCTGATTGTATGTTTCGACACATGCGTCGAGGTCACCACGCACCAACTGCAAACACGCGCGCGCCTGCAGCGCGTACAGTCTGAGCGAGGGCATCTCACGGCTCAACGCATAGAGCCGCTCTGCGATGCCCCGGGACAGCATGACGTCGCCGATGGCGGCAGACACCAGGATCATCGAGCACGGGTACCAGACGTCGACCTGCCACGCCGAGCCAACCTGGGCAGCGTACAGCTCTACGTATTCGTTGTAGCGCGCCGACTTGTCGAGCTCGCCACGGTACGCGTGGTGGGCGCTGCGCAGCTGGTGGGCCTGCATGCGGTACATCGCGATGCCTGTCTGATCGAGCTTGAGCGCACAGCGTAAGGCCCCGTCGCCCCCTCGAAAGGCCTCGCTGACACCCTGAATGTAGAAGGCCCCGCCGACGGTCGCTTGACGCTGGGTTTCGGGCATGCCGAAGGCACTCGGTTGATCGAGCTGCTGCGCCAGCTTGGTCCAGTGTGGCAGGGTTCGGGCCCAGCGATCGGTCGCGGGCATTTCCAGGCTGCGTGCGAAGTTGAACATGAACCCGGGCAACGATTTGTCGCCGAGAACCGCGAAGGGCTCGAGCGCGCCCGCTGCCTTGCGCACTCCCTCACGGTCGAGCAACACGGCAGAGGCCCCTGCCATACCTGACGAGGCCGCGAACAACGACTCGATGAGAGAAGTAAACGTGTAGCCCACCCGCGATCTCTTGAACGCGAAACGGCACGCTGCGACCAGCAGACCCACCACGAGCGAAAGGTGACCCCCCAGGAACCTGCGCAAGCGGGTTGCGAGCGTGGTACCGGTCACCTCGCCCAATACGGCAAGCGCGACAGGCCCGATCCGCCCGCCAAGTCGCCAGTCGACGTAGAATGTGCTGCTCGCCAGCACAGACAGCAGCGGGGCCTGCTCGTAGGCAGAGCGGCCTTGTTCGACGTAGACCTGCAGCGCGAGCTCGCAGGCTCCCACGGCCATGCGTAGCTCTTCGCGGCCCGCGTCCAACATCACCCCTTCCACAGAGGCGCGCACCAGGTCGGCACCGCGAGACCGCTCTCCACCTTCCATCAGCTGTCGTCCTGCCTCGAGTCGCGCGCGCAGGTCGGGCGTGGGGGCGGCGAGGAGGATCGCCGCAGCGTCGCGATGGCAGGTTTCTCGTTGCGCCGCCTCCATGCTGGCGAGTGCAGCCGTGCGCAGCGCATCGTTGGTGAAGGCGCAGCTCTCACCATCGACCACGAGCACGCGCGCCTGCGCGAGCTCCTCGATCACGTTGTAGACGGTGTAGGTCGAGGTTCGCTCGGCCAGCTTGGCACACAGGTCGAACGTCAGCGTTCCGCGCATCACACTCAGGCCCTGGGCGAGCGAGAGCGCGGTCGGGCTCAGCTTGCTCAGACGCATTGCGAGCACTTGATCGAGCTGCTGAGGACGCGCGAGCTCGGGTCGCTCGGCGGGAAGGAGCCACAGGCCGTCGACATACCGCACGAGGCCCGCGCTTAGCATCTGCTTCACGAGGTCGATCGAGTACATCGGGCTGCCGGAGGTCGTGGTGTGCAGCCACTCAGAAAATCGACCGAGATGCTCGGGTTCGCCGAAAAGGGAACCCATCAGCTCCGTGGTGGCAGACGCAGCCAGGCCCTCGAGCTCTATCGCCTGACTGTGCTCGCGCAGACGCCTCAGTGCGCTCGAGGTGCTCGGGCGTTCGGTCTGACGGCAAGTCAGCAGCAGCACCAGCTTGAGCTGAGGTGCGTGGCGGGCGAGCGTCACGAGCAGCGCCAGTGAGGCTTCGTCAGATTCTTCGACATTGTCGACGGCTACCAACAAAGGCTCTCGCTTTGCGTGCTCGACGAACAGCTGCTGCAAAGCCAAGGGCGCATCGACACGAAAGTCCTCGCCGGTGGCGAGGGGAGGGGGCTTGGCGTCGGCGCCCAAGCGCTCTGCGAGGCCGTGGTCGACCATGGCGACCGCCGCGAGCTGCGACCTGCTTAGAGCACGTGCGCTCTCGGGGCGGGCGCGGAGTAGGGCTTGCGCGAGCTTTCGGGTGGTGTCGAAGGGTAGCTTCGAGCCGCTTGCGTCCGCGCTCGCGACCGCGGCTCCGCTCAGCTGGGCTTGAATGCCTGCCTCGGCGAGCAGCCGTGTTCTGCCCATGCCTCCACTTGCCTCGACCCAAAGGGAGCAACCCTCAGACCGTGCAGCTTGGGCGAGGCTTTTGCCCACCCGGGACAGCTGCGCCTCGCGGTCTACCAGTCGCGCATTGATCAAGTACGACTGCGCGAAGGCGAGCACGTCTGCCTCGTGTTCGTCGGCCAGACCCGCCACGTGATTCAGGCGGTCGATCACCTCGGCGGCGCTGGCGGGCCGCGCCAGCGGGTCCCTGCGCAGCAGCTGCAATACCAGTCGATCGAGCTCCTGGGGAATCTCGGGCACGATGCTGGCTGGGCCCTTGATGCGGCGTGCCCACATTTCCGGCAACTCGTCGAGGCGTCGCGCAGGATAGGCGTGCCGGCCACTCAACAACCAGTATGCGAGCGCTCCCAGCGAGTACAGATCGCTGCGCTGATCGAGGACGCCACTTTCGAGTGCTTCGGGTGGGATGCTGTGTGCGGTACCGACCACTCCGTCGGTCGCACCGAAGGCAGCCAGCGCACCAAAGTCGAGCAGCTTGCAGTGTCCGTCGCCAGTCACGCGCACGTTGCGCGGGGTCACGTCACGGTGCACCAACCGCCGGGCGTGGAGTAAGGCGAGCGACGTGGCGACGTCGCGCAGGTACAGGCATGCCTTGTGATATGGAAGCGGTGCGAGCTCTCTCAGGTCTTGGCCTTCGAGCAGCTCCATCGTGTAGTACGGCCCGCTGTCGTCGATGCCGTAGTCGAAGGTGCGAATGATGCGGGGATGGCTCAGGCTGGCGAGTGTCTGATACTCGCGCTCGAAAAGAGCCAGCGCCTGGCTCGTCGCGGAGCGCTTGGTGAGCAGCTGCTTGAGCGCGACGTGGTTGCCGCTGCTCTCGTCTACTGCGCGATAAACGACTCCCATACCCCCGCTGCCGATCTTGTCGACGAGGCGATAGCGCCCATGAAGCACCCGCGGACTTTCGCCGCTCGGCGTCTCACCCTCTTCAAGTGTTTCCGCACCGTGACCCGACAACCTCATCTCTCCTTTCGTCGCAACCGAGCCAGGGCGCTTAGGCGCTTCAAAACGTGCTAGTCCCTGAAACGCTCGCCTGCTTTCTGTTCGCCGAGGGGGCGCGTGATGTCGCTCGGATCAGCTCACTCTATCCGATCGCGGTGCCGCGGAGGTGTCGATTCATTCGTGCGGTGCTGTGAACCTTACCGTTTGCGCGCAGGCCCCGCCATCGCGGGAGAGGTGGTGGTTTTGCATCCCACCTTTCCCTCGGCAGGTGCGGGATCCGCACGTGGCGTGACTTGATAGCCATCGGCAGGGTATGGGTCGTCGATGCCCAACAAATACCTTAGGTCATCAGGTGCGTGGAAAGGCTTGGCCTTGGCGCTGTATGCGGGATTGGCAGGCGCGTGCACCGACGAGGCGCTCGCAGGGCCCAACCCAACGGGCAGCGACAGCAACCCGAACCTTACGACTTCTGTGACGTGGCACGCGGACATCGCGCCCATCGTGATGACGCAATGTAGCGCTTGCCATCGCGAGGGTGGCATCGCGCCGTTCTCCCTGACGAGCTACGCCGCCGCGAAACCGTACGCGGGCGCGCTGGCGAGTGCGGTCGAAGAAGGGCGCATGCCGCCGTTTCTGGCGGACGATACAGACGAGTGTCAGCCGAGGCTTCCTTGGTCCGACGATTTGCGACTGAGCAGCGACGAGAAAGCCAAGC
>JBBSJC010000400.1:0-7728 GCA_038257655.1 Polyangiales bacterium | reverse complement strand
TGCGATGCGTGCTTCCACGTATTCGCGATTTTCGGCGTTTGGGATTTCCCGTAAGTACTGCTCAAAGGCCGCGATCGCCTTGTCATCTTGTCGCGCGCTGACGGCCGCCATGCCCACGTTGAACAACAGCTGCGGCCGGTGGCTGAGCTCATAGGCCCGCTGAAAGGACACCATCGCGTCCTCGAACAACCCTTCGGAAAAGGCCGTCCGGCCGGCGTTGAACAAATCTCGAGCCGCCTTGTCTTTGCTTGCCGACAGCGCAGCGGGCGAACCCTGAGCAGTTGTTTGCTGCGCCTGCGCGTGACCATGCGACAGCAGAAGGCACAAAACACAAGTCAGCAAGTATGTTGGAATGCGTCCCCTGAGCGGCATCGGAAAGGTGTAGACCGTCCGGGGGGTCTAATGCAAGGCCGCGGCAAGAGGCTTTGCCACGTGCAAGCGAGTGCGTGAGAGCGCAGCTATTGGGATTTTTACCTAGTGTTTGTCCTGCTCAGAGGCGCTTTCAACTTCGCCTGGTTGCGCTTGGCTTCAGGATCACGAGCTCGCGGAAGAACGAGCTCGGCACGAGTTCCTTACTCTGTGCACGACACGATTGTCTGGACTGACGGCATCAACCTTACTTACGATGGGCGTGGTCACGGGCACAGACAGCGTGTACGGACTAGCTGTCCTTCCGAAGACGAACGTACAGTTGGGGCTCGAGGCCTACTCCATCAGGATTTACGTCGACGAAAACTCATACCCGAGTGAAAGTGCCGCCCTGAGCTCTGAGGGTTGGAACACGGACTACTTTGCAATCAGCGTATTCCCTGCGCTTCAGGACGCTCCGGACCCTCGCTCGCTCTACCAGGCGCGCTGGTTGTGCAAGGGCATCCAATGGGATACTGAGAGCAAACATAAGTTTACGATCAAGATTCATCCGAACCGTTCGGGGCAGGCCGACACCAGCGTCGTGGTTGCGGAAGGCTCGTTTGTCTTTGACGGAACCAGCGCAGCCGACGCTGTAAACCAACGCTGCAGCGACATCACCGACCGCGCTAAGCAACACCCCTTCCGCTAAACCGGGGCCCAAGTCGGAGTCGCTTCGACGCCGAAGGATGCGGCCACCGACCACCGACGACGGTCCTCTATTCTTGCGTTTAGTTTTCCCCCATAGCGTCTAGGTGATCAATGCAACTATAGAGGACCGTCGTCGTTTTCCCCCGTCGTCGTTTTCCCCCAGAAGGCGCGCGCGCTCATCGGCTGACGCAACGTTCCCTCGACTGGGTGCACCGGACAACAGGCTCGTGTGCTGGACCGACCACCCGTGGGGATAGGCTGAGGACTTGCCGAATATACGTGCCCGAAACAGAACGGATCGGAATCTGAGCTAGACCAGCAACGGTCGTCGGCATCGGACGCCCCCTCGCGCGAGACTTTCGACGTTCGACCCAGCACGACACAACTCGAAGGAGACGGAACAATGCAGGCGAAGTTAATGCTCCGACAGATGCTAATCTCCGCAGCGCTCGTGGGCCTCCTGGGAGTGGCCAGCCTGGCCGCCCCCTCCTACTCCAAAGCAGACGAGCAGATGCCCGCGACCGCGGAGGAGCTCGAGGCGAAGATTCGCATCTTCAAGAGCAAGGCGAACCAGTACCGTCAAGAGGCTGAGCAGAACCGCGCCACGGCCCGGCGCTATCGCGATGCGCGCGACAGCAAGGGCCGTAAGATGCCGGAGAACAACAAGATCGCGGCGAATTTCGACGCCATGGCCAACCACGATGACATGCTAGCGCGCGACGCGGAGAAGATCGCGGCATTCTACGAACGTCAGCTCAGGCTTCTGCAGGAGTCGCCGGCACCCGCCAAATAGCGAGGCCTCCTCCTTAGGGTTGCACGCCGGCAAGTCACGGTCGCCAATAGCCAGATCCTTGCGATTTGTATCGCGTGGTCGCTCGTCCGGCTTGCCGAGGGCTTTGCCCAGTGTGCTCAGCAGGGCTTCGGCCGTGTAAGGCTTGGCGATGAAGTGTTTGACGCCGGCTCCAATGGCCTTGGTTGAGCATAGAGCGCGACCGCTTCGGCGCCGTGACTGCAGGCCGGGACCCGGGGTGGTTGTCAAAGTCTCCGTGGGGCTGCGTGCTGGTGTCGCATGCTGCCGCCAAGCTGGCTCGTAGCACCAGGCCTCGAAAAGCGCATCGGCGCGCATGTAGGCGAGCCGACGTAGCGGACGCACTTTCCCTTTGCTTGCCGCACGTGCACCCCGCGCAGCGACACTCCGCGCAGCCCGCGCAGCGACGCTCCGCGCAGCCGGGCGATGCTTGACACGCGTGCGCAGGGTGTTCGACATTAACTACAGAGTACCCACGGCTTCCGGAGATCCCTTGCCAGCTGACGCGCTCGGAGTAGTCGGACAAGTTCTACTTGGGAGATATCGCGTCGACAAACCGATCGCCCGAGGCGGTATGGGTATGGTGTATCGCGGACACGACGTTCGGCTGCGACGGCCCGTCTGCATCAAGATCTTCCATCAGAGCTCGGACCATCCGCTTCTGCGCCGCGCATCTTGCGAGCACTTCGTGCAAGAGGCGTTCGCGCTGTCGCAGCTCACCCACCCCAACACACTCCGCATTTACGACTTCGGGCAGCTCGAGGACGAGAGCGCCGCGCCGTTTCAGGTGTCGGAGCTCCTCGAGGGCGGGACGCTGGCGTCTTACGTGCGTCGCCGAGGGCCGCGTGAGCCGCGTGAAGCGCTCGAGCTCCTGGAGCCAGTGGCAGAGGCGCTCAGCGAGGCGCACGCGCACGGCATCGTGCACCGCGACATCAAGCCCTCGAACATCTTCCTCAGCCTTTTGGGCGAACGCAGGCTCACCAAGCTGGGGGACTTCGGCATCGCCAAGACGCCCACGCGCTACGTCTACCCGGGAGCGACCGCTTTGCCGAACGGAACGTCGATGCGCCTCTACTCGCCGGGGTGGGCCGCACCGGAGCAGCTGCTCGGCGAGGCCGTGACGCCGGCTGCCGACTTGTTCGCGCTCGGACTCGTCACTGCGTTCGTGCTAGCCGGAAAACGGGTGTTCGCCGTGGACGAGCAAACGGAGGCCCGCGAGCGCCTCGATTGCGAGGCCCACCTCGCACGCAAGGTAGCCGAGTTCGGACTGCCACAGAAGCTCGCGGACGTCATCCGTACGGCGTGTCGCGTGAACCCGGTAGCTCGCTACGAGTCCGCAGACGCTTTCGCCTTTGCCCTGCGCGAAGCCGTCGGTATCGCGGCGGCGGGCGGTCCGCGCACCGGCACCCATGCTGCGCTCGACGATTCGGCGGGCTGGGAAGACAACGGCCCGAGCGTCACGTCGTCCCTCTTGGTGTCGGCCGAACCAGCCGAAGGCGCGACAGCTCCCGCGCCAAGCGTGAAGTCGAGGGCGCCCCCTGCGGAAGTGCAAGGCCACGAAACTGGCATTCATTCCGTCAAAACGCACGTCATCGACTGCGCGCGCGCCGTGGAGAGCACCCTGCTCGGACGTCCGCTCATGCTGGTCGATCTCGCGGGTGTGGAGCAGGTCGACCTCGACGGCGGTGCGACGCCATGGCCTTCCAAGGCCCGCATCCGGGTGACACTGATGCCTTCGCGAGGCCCTCTGCCTCGCATCAACATTAGGGGTCTGAACTGCTTCGTCGCGAGAACGGGTGCACGCCCGACAGGCGCTGTCGACGTCGAAGACGACGCGCAGCTCGATCTCGTCGCGCCGGACCGAAGACGCCTCGATGGCGTGCACTGTCTCTTCGCGAAATCGGTCGATGACGAACAACAGCTTTCGTGGGAGGGCGTGACGCTGGCCGTCCGCTCGGCACAGGCGGGCGCAGTTCTCCTCGACCTGGGGCCGGGACGCGAGCTCTTGCTTCTGTTCCGCGGCACTCCCGCGGCGCGCCTAGGAGGCCATCCTTGAATGACGGAACCACCCCGCCCGGCGCCGGCACAGGCGGAGAGGGCGTGCTGATCACCGAGACGACCGACACGTTTCTCACCGGCACACTGACCAACGCAGTGCAGCAGGCGCGCGCGCTCGTCAGCAACGCTCAGGCGGCGCCCAGCAAAGCTCCCGCGTCGGCTGCCGCTTCGGCTGCCGCTCCTGCTTCGGCTCCCAGTGCGCCCTCAGCGGCCGCACCACCGCTGCGCGCAAGCGCCCCGGCGCCGGCCCCACGCTCACCTCGCGCGTCGTTGCCGTCAGCTGCGAAACCGGCACCCATCACGGCCTCGGCTGCGCCGCGCAGCGATCCGTCCTCCGCATCGCTTGAGCCGCCCGCTTTCGTGTCGTCGTCTACGCCTGCTCCGAGCGCGAGCGTGCCCCTCGCCGCCTCGTCGCCGCCTTCTTCGCCGACGCCTCTCGTGTCGAACCCAACGTCTTCCACCCGCAGCGCGAGCTCACGCCCTCCGCCGCCCGCATCGTCCACCGCTCCGTCGACACAGCGCGCCGTGCAGGGCTCGCACGTGGTGCGCTCGCGCGCTTATGCATTCGTGCTCGATGCCAACGGTCAGCCCACCGAGCTCGGCTCCGGTCGATTCGCCAAGGCCTACCTCGGCGAAGAGCGGTGGCTCGAGTCCAAGACGGCCTTCCGTCGCAACGTTGCGATCAAGATCCTGCAAAAAGGCGTTTCGGAGCAGGATGTCTTCCGGTTCCAGCTCGAAAAAGAATTGCTCGAGCGAGTGCAAGGACACCCAAACATCATCACGTTGCACGCCTCGGGTGAGTCCGACAATCCCGAGTTCATTCCGCCCGCCATCCGCGACAAAGTCGAAAACGACTTCATGATTCTCGAGCTGTGCGAGATGTCGCTCGAGGAGCGTCTCAAGGGCTCGCGCAATCGAGGGATGCGCGACGACTTGCTAGCCTATCCGATGCGCGAACGGTTGTTTCGCGTGCTCGAGTACATGCTGCCCGTAGCCTCTGCGATCGAGTTCGCGCACCTCGAGCGCAACATCGTGCACCGCGATCTCAAGCCCGCCAACGTGCTCCTGCGCCTTCCCAACCCGCGTCTGCAGGGCGCCACGCTCGACGTGCGCGTGGCCGACCTCAACGTGGGTAAGGTGCACGAAGACTCCATCGACCTCTCGATGACGCGCTACGGCGGCGTGCCGGGAACGTTGTTTTTTCAATCACCGGAGCAAGAGACCAACGCGTTCGAGTTGCTCGTCAACGTGGAGCAAGGATCGCTCGAGGTCGACTACTTCGAAGACTTCTACATGTACCTGACGCAGAACGACACGTTTCAGATCTTCAACCGTGACGAGCGCTATCCTGTGGCGGGCGCCGATCGCACGAAGAAGAAGCTCTTCTTGGCGACTCCCTTCAAGGAGCCGAGCGAGTCGAACGTGCGGGCCAAGATCATCAAAAGCGTCGATCGCCCGGCCGACATCTACTCGCTCGGCGCGATGTTCTACTACTTGGTGTCGGGCGCGTACGGCAATCCCAAGACCCTCTACGATGCGTTTCACAACTTTATAGAGTACGAGAAAGACGATGAGCAGAACACCGTTGAGGCGTACATCGAGCATGAGTACGAGGTGATCCACTCGTTGCGGGCGCCGAAGAAAGACGGCGATCAACCCGTGCTCGCTCCAGCCGACCGTTTTTTTTCCTACAAACACTATCTCGATGGCAACGGCGACCTGATCGATCAGCAGATCATGCGCATCATCGGTAAAGCCATGATCCGCAACAAGCCCGATTCGTACTGCCAAGCCTGGGACGTGAACACGACGGGCATTTCGGACTTGGTCGCGGAGCTCGTGCACCTCTACTCCGAGTATGGCGTCGACGCCTCGGCGCGCTCTGCGGTGCTCGGGCGATTCGTGGGCTCGAAGCGCAAGGTGAATCCCTTCACGCGGTGGCTGACGCGCCTGTTGCGGCGACTCGGCGTCGAACAACGCTTCCCCAAGCTCGCCAATGCGCTGCGCTCGTGGAAAAGCGGAAAGCCCGAGTAGCCTAGAGCAAACCGACGTGCACTCGGAGCTCGCGCAGCGCTTGCGGACCCTGCTCCCACGTGAACGCCCGGATCGGGGCGCCCCGCAGCGCGTTTCGGGGCTGCGGGTCCATCTTCGCGGTGTTTACTAGCCACATTCACTTGGGTGGGCACGTCATGGTGCCCTTCACGTGCACCTTGCCGGTTCCCACTATCTCCCGCAGATCAGTGTCGATTTTCGCAAGGGTACGATCCCTGGCGACGCTCACGTTGCCCGCCTTTCGGTTGAGGACGTACTGCACGCGATTGGGTTGCTTGACGTTCAAGATCACCGTGGGCGCATCGAAATCGACATCGCCCAGCGCCATGATCGTAAAGTCGAGGTCGTCGCCGCGGATGGCCCAGGACCCGCCCTGATTGCGACCCTCTAGAAAGGTAGAGCCGCACACCACGACCTGCCCTTTCAGCTGCTGCGTAATGGCTCCGGTTAACGTTAGGTCGGCCATGCCTCGGCCCACCGACTCGGGCTCGGGCTTGGTCGCGCTCGCTTTGCTGGGCTCCGCGGTAGGCACGGGCAGCGCGGGCGCTTCGGCGACGGGTGCCGCTGGCTCCGCGGATCGTTCTTCCTTGGAGCATGCACCCAGGCTCAACAGGGCGACCATGGGCAGCGAAACCGCTTGTTTGAACCACGATGAGCTCGGCATGCAGCCTTCTACCGCAGCGTGCGCCACGGCGCGAGCAGTACCTGTGCCTGGTCTGACCTGATTCTGCGATGTGCCGCAGGGCTGCAGTCGAGAGCCGTAGCTTAGAATGCGGCGAGCTCCGTTCGAACCCCGCCATGCCGCCGTTGTGCTGAGCAACCGGGCCTTAGCCAGAAGACTCCGGGGGGCACGCAGTACGCATTGGGGAACTCGTCGACGTGCACCGTGCAGCCAGGGCGTCCCGCGCGCCTGTAGACGCCTCGCCGCTCAGAGCGCCCGACAGTCTGCAAAAGTATAGGTTCCCACGTCGTAGTACACGACCACGTGACTGCCCAGGGCCTTTACGCTGCGCACGCTTAGGGTCAAGGAGTTGCCACTCCATTCAAGACTGGTACCGGGCGGCCCTGAGGTGAAGAAGCTTCCGTCGCTGTACCTGCGGAAGTCACTCACCTTCATGCTCTGCTCGTCGTCGGCCACGACGACCTGAAAAGGGAGCTCGCGTGTGACGGTGCGCGTGTAGGAGTTGTTGTAGAGATCATAGGTGTGCTCAAAGGTCTCTTCGGACTTCGCAAGGAAGTAGGCGACGGCCTCAGGATCCGTCACGCTTGCCACGTACTGACCGTACTCGGCGAGCTCGATGATGAGCGCACCGCCCGCGCAACTCAGGCTGGTACCCGCTTCATACAGCGGAAAGTTTCGGATGAGCGCCTGGTCTTGGCCGCGTCGAAAAATGTTGGCTTTACCGCACTGCGCGAAGTGATTGTTGGAAAGGTAAGGTGCGCCGTTTTGTCGCACGTTGCCCTCCCAGCCCGGGCCATTGGAGATGAAGGATTTGAGCTCAAACCAGAGGTTGCCTGCGGCATCCGGCACGGCACGCGAACAATCCATGTCGACGTCGAGCTTCCAGTAGTGCATGCCAAACTCGTTCATGGGGTCAAGGCCATAACCATTCTCTTCGATGGTGGCGACGGGACCCCACGACGAGGGCCACTCGTTGGTCGTCCAGTCGAGCGGGGAACCCTCAGGGCGTGTTCCATCGAGGGCGCTGCCTTGCACGAGCTCGGCGCCGTACCAATCGAGGTGGTTGTCG